>JBKJHG010000163.1:0-2965 GCA_046599115.1 Gemmatimonadaceae bacterium
GGACCAGCAAGCCGCCGCGGACGCGCTTGTAGTCGAGCGCGTGCTCGCGCCATTCGGCGCGCCCTTCGAGAACGCGAAGATTCTTCTTTCGTCCGAGGATTTCCAGCGCCCCGGAAGAAAACGTCGGCGCGACGATGCATTCGACGAACAGACTGGAAACGGCTTCGGCTGTGGCTTCGTCAACGTCGGTCGTAAACGAGATCACCGAGCCAAATGCCGAGACGGGGTCGCAGGCGAGCGCTTTCCTGTACGCGTCGAGCGCGCTTTCGCCGGTGGCTAGGCCGCACGGCGTCGTGTGCTTCACTATCGCGCAGCAGATGGCGTCGTCGAAGGGATCGGTCGCGAGGAGGGCGCCCTCGAGATCGAGCAGATTGTTGAATGAGAGCTCCTTGCCCCCCTTCTGCGAGAGCGCGGCGATGCCATCGTGCTTGCGCTCAATGTAGAACGCAGCGCGCTGCCCGGGGTTTTCTCCGTAACGGAGTGTTGCGAGACGCTCGAGCGGCAGCGAGATACGATCCGGAAAGGTCTCCGATCTTTCGCAGCCGAACCAATAAGCAATCGCCGCATCGTACGCAGCCGTGCGTGCGAAGACTTTTTCGGCGAGGAGTTTCCGCAGGTCGAGATCGTCGTCGCCGGCATCCAGCGAGGCGAGCACACGCGTATAGTCCGCGGGATCTACGATCACTGTCACCGAAGCGAAATTCTTCGCCGCCGAGCGAAGCATTGACGGTCCGCCGATGTCAATCTGCTCGATGATTTCGGCGGGCGTCGCTCCCTTTCGGGCGGCGGTCGTCTCGAACGGATAGAGATTTACGGCGACGAGGTCTATCGGCTCGATCTTGTGCCCGGCGATTGCCGCCATATGCTCGGGGAGGTCGCGGCGCGCGAGAAGCCCGCCGTGTACAGCCGGATGCAGCGTCTTCACTCGCCCATCCAGCATCTCAGGGAAGTTCGTCACTTCGCTGACATCGCGAGCTTCGATGCCCGCGTCGCGGAGCGCTTTCGACGTGCCGCCGGTGGACACGAGGCTCCAACCCAGCCGCTGAAGGCCCTTGGCGAATTCAACGAGGCCCGTCTTGTCGGAGACGGAGAGGAGCGCGGTTGGCATTAGTTGTCGGATCTCAAATTGTAGAGCGCGGCGACGATGTCGATCGCGCGCGGATAGAGAATGTGCTCGACCGCGAGCACACGCGAGGCGATGGAGTGAGCGTCGTCATCGGGAAGCACCGGAACTCTCCACTGCGCGACGATCGGACCACGGTCGTACTCGGTGTCAACCATATGCACCGTCACCCCGGTTTCGGAATCGCCAGCCGAGAGCACCGCTTCGTGCACACGGATGCCATACATCCCGGTGCCGCCGTGCGCCGGAAGGAGAGAGGGGTGCACGTTCAGCATCCGGCCCGGATACGCGGCGACGACAGGGCGTGGAATCTTCTTGAGGTAGCCGGCAAGGGCGACGATCTCGATCCTGTTCCGATCGAGAAGGCCGAGCAGCTCAGCTCCTTCACCGTCGGTCGATGGGTCAATTGCGAATGCAGCGATGTTGCCGCTGCGGGCGAGCTCGAGAACGGGAGCGTCGCTCTTGTTGGAGATGACGGCGGCGACTTCATAGGAATCGTGTCCCGAAGATCCGTCGAGATATTCAAGAATTGCCTTGAGGTTTGATCCGCGCCCCGATGCGAGGACGGCGATGCGAGCGCGCATCAAGCGATTCTAGCCGCCCGCGGTGTCTTCTGTAAGAGCAAAGAGACGCCCGATACCCTCTTGCAGACTCGCCGCGCTTTCGATACCGGCTTCACGCGCGCGGCGGCGGTCGTCGTCGCTTGTCATCGGGGAGGCAACGAGAATTCCTCTGCCGCCGAGCTCCTTCGACGCGGCGACGTCTCTCCAGCGGTCGCCGATGTACGCCGCTCCAATACCATCGAGATTCAAATCGCGGAGCGCGTCGCGGAAAAGCTTGGCTGCCGGCTTTCGGCAATCGCAGGAGCCAGTGACGTCAGGATGATGCGGACAGTAGTAGCTGCGGTCTATTCGCGCGCCCTTCTCGTCGAGAAGCTGGTCCATTCTCGCTCGCACGGACTCGTAATCGGCCACCGTCAGCAGCCCGCGCGCAATTCCCGATTGGTTAGTGATGACGACGACAGGAATGTTCCTCGCGTTCAACGCGGCGATTGCCTCAGCGGCGCCGGGCAGCAGGCGGACGTCATCCGGATTGCTGATGTAGTGCGCATCTTCGATGATCGTCCCGTCGCGGTCGAGGAACACCACCTTCGGAAGAGGGGTGCTCACTTCGCGGCGGCGACCAGCGCCGCGGCGAGATCGGCGTCATCCTGAAGCTGCACGCTGCGGAGATCGAGAAGCAGTGTGCCGTCGGCGATGCGGCCGACAACGGCAACGGTTCCTCCGCGCAGCCGCTTGTCCAGCTTGCGCGCGTCGCCGCGCACTGCGAGGGCGATGGATGGAATCGTCGCCGTCGGGAACGCGCCAGCGCCGACGCTGGCTTCACTTTCTACCGCCTCGGCGGCGCCGCCTGACGCTCCGATGATCAACGCCGCGCGCAGGCGGAGCGATTCCACGGATGCCGCGATCATCGCCAGTGCGGGGATCTCCGTCACGGCGCGCTTTTCATCGGTGTAGATGCGAAGCGTCGCCTCGAGCGCAGCGAGCGTCATCTTGTCCACCCGGAGCGCTCTCGCGAGGGGATTCGCGCGCAGCTTTGCGATTGTCGTGGCGTCGCCGAGCACGATGCCCGATTGCGGACCGCCGAGCAGCTTGTCGCCGCTCATAATTGCAAGCGTCGGCTTGGCGGCCATCGCTTCGCGGACGGTCGGCTCGCCGGTAAGTCCGTATTCGTCGAGCGGGACCATCAATCCGCTGCCGAGGTCGTGAATGACCGGCAGTCCGTGCTCGGACGCAATGAAAACCAAATCGGGAACTCCTACTTCACTCACGAATCCCGCCA
>JBKJHG010000042.1:0-2702 GCA_046599115.1 Gemmatimonadaceae bacterium
CGATGTATCGCTGACGATTCCGGAGAGCGCGATGACGGCGATCTCCGTCGTGCCGCCGCCGATGTCGATAACCATATTGCCGGTCGGAGTCTCGACGGGGAGACCGACACCGATCGCCGCCGCCATCGGCTCTGCGACCATAAACACTTCCTTGGCGCCGGCGCCGAGCGCGGAGTCGCGCACAGCGCGCTTCTCCACTTCGGTGATTCCCGAGGGGACGCACACGATGACGCGCGGCTTCACCTTGAAGACGTGGTTCTCGATGATGAGCGCGAGAAAATAGCGCAGCATCTTCTCCGTAACGTCGAAGTCGGCGATGACGCCGTCCTTCATCGGGCGCACGGCGATGACGTTCTCAGGAGTTCTACCAAGCATGCGCTTCGCTTCGAGACCGACGCCTTTGATCTTTCTTGTCTCACGGTCGAGCGCGACGACCGAAGGCTCGTTTAGGACGATGCCTTCGCCTTTCACGTAGATCAGTGTGTTGGCAGTGCCGAGGTCTACGGCGATCGCGTTTGCGGGAAAAAGATTTCCCGTCTTGAAGAAGGGCCAGCGCATTAAGTCAAATATGAGTCAGGGTCGCTAAACGGCAAGCCGAAGGCCTCGGCGACCGCGGCGTATGTAACCACGCCATCATGAACGTTGAGTCCTTTCTTGAGAGCGGCGTTCTCCTTCAGCGCCCTCTTCCATCCCTTGTTCGCCAGCTGCAACGCGTACGGAAAGGTCGCGTTGGTGAGTGCGAGAGTCGAAGTGCGGGGCACTCCGCCCGGCATGTTCGCGACGCCGTAGTGAATGACGCCGTCAACGACATAGGTCGGATTCTCGTGCGTCGTCGCCTTGATCGTCTCGACGCATCCGCCCTGGTCGATGGCCACGTCCACGATGACCGAGCCCGGCTGCATCGTCTTCAGATCCTCGCGGCGGATGAGCCGCGGCGCGACCGCGCCCGGGATCAGAACCGCTCCGACAACGAGGTCGGCGGTCGAGATCTGCTCGAGAATGTTGTGACGGTTTGAATAGATCAGAGTGACGTTGGCGGGCATTACATCGGAAAGGTAACGGAGACGCTCTAGCGAAAGGTCGAGAACGGTGACCTTAGCGCCGAGTCCTGCAGCCATCTTCGCAGCATTGATGCCGACGATTCCGCCGCCGAGAATCACGACCTTACCGGGAGCCACTCCCGGCACGCCGCCGAGCAGCACGCCGCGTCCGCCGTAAAGCTTCTCGAGGTACTTAGCGCCTTCCTGAACCGCCATTCTTCCAGCGACTTCGGACATCGGCGTCAGGAGCGGCAGCTCGTGTGTCGGCAGCTCGACGGTCTCGTAGGCGACGCAGGTGGCGCCGCTGGCGAGGTGCGCCTCGGTGAGCTTCCTGTCGGCGGCAAAGTGGAAGTACGTGAAGATGAGCTGCCCCTTCTTCATCCGCGGCCACTCGGGCGCGATGGGCTCCTTCACCTTCATTATCATCTCCGCCTCGCGCCAGACCGTGTCGGCATCGGTGCCGATGGTCGCGCCGACGGACGTGTAGTCGCTGTCGGAGAACCCGCTTCCCTCGCCCGCGCCCTTCTCTATCATCACGCTGTGGCGAGCCGCGACGAGCGCTTCCGCTCCGGCGGGAACGAGCGCAACGCGGTTTTCATTCGTCTTGATTTCCTTCGGTACGCCGATCTTCATATCAACCTTTCGGGTGAGTGGGCTATGCGATTAAGGAGCGGTCGGACCGAGTGTGACCACCGTCTGACGCTCCGGAGCGAACACCGTCGAACACACTTCCGCAACGACGTCGCCGTCGATCGCGTCGATCTTTGCCAACACCTCGTCGAGCCCGAGAAATGGCTCGTCGTACAGCTCTGCGCCCGCAGCTCGGTACATCCGCGAAGCCGGCGTTTCCAACGACAAAGTAATCTGGCCACGGGCCTGGCTTTTTCCAGCCGCCAGCTCATCCGCGCTGAGCCCTTCGCGGGAGATTCTCTCCAGCTCCTCATTTATCGCATTCATCGCCGCGCTCGCATTCTCGGGCATCGTGCCGACGTACACCCCGTGCACACCCGTATCGGCGTGGAAGCTCTGGAATGTGTGCACAGCGTAAGCCAAACCGAGCTCCTCGCGCACCCGCTGAAAAAGGCGAGAGCTCATCCCGCCGCCAAGAAGCGTCCCTACGAGTGTCATCGCGTAGCGGCGCGGGTCGTTGTGCGACATCGACTCGCTGCCGATGACGACGTGCGTCTGGGCGGTATCGCGCTCGAAATGCTTCCTCACCGGGGGGAGAACTTCGGGAGCGCTCCGTTCGAGACGCGGCCGTCCGCCCTTCGCGAACCCGAGCCAGCCTGCCCTGCCGAGGTGCTCGAGGAGATCGTCGTGTTCGATGCTCCCCGCGGCGACAAGGACGATGTTGTCAGGATGGTAGGCTTCCGAATGGAGCGCCCTCATATCATCGGCGGAAAGCGCCTTCACGCTCTCGCGCGTACCGAGGATTGAGTAGCCGTATGGGTGGTCGCCCCAGAGCAGCTCGTTGTGGAGCTCGAAGATCAGATCGTCCGGCGTGTCGTCCACCGTCGAAATCTCCTCGAGGACGACGTTCTTCTCGAGATCGAGATCGGACTGCCTGAGAAGCGGCCGGAAGATCAGATCGGCGAGGACGTCCGCCGCGACGTCCACGTGCTCGTCGAGGACGTGCGCCTGGTAGGATGTATGCTCGCGCGA
>JBKJHG010000217.1:0-20242 GCA_046599115.1 Gemmatimonadaceae bacterium
ATTCCCACTTCAGAACGTCGTTCTTTACAACAGCTCACGTTATAGCGGCAATAACGTGATGCTCGTCGATCTAGCGGGTGCGCGAAAGCAACGCGTGAGCGGATCAACAGGAGTAAATGCGTGTCCGGCGGTTTCGCCTCAAGGCGACGCGGTGTTTTTCGGCGAAGGAGTAATTGTCACCGCTCAGGGCTCATCTCAGATCGCAACGCCAGCCTGTGGAAAGTGGTCGCCAGATGGGACGAGCATTCTCAGTCGCTCTGGACAGACTTCCACCGGTATTTCTTTGGCGGTGTTCTCGCGAACCGGCGTGGTCAGATCCAAAATGACTTTGGACAATGCAAGCATAACGAGTATTGGAGTCGCGTCCTGGTCCCCTGATGGAAAACTGATCACTTACTCTTCCTGTGTTCCCCCCGGAAAAGGTGCTTGCTTGCCTCCGCACGTATTTGTCGTGCCGGCAGACAGCCTCGAATCAAAAGCGGCATATCGTGATCTCGGTTTAGGCATTGGAGATCCAACTTTTTCTCCCGACAGCAGGAGTGTCGCGTTCTCCTGTGACGCGATCTCGATCTGTGTGGAGTCAGCCGCTGGCGGCGGAGCTCGTACACTCTCTCCTGGTACGGCGTCGGCGTGGTCTCCCACTGATAACGTGATCGCGTTTCTTTGTGGCGAGTTCATCTGCACGATAGATCCAAATGGCAGCAGCCCGGTTCAACTGCCCGCCCGTGCGACCACCTTTCGCTGGTCACCGGATGGGAAAGCATTGCTTCTCGCGTGGGGGCGTGCGAACAACGATCTCTTCATAATTTCCGCGAATGGGAGCAATCTTCACAACATCACCAACGACCGTGGGTTGGACGCAATTGGAAGTTGGGCGCCTGTAACTTCTGGAGCGTCTACCATCCCGGGAGCGACCGCGCCGAATTTTTCTCTCGCCGGCGCGCAGGCCCTCGGAGGCTCTTGGATTCTCTATCAAGGTCCTAGAGGGTTTGGCACAGCCGTTCGAGCCATACGTGATGACGGAAGCGGAGATGCGTCACTCTTTGGTACCGAGCTGAACGAGGCGTGCCCTGCGGTTTCACCTGACAGGACGCTGGTTGCGTTTGAATCGCTCGGGCTTTGGATTGAGCGCGTGGATGGTGGCGGCGAGCGCCAGCTTGCGGATAGCGCCTGGTCGAATGGGGGGCGCAATTGTCCGGTTTGGTCACCAGACGGTACTCGCGTCGCTTGGATGTCTTGGGGAGGAAGCGCTTTCACACAACCGATGAAGCTGTGGGAGGCGGGCATCGATGGCTCCGGACCGAAGCTCCTAGCGCAAGCGACGGAGATTCGGGCAATGAGCTGGACATCCGATAGCAAAGCCCTCCTTTTTCAAGACCTCTACGCCAGCCTGACTTACAAAGTCTCGCTGGATGGCGCCGCATCGACTTTCGGGCAAAGCGGCTGGTCGTACGCGAGCGCCAAGACTGACGGAGCCGTCGCGGTCGAATGCACGGCAAAAATTTGCCTCACCGATCTGACCGGTCTTACCTCTCGTGTAGTTGCCGCAGGGCGACGCCCACTATTCTCTCCGGATGGAAAAAAGATCGTGTTCACCGGTGCGGACTTCGGGGTTCCCGAATATTTCATCATGGACGCCGATGGCTCCAACATTCATTCGCTCGGAAAGCTCGACGAATATCCTCAGTGGCTCTCGTGGTCTCCGCAAAGCGACGCGATCGCTTTTCAAGTTCACAATAACGTCGCCGTAGCGCATCTCGATGGAAGGACGTCACTGATTGCAAGCGCGAACTCTCTGCGTCCGGCGTGGAGCGCGCAAAGGTGGTCGATGTTCTAGCAAACGAAAAACGGCCAGACGGAACCAAATCGTCCCGACGGACCGCCCCCCATCCAGCAACTATCTCGTTCCGGAAACCGATGCCGACGCTACTCCCGCCGCCGTCGCGAGGAACGTGTCTCCCCCGAGGAACGGCGACCAAGCAGCGAGCCGCGCACCGTCGAGCTTGGTGAGCTGCCGCATCCTTCCGCTCTTGGTATCCATCACCCAGAGATATTTCGCCCTGTGGCGCGTCGTGGTTAGCACGATGTGCCTTGAGTCCGGCGCCCACGAAGGATCTTCATTTTCTCCAATCGACGTCAGCCTTCTCATCTTCTTGTCGGCGACGTTGATCATCCATACCTGGAAGTCGCCGTTCTGCTGCTCGTATGCGATCTTGCTCCCGTCCGGCGACCAATCCGGCCCGGTGCGATAGCTCCGCACGCCGGCGACAGTCGGCGTCAGCTGCTGAATGTCACTGCCGTCAACGTTCATCGTGTAGATCTGCGGCGTCTTTGGCGACGGCGAGATGAACGCGACACGATGTCCGTCGGGGCTGAACGTCGGCGAGCTCTGCTCGCTCAGGTTGCCCGCGCCGATTTTGCGCGCGGAGCCCTTGTTCGAAGCGCTGGCGATCACCAGCTCAGCTGGCTGCTCTCCTCCACTTCCATAAACGATGCTGTTGCCGTCACGCGTGAACGCCGGCGTGATGTTCAACCCGCGCGGCGTCGCCTTGAGGAGGGAAGTGCGCCCCGACTGCAAGTCCACCTGCGCGATCTGCGTCCCCGCGTCCCCGAAATCGGAGTACACCAGTGCGCGCCCGCTCGGATGCCACTGGGGCGACATAGCGTCGCCGCCCAGCGTCACCGCGTGATCGTTTGCGCCGTCAGAATCGACGACACGTAGCTTGCCGCCCTGAACGTAGGCGACGCGCGACTCCGCGATCCCGCGCTCGCCCGTGATCCACTCCACGACGTCGTCGGAGGCGGCGTGAATCGTCGCCCTCGCCGGCGGGGAGGCGGGGCCGCCCGAGAGCGGGTAGCTCTTCTGATGCGCGACGTGCATTCCGCGCACGTCGAACATCGTGACGGCTAGAACACCGTTGTCGGCTCGTGCGCTGATTACGTATGCCGCTCCGATCCGCCCGAAGCGCGCGTAGTCGGAAGCTCCCGCATTCTCGAGCGGAATTGGTCCGCCGATGAGATTCGCCGTCGTCGCGACACGCACTCGATCGCTGAAATCGAAATCGCGACGCATAATCGCGCGCACCGAATCGCCAAACTCTCCGGCGGGCTCGGTGAGTGACACGCCAGGAAGGCCGCTCGACGCGACCGCTGCGGTCGCGACGCGCCTCGGCGCCTGTCCCTGCATCACCTTCGCGGCGGCGGCGATTGCGAGGGCGAACAGTACCGCCAGCGCGACATAAATCGAAGCCCGGCGGAGCTGTGCGATGGCGGAGCCATCGCGGGGATGGATCTGGGTCATCTGCTTCTCCTTTTCGGTAGCCCGTCGAGCTTGGCAGATCGTTGACCCAGACTCTGCTGTAGCCACGTGGCTTTGCGTCCCCGCCTTTCGGCGGGTTTGCCGGTTCTTCGGAGTAGCCCACCAACTTGGGAGGGGGCTGGCCGACGACTGTCCCAACTGCGGATCGAGTCAGCTCCTGTGTGTCGGCCGTCGCGCACGGGAAGGGCAGGGCGCGGGCCGGAACCATACGTGTTTGTGAAGTCCACAGCCTGCAATTACTTGCGCCGCGCACCTCGCATTTTACTTCGTAACCCCGCGGTGGCGTTCTGCAAAAAAGTCGCAGGACGCGGCGCCGGCGCCGTCCTCATTCCGAGCTCGTGTACCTGCTGGCTACTGCGAGTTTTTCACGCAACTCGGCGGCCTGGGCATCCTTCCCGAGCGATTCGTAATCCCTTAGCGCCGACCGAATCTCGTCAGCTTCGCGCTGGATGAGCGCACTGATGTCAACTTCACTGAGCTCTCGCCTCGGAACATCCGCTCGGCGACCGACGACGGGAGGCCCCGCCGTCCCCGCATCCACCGCGCCGGCGTTATCGATCGCGCTAATGAGGTTGCGAATCACTGCTACTGCGGATTTGTCGCGCGCTTTCATCGCGGCTCTGAGATCGGCTTCCAGGCGTGTTTTCATTTTATCAGCGAAGGAGATGTGGCCGAGAAATCTATCGCCACGCTTCTTGCACTTGAAACGGGAGACAATTGCACTTCACACGAACTTTCGGGGTATCGGATGCCGACAAGAACTGCGCAGGCGTTTTGGGAAGGCGGGCTCAAGAACGGAAAGGGAATGTTCAAGGGCGAGAGCGGAGCCATCGATGGCGCGTACTCGTTCAGCTCGCGATTTGAAAATGGCAGCGGCTCAAACCCCGAAGAGCTGCTCGCAGCGGCCGAAGCGGCCTGCTTCAGTATGGCACTGAGCGGCGGGCTCGAAAAGAACGGGACGCCCTCGACAAAAGTTCAGACCTCTGCCTTCTGCACAGTCGAGGCGGTTCCGGGCGGGTTTGCGATCACAACGATGAAGCTCGATGTAGCGGCCAGCGTTCCCGGAATAGATGACGCGAAGTTTCAGGAGATCGCAGCGGCAACGAAGGAGGGATGCCCGGTCTCGAAGGCGCTCAAGGGGAATGTGAAAATCGAGCTGACGGCGAAGCTGACTGCTTAACTGCAACTGAACGGGATGTGAGAGCTAAGGATGAAGGGTTTAGGGCTGAGGGTACTGCCGCAAGACCGTCCGGCCCGCCATCAAAATGAAACGCTCGGTCGTGCGGTCGTGCCCTACACCCTGAGCCCTTACTCCTAATCCCCCGCATCCCGTTCAGTTGCAGTTTGAGTTTAGCCCCCGCGCTTTCCCAACCTCGCCGTCACTTCAACTCTCTTCCCATCGCGCATCACCGCGATCATCACGTTGTCCCCCGGCTTGTGCGCGTACAGCGCCGCGCTGTAGCTGTAGAGATCGGTCACCGCCGCGCCGCCCAGCTCGACGACGAGATCTCCCGCCTTTAGTCCCGCTGCGTCCGCCGGACTTCCCGGGCGGACACCCGTGAGCTTGAGCCCCGGCACGCTCGCTGCCGCCATATCCGGGACCGAGCCGAGGTAAACCTGCTGCCCCTCGCGCGTCGTCATTGTCTTCGGCGGCGGTGCCATCCTCACGAATGTCGGCCGCGCGCCGCGGTCGGCAACGGCGCGCACAATTCCCGCGGCAAGATCCACCACCCGCGCTTCGCCTGGTGCATTGATCTTATCCGCGTCATCCGTCGCGCGGTGATAATCGTCGTGGATGTCCGTAAAAAAGTGCAGCACCGGAACATCCTTCGCGTAGAACGAGCTGTGATCCGACGGTCCGAAGCCGTCGTCCGATCCGCTGATCGCCAGATGCGCATCCGGTATCGCCGAGTTGACGCTGTCCACTTCCGCCTTCAGCTCGCGCGCCGTGCCCCGGCCGTACACGATCAACTTGTCGTCGCGCAGCCGCCCGACCATATCGAAATTCACCATCAGCGCGATGCTGTCGAGCGGAACCGGTGAATGGTCTGCAAACCAGTGGGAGCCCAGCAGCCCGAGCTCCTCGCCGCTGAAGTTGACGAACATCAGCGACCGCTTCGTTGGTGCGAGCTTGAATATTCGCGCCAGCTCCATCACCGCCGCGGTCCCGGATGCGTTGTCGTCGGCGCCGTTGCGAATCGCATCCTTCGCTTCGGGGTCGAGCGCGAAATCGGTCGAGCGACCGAGGTGGTCGAAATGCGCGCCGATGACGATATACTCGCCCCGAAGGTGCACGTCGGATCCGGGAATCACAGCCACGACGTTCTGGCTGTGACGAGGCGTCGTGCGCCCCAAATGCGCGTCTTCGGCCGAAAGCGCGTCGAATGGTTGTCTGTAGCCGAGAAACGGTGATGTGAGCTTTAGCTCGGCGTAACGGCGTGCGATGTAAGCGGCCGCCGAATCATTCCCGGGTGTTCCAGTCAGTCTACCTTCCAGCGCGTCGCTGGCGAGGTATGCGATGTCGCCCTGAATGGCTGCGGCGCGCGCGCTCAGGTCGGCGGGCGAGACCGGCGACAAGTGCGGAGCGCACGCAGCGATGGAGATCAACAGGAAGGGCCGGATGGTTCGGATGCTGAGAGTCATAGTCGCAAGTTATTTGTAAAGAAGAAGCCCCGCCAACTTCGGCGGGGCTTCTCTGTTTGTCTGCTGCTCCCCAGCCTACTGCGGCGGCGGGAAGCCGGTGTTCGAATCCTGGGGCGCGTCCTGCTTCGGCACTCTGAATCTCGGCGGGCGCCCGAAGTTGTACTGGTAAGTCAGGTACACGGAACGCGAGTCGAACGACCGCTGTGTGAACTGGATCGTCTTCTCGTCACCCACCCTGACCTTGAATTTCATCGTGTTGAACGGATCCTGGATGCGAAGCGATACGGTCGAAGCGTCGTTGAACTTCTGCCTCACCGACAGATTGCCCGCCTGCTGCGCCCAGAACTTTCCTCTCTCGAACGTCTGCGGTCCGCGGTAGAAGTAGCTCGCCTGGACCGTCGTCGCCGGGGTGAACTGCATCGTGCCATTGACGCGCGATGACCACATCACCGCGTTTGATCCCACGGCCGACGTCGCCGATCCGCCGTCGGTCACCAACTTGAAGACGTTAAAGCTGGCGAGCCCGTTGAACTTCTTGCCGATCTTGAACGTGCCGTTCAGATCCGTTCCGAAGGAATTGCTCTTCTTCAGGTTCTGAAAGCTGATCGATGTCACCGGTCTCGAGTCAATCGTGTCGTTGGCGTTGATCGCGACGCGAATGATGTTCGACGTGTGTCTGTAGAATGGGGAAAATTGCAGCGTTCCCTTGTCACCGGTGTGCGACCATCCAGCTTCGATGGCGTCAGTGTATTCCGGATTCAGCTTCGGATTGCCGATGAACACGTTCTGCACGTCGAAGAACGTCGGGAACGGGTTGAGCTCCTGGGTTCCCGGACGGCGGATGCGGCGCGAATAGCTGAGCTTCATCTGCGTCGCCTGGCTCAGGTTGTAGTTGACCACTCCGCTCGGGAAGAGGCTTCCGTACGAATGCGGATAGTCCGACTTCGGTGTTGCGAGAGTGAAGTCACGCTTTGCCCACTCGGCGCGAAGCCCTCCCTGAAGGTCGAACTTTCCCTTGGTCTTACTGACAACGCCATAGCCCGCCTGCACGTTCTCGTCGAATGCGAAGGTGTTGCTCAGGCTGCCGCGCGTCCACGTTCCACTTCCGGTGGCATCGTTCAGCACAGTGTAGTCGCGGTCGAGCCAGCGGCCGTAACCCTTGAAGCCCGATTCCAGCTTGGCGCCGGTACCGAAGACCTTCGTGTAGTCAAGCTGGGCGGTGAGCTGCGAAGTCCTCGACCGAGTGTTGTCGTTCTCACCCTGGATCTGACCGCCGGTATTGGTTCCGCCGAGATTCATCGGCTGCAGCCAGATCAGCGTCTCATCGGTGTCCTGCGTGTGGTTGAAGCGGAGCTCCGTCGAGATCTCGTGCTTTCTTGGATCGAGCGTGCGCTTCCACAAAACCGCGTCGTCCGCTACCCAGCCGGATGCACCGTGCGAGCGGTTCCGGGCGTATTGGGAGAAGAGGCTGCCGGCGCTATTGAGCTCGTCGTAGCTGATGAGCGACGCGTCATTGCCGCTGCGGTGATTGGCGCTGAACTGGTTCGAGACCACGTCGCGCTTGTTGACCTTGTAGTCAATGTTGCTCGTCCAGTTCTGACCGTGATTGGCCGTCGGGTTGTTGATTGTCTGATTAGTGTACGACTGTGCCGCGCCGGAAGAAAGACGCTCGCGGTTGTCGACACCAAGGATCGTGCGGCCATCGTTATTAAAGCCAGCGCTGTTGAACAGCGTCAGCGCACCTTCCTGATAGCCGATGTTGCCCGAAGCGTTCGTGCGGTCGTAAGCGGCGCCGCCGAGCACGAGACCGCCGCTCATTCCAAGGTCAACGCTCTGCTTCAGAACAATGTTGATGATTCCGGCCATTCCTTCCGGGTCGTACTTCGCCGACGGATTCGGAACGACTTCGATCTTGTCAACGATGTTTGCCGGAAGCGACTTCAGATAGCCGGCCAGCTGTGCGCCGGTTATGGGCGTCGGACGTCCGTTGATCTGGATGACGACGTTTTCATTGCCGCGGTAGCTGACTTTTCCATCCCCATCCACCTGAACCGACGGAACCGCGTCGAGCACTTCGCTCGCGTTCGTGGCGGTCGGCGCGACCTGCTTCGCGGTGTACGCGTTGCGGTCGGGCTGAACGGCCATCGTCGCGCGGTCGGTGGTCACTGCCACGCTCTGCAGCTCTACCGCAACCTGCGGCAGCGACAGTGCGCCGAGCACGACGGACGGTGCGGCCGGTGTGATCGTGAAGTCGAAGTTCTTCGGCGTGAATCCAATGGACGTCACGCGAATGTAGTACGTGCCCGAACGCAGACCCTGAACGCGAAACGTTCCGTTGTCCGCGACGATCGCTCCGGCGGCAAGGACGTTCGTTCCGCGTGTGCGAACGGCGACAGACGCGTGCGGGATCGGAGTCGCCGTACCGTTGACGACAACCTTGCCGCTCACCTCGCCGATGCCGACGGGGAGGGGCTGATTGGTGGGTGCGCCCCCGGGTGCCTGAGCCTTGAGCGCGCTTGCGCCGAGCAGCGCCGCGATGGCGAGGGTGAAAAACGTGTACCGCTTCATATGACGATCTCTCAGAGGAGTGTGTACAAATGCCGAACGGCGCGCGTTGACGAGCAGCGCCAGTGGATTAGTACGGGGGTGGCCCCTGGAGGGTTTCAGCGTCGAGGGGGATCCTCCCGCTAGACGCTCTCGGTCAGGTTCCGCTAGGCAGCGAGTAGTCGAACTGGTACGAATGCTTGGCGCCATCGATGATGATGTTCATCGTGCCGGTGATCCCGGCCAGCTCGCCCGTTCCCGAGTCGGGAACGATGGTGATGGAGAGCGACGGCGCGCCGCGGTTCATCGTCGCCGTGTGCTGAAAGGTGAAAGAGCCGCTCCTCCCATTCAGCGTTCCCGTCACGCGCTCGATGGCGACGTAGCCCGCCGACCCTTTCGTGTAGCTACCCGCGGTCAGCATCTCACCCTTGCTCGTCCCCTCGAGTTCGCCGTGGAATTTCTTGTCGATCGACATTCGCGCGACCTGCGCCTCGGGTGAGGTGTTGTAGGCGGGGATGGGCTTTACTTCTACGTCGAAGGTGCCCGTGGCGCGGCTTGTCATCGCTCTTCCTGTGTGCGTGTTCGGAATGGTGGTAACGCCGGTAGTGACCGGCGCAGGTGAAACCGGGGTCACGATCGGAGCTGCAGGTTGCGTGACTACGACCGCGACGGCGGGTCGTGGCGCACCGCCGGTTGTGCTCTGCGATGCCAGCTGCCACCGGCCGGCGCGCATCACGTAAACGGAGCTAGTCTTGCTGACCAACCCGTCGCCGCTGGTTTGATAGCTGAGCATGCCTACGTTTCCGTCCACGTGCACCGACACTACCTCGGATGAGCCGGCCGGCAGACGGTATCCGGACGAGACTGCGGCGAGCAGCTGCGTTCTCGACTGGGGAATGCCCGATGCGTCCGTGTAACTGAGATCAGCGCCCAAGAGTGTCTGGAGCTGCGCCAGGTCGCCTGATCTGAGCGCCTGCAGCAGTGCCTCGTTCGACTGTTTGAGCGCCTGCTCAGCCCCGCTCGGCGATTTCGACTGCGCGCCGGCGGACGAGAAAACTGTGGCAACCATTGCAATGCACATCAATAGGCCACGAGTCATTTTGGTCATCGTCAGTTCGCGCCCTTGGCGGGGAGAAATTGCAGCAATGCGGCATTCAGCTCGGCGGGACATTCAACCTGCGGAATGTGCCCACATTTCTCCATCACCTGCAAGCGGGAGTTTCGAATCTCACGCGTGAATCTATCGGCAATGGCACGCGCGACTAGCCGGTCTCCTCTCCCCCAAATGACCAGGGTTGGCGCTGACACTGCTCCGAGTCTGCCGTCGAGCACGTCGTCATTGCGGAGCAGAGATTCGATCAACTGATTGATCGTGTATCCGTCGCCGCGCCGCACTCGCTCGCCGATCGCATAGTCCATAAACGCGTCGTCGGGGAGGAATTTCTTGTCGAAAAAAGTAAATTGCGCGAAGTACCGGTAGTCCTCACGAGTTGAAAGCCGCAACGCAGCTTTCATTCGCGGACTGATCGCGCCGGGCGAAAGCTTGAATCCTCCAGCGTCCACCAGCGCCACTCTCTCGACCGCGCCGGGGTGCTCGATCGCATACAGCGCGGCGACCTGGCCACCGAGTGAATTGCCGACGAGCGAAGGCCGTTCGATGTGCAGCGCGTTGAGAAATCCGCCCAGGAAATCGACGAACGTCTGCGGCTGATACGAGAGAAGAGGTTTGTCAGAATGACCGAATCCGACCAAGTCGAGCGCGATGACGCGGTGGCCGGCCGCGAGTGGATCGATCGACTTTTTCCATACTGATGCCTGGTCTCCGAGCCCGTGGATGAGGACGACGACCGGGCCGGTGCCACGGTCCAAATAGTAGATCCTGGCCCCGAAGACGGTAACGTACTTTCCGGAGGTGTCGGAGACAGGCTGCTGCGCGCCGGAAGGGGACGGGGCACCGACGAGGGCGGCGAGAAACAGCCCCATCCCGATTTTTTTCGTGTAAGCCAACATCCATTAGACTCGCCAGCGGCCACGCCATCCGCTAGTGGTCAGCGGCGTTCCTCGGAGGCGGATTCACCAATTCGAGGCTTGTCGGGTGCGCGCTCCAGCATCAGCTTAGCGTTCAATCGAGGCCTCGGTGGAAGACATTCTTGGTCTCCCGGATTAGTTTGAGAGGATGAAAATCAATCCGATCGTTCTCGCCGCAGCCGCGCTAGTCTCGGCATTTGGCACCGCGGAAGCGGCGCCTTCCACCTGCACCTCGCATCCGCAGCCGACCGAGAACGTCGCCGCGCAGTTGGCGAAGTTCCGCTCCGTCAAGGTCCCGTTCAAAACCGCCGGACTTTCCGCGCGCGAAGTAAGAATGGTGCGCGAGCTCGTCGAAGCCGGAAAAAATTTGGAGAGCATCTTCTGGCGGCAGGCGGATCCGGAGGGGCTCGCGCTGTATCAGGCGCTATCGGGTTGCCCGGGAAAAGACGAAAAGGACATCAGCCATTACCTGCTCATAAATGGCGGCCGCTACGATCTTCTCGAGGGGAATAAGCCATTCATCGGCACTCCTGAGGAAGCTCCGGGCCGCGCATTGTATCCGGCGGGAATCACACGCGCGGAGATCGACTCTTACGTCGCCGCGCATCCTGACAAGAAGGCCGAGATCTTCAATCCGTGGACGGTCGTTCGCCGCAGCGGAAATGATCTCGTTGGCATTCCTTATCACGTCGCCTTCGCCGAATGGTTGAATCCGGCCGCGAAAGAGCTGCGTGACGCCGCGGATCTGAGCGACGACAAGGCATTCGCGAACTTCCTTCGCCTCCGCGCCGACGCGCTGCTCACCGACGACTACTACAAGAGTGACCTGGCGTGGGTGGACCTCGAGGACAGAAAGTTCGATGTCATAATGGCCCCCTACGAGACGTATCTCGACGATCTGCTCGGCGTGAAAACTTCATACGGCACGGCGGTCATGATCCGAAACGCCGCCGAGAGCAACAAGCTGAGGATGTACAAGAAGTACGCGGCGGAGATTCAGGACGCGCTGCCGCTCGCTGCCGCCGACCGACCGTCGAACGCCGGGCATCCGACTCCGATGGAAGTGATGGACACGCCTTATCGCAGCGGCGACTTGCGCCACGGATATCAGGCGGTGGCCGACAACCTTCCCAACGATCCGCGCATTCACGCCGAGAAGGGAACGAAGAAGATCTTCTTCAAGAACTTTATGGACGCGCGCGTGAACTACGTCGTGCTTCCGATCGGCAAGATGCTGATGCGCGCGGATCAGGCGAATCTCGCTTCGATGGAGGGCTACCTCGCCGTCGTCGTGATGCACGAGATGTCGCACGGGCTCGGCCCGGCGTATTCGCGCGTGAATGGAAAGCAGGTGGACATTCGCGAGGCGATCGGGCCGATCTATAGCGGACTCGAAGAGGCGAAGGCCGACATCGTCGGCCTGTACGGGCTCGACTGGATGATGGAGAAGGGAATTCTTCCCAAGGCGCGCGCGCGGGACTACTACGCTTCGCACGTGGCGGGAATTTTCCGGACGATAAGATTTGGCGTCTCCGAAGCGCACTCGAAAGCGGAGATGATGGAGTTTAATTATTTCGTCGAGCAGGGCGCGATCACGCGCGACGCGAAGACGGGGAAGTACGCGATCGACTTTGCAAAAATGTCGGGCGCCGTTGCCAGTCTCGCCAAGGAGCTCCTCGAGATCGAAGCGACCGGTAATCGCGCCCGCGCGGAATCGTGGATGACGAAGTACGGCACGATGCCGGCTGATTTGAAGGCGGCGCTGGCGAAGACCGGTAAGGTGCCGGTGGACGTCGATCCAGTCACGTCGTTCGGCGAAGTCGTGAAGTAATCGGATCCAACAACTAGGGACGAGGGACGAGGGAGCGGGTAGCGGGATCCGTGCATATTCCCTGGTCCTAGTCCCTAGTCCCTAGTCCCTAGTCCGGTCGTGGACAAGTTCGGTACGTCGTGGATGGTGAACGGCGAGCAAAACCCGATGTAATCGATTGCGTTAATTTTGGGCGGTGACCAGCAGCGTTAGCGAGCTACTTCCCCTCGATGGCTTCGGCCGGCGGCGCCTCAAGTTGGCGTTCGTCGGGACACACGGCGTCGGGAAGACCACACTTTGCTACGATCTCGCCGCCCAGTTGAAGCGGCTCGATCTCGGAGTGGAGCTGGTGAAGGAGGTGGCGCGGCGCTGTCCGCTGCCGATCAATGAGGACACCACTCTCGACGCGCAGGCGTGGATCCTCCATACGCAGATCGCGGAAGAGCTCGAGGCCTCGGCGCGCTACGAGGCGGTGATCTGCGACCGATCGGTGCTCGACAACTACGCCTACCTCGTTCACCGCGTTGGAAGGAGGAGCGACCTGGATCAGCTCGTCGGAAGCTGGATTCGCGGGTACAACACCCTGTTCAAAGTGCCGGTGATGGACGCTCCGTCGTTCGACGGAATGCGAGCGGTGAGCCGCAGCTTTCAGCTCGAAATAGACGCCACGATTGATCGACTTCTGCGGGAATTTGACGTGCCGGTCCATCAGCTCGACCCGAATGTGCGGGATGGTTGGGTCGGAGTGGTGATGGATTCACTCGGCTTGCCGAAGTATCCGCCGCAGATGGATATGTTCGGAGCCGCCTCCCTGAGCGGATAACCAACGCAAGCAGGCGTTAGGCGCGAATCGTGCTAGCTGTTACTATTGCTATGTACCAAATTGTACATACTAACAGCCCGCCTCGGTACGCTCTTGATAAAAGTCGCAATCATCGAAGACAATCGGCTTGTCCGTGAAGGGATGACCGACATGCTCAACGGCCTCGACGACCTCGAGGTCGTCCTTGCTGGCACCAGCCTCGAGACAGAAAAGTTAAAGCACGCCGCGCCGCGCGTTGTGCTGCTCGACATAGGCCTGCTCGAAGGGAACTGTCTCGAGGTCGCCGAGACTGTGCGACGGGAGATGCCGGACGCGCAGGTGATCGTGATGGATCTGCTGCCGGTGCACGAGGAGATCTCGCAGTTCGTCAATGTTGGCGTCGCCGGTTTCATTCTCAAGGACGCGACGTTCGACGATTTCGTGGGAACGATCCGCTCCGTCGCCGAGGGGGAGCGAGTGTTGCCCCCGAGAATGACGGGAACCCTGTTTTCCCAGATCGCGCGACTCGCGGTGCAGCGGGGCAGGGAGGCGGCGCTGGAGGCGGTGCATATGACGCCGCGCGAACGTGACGTAATCGCGCTCATTGCCGACGGAATGAGCAACAAGGAGATATCGCTGGAGCTCAACATCGCGACGCACACGGTGAAGAGTCACGTTCGCAACGTGATGGAGAAGCTCGCGTTGCACACACGTCTTCAGATCGCGGCATACGCCCACCAGCAGGACGACTAGGAAGTGGGACTACTCGTTCCCCCACGAAAGAAGTACTACTTGTTTCAACTGATGAAGCGATAGGACGCGTAAGTGCGGTGCGCTAACGTCTGGTATGTTTATAATCACGTTGGAAATCCCGACGAAAATCACCGCGAGTTAGGGCGAGCACTCGTGCGACCAAGCAGATTTGACGAGCGCCAGATCCAAGACGCGCTGAAGGATGTTCATAGTGGGGACTCTGCCGCTCACGTGTGTAGGCGGCTGGGAATATCCGAGACGACTTTCTATCGTTGGCGCAAGCAGCGCGAAGTTGGTGGCGCGATAGAGGTCACTGAATTGCGGGAGGAAAACCAGAAGCTGCGCGAGATCGTCGCCAACTTTCTGCTCGATAAGGTTCCGCTCGCGACGCGGTAGGGCTCACTCGCCGGGCTAGAGGGTTTCGAAAAACTCGACAATGCCCGTCTCCAGAGAATACTCGGCACCGACAACCGCGAACCCACTCTCCCGGATCATTTTTTCGAGCACCGCAGAGCCGTGGCGCAGGTGGTCCACGGACGCTCTGATGTTGGCGCGGACCGCCTCCTTCGCGAGGGCGTCAAGATCGTTTTTCAGGTCGGTCTTGAGCAGCTGCTCCACGGAAGGGCGGACGCGATCTACGATCGAGCGCAGATTGGGAGACTGGTTTTCCGACGGGCGCTGAAGCTCTTCGAGTGTCGCGGTGATCGCGCCGCACTGCGAATGTCCAACTACGACAACCAGGCGCGTCCCGAATCGCTCGGCGGTGAACTCGACGCTGCCGACCTGCGACGGCGCGACGATATTTCCCGCAACGCGAATCACGAACAGATCGCCGAGTCCCTGATCGAATACAATCTCGGCTGGGACGCGGGAATCGGCGCAGCCGAGTATGATCGCGAACGGAGCCTGGCCGGCGGCGAGCTCGGCGAGCGTGTCGCGGTTGGGGAGAGCGCTGGCGCGACTCACGCTCGACGCGAAGCGGAGATTGCCTTCGCGCAGCCGCTGAAGTGCCTCAGTCGCGGAAATCATTCCGATTTGAAGAGCGGGATCAGAGACATCTGAAGACGCGGGGCGCTGAGCCTTTCCCGAGCAGGTATGCGCCCGGTGCTCCGGAAGGGAAGAGAACGCTGAGCGTCATCGCGCTGCCTTTGATCGTTCCCGAATATCGAACGGCCGTTGAATCCACCGGTTGATCCAGGCGGACGGGACCGCCGTGTCCGGGGAAGTGGAATCCGACCACCGAAAAACTTCCGTCGGCGGCAACGACGAGAGGCTGCGTCATTATTCCCCGCGCGCAGTCGTACTCGACAGTTCCTCCCGAATCGGAAAGAGAGAGGCCGATATGATCGCCGCCCCAATTCCCGGTGACAGGCAACCCTGATGGCGAACCGACCACTCCGGAGGAGCAGCCAGCCATCAACAGCGCGCCGATGAGAGAGCTGCTCCGGCGACGGTATCGAAGGAAAAGAACCACGAGCCGAATCAAAGCAGGGCCAGGACGCCGAGGACAAGCACGACGATGCCAATGAGCGTCCGGACCTGCGCGAGAGAGCGGCCGGCGCGGGCGAGATCGTCGCCGACGCGAGGGATGCTCTGCAGCGCACTCACGGCGAGAATCAGCCCGGCGAGAATGAGAGCGATTCCAAGGAGGCTGGGCAAGTGAAGCACGCCGATCACGACGGCGACTATTCCGATTACGACTTCATACGGGCGAAGGGCGTTGATGAGATTCTGCCCTTTCCCGTGAAACAGGTCGGCGAGCAGGAGCACACCGGCCAGGATTGCAACGACAGCTTCGAGCATAATTCCAGCCTCGCGATGGTTATGGCTGAGAACGATACGGTTTCTTCGCGGCGCGGGCAATTCCGTGCAGCATTCCGCGGAACACCAGCTCGTGCAGAGGGAAGACGGTGTACCAATACAGCCGTCCCAGCAATCCCTTCGGCGCGAAGCTCGCGGTTTGCCTGATGGTGGTTGCCGGCGCGCCGCCCGTGATTTCGAATTCCAGCCACGCCTCTCCGGGGAGGATCATTTCCGCCTTGAGGCGAAGGCGTCGGTCGGGGTCCAGCTCTTCGACTCTCCAGAAATCCACTTCGTCGCCGATTCTGAGTGGTGCCTGACGGGCGACGCTTCGCCGCATTCCAACTCCACCGACGAGCACGTCGAGAAGTCCGCGCAGCTTCCACAGCCAGTTCCACGCGTACCATCCATTGACGCCGCCAATGCTCGTGACGGCGCGAAATGCGTCCACCGTTCCGACGGGAACCGTCAGCGTTCTGCTGTCGACGAGGAGCTTCTTCGAATGCGGCGCGGTCATCGATTCGCGCCGGCGGTATGGGCGTCGTCGTCGGCGATGGCGCTGCGCATCGCCTCGTCAACGCCGCCCGGGCGGATGGTGAAATCAGCGAGCGCCGATCTGTCGCGCACTATGGTTGGATGAACGATGCTCTCGATGAGCTTGCGTCCGATGCGGGCGTAAACCGGTGTGATTAGCTCGAGCCACAGGCTCGACAGGTACGGCGTGAGAACGGGCACGGGGAGCATCAACCGACGAAGTCCGCGCATTTTCGCGTAAAGCTTCATCAATCCCTCATATGAAATCACGTCGGAGCCGCCGATCTCATACGTCCTCGACTCTTTCAATTCGATGTCGAGTCCGGCGGCGAGATAGTCGAGCAAGTCGGTGATCGCAATCGGCTGCGCCGGAACTTTCACCCACTTCGGCGTGACCATCACGGGGAGGCGCTGCACGAGAGCGCGGATCATTTCGTACGAGAGACTGCCCGAACCGATGACGATCGACGCGCGAAACTCAAGGACCGGAACTCCGGATTGGCGCAGTATCTCGCCGACCTCGTGACGGCTGCGGAGGTGCGCTGACAGCTCTTCGCGGTCGCTACCCAGTCCGCCCAGGTAGATGACGCGCTCGACACCCGCGGCTCGGGCGGCCTCCCCGAAGTTGCGTGCTGCGTCGCGGTCGGTGTTCTCGAAGGAATCGCCGGAACCCATCGAGTGAATCAGGTAATAGGCCGCGCGTGAACCACGCAGCGCCGCGCCGAGGGTCGCACTGTCGAGGACATCACCGGCGACAACATTGGTGGAAGGGCTCGTCGGCTGGTGAAAATCAGCCGGGTTGCGCACCAGGCAGCGCACCGCGCGTCCCTCGCTCTCGAGCCGGGAGAGAAGCTTGCCTCCGATGTATCCGCTCGCGCCGGTGAGCAGAACGAGGCCGCGATCAGTCGTCATTGCCAATTCGCTCCCACGGCTCGATCGCGCCCGCCACCATCGAGAATACAGGATGCGCCTCCGGATTTCCCAGTGTGCGAAATCGCTTGTGCCTCGCCGGATCGCGTCGGGAGAGCTTCTTCATCAGATGATTCCATTCGTACGAGAGTTGTCCGCTTGTCGTTCTGATGCGGGTGATCTCACGAATCGGGCCAACCTTGTTGCGATTGAAGTCGTATCCGCGTCGTGATGCCTCGTCGTGTATCGCGGAGAGATACGCGTTGATCGCCGACCGTGGGCGAGCGTGAGCTCGAAAGCGCTCGAGCTGGGGATGATGGCGGTAGCCTTTTGTCTTTCCGCGGAGAACTGCGCGCGCGAGGAGCGACTCGCGCCACAGAGCGACGAGTCCTTTGGAATCAAGATATCTGGGATGGAGCGTCCACAGTCGCACATCCGCAATATAGGCGCGCTAGACGAGCGGTAATGAGCGCGCGGGACCGTGGCCGCCGTAGACGCGCTTGGCTCCGCGGTTGCGTAGAAGGGTCCAGCTGGCGATGACCGTCGCTGCGTCTTCTTCCGCGATCATCGAAGGGTGTGTCAGGTCGCCGGTGAATGCCGATCCGTCGTCAAGCAAAAGGGTGACCGAGTCGTCCGAATGGCCCGGGGTAGGGAGGATTTCGCCGTCGATCCCCAGTCTTTCGAGAAAACCCCGGCTTTGGGCGAAGGTAATGACAGTGTTGTCGGTCAGCGCGATGTCAAGAAAATTGTCCTGCGGCTTGATGTGCTTCTTCATCAGCGGTATCGCGGCATCCTGAGATTCCAGCACCAGCAGCTTCACGCCCGCGTTCTTCAGCTCCTGCGCGTGGCCGGCGTGATCGATGTGATAGTGCGTCGCGAGCCCGTACGTGATCTCGGCGATTGGAATGTCGAGGCGCTTCAACGTCGCTTCCATCATCCCCATCATCCCGGGCCAGCCGAGATCAACGAGAAGGCGCGAGCGGCCCGCGCTAACGATCCAGTAATTCGTCGAGCGGTACCCGGCGTTGACGATCGTCGGGATGACGCGCGACGCCATCAGGGAAGTTGTGTGCGCCCGCGATCGAACAGCTTGAGCACGGGGAGAATCCCGAGCAGCACGTCAAGCAAACCGAAGAGGATGACGAATGCGAGCAGATAGTTGGGGAAAATGTCGAAGGGCTGAAGTCCCATTATAGGGATCACCCAGAAAATGATCCACATCGCGGCTCCCGTGGTTAGAGCAGCGCGCGAGCCGCGTCCGTAAATACCTGATAGCCACCTATACGTCCAGACCGAAACGACTCCAACGCCGAAGTTGGCGACGACGAAGGTTCCCCAAAAGGACGGCACTTTCCCGATGGCGGCGAACGCCGCATTCCAGCGCGCGTCGAGCAATACGCGATGCGCGATCCACTCGATGGCATTGATAATCACGCCGGAAACGACCCCGCAGAGAATAATCCGTGACAGGTTGGTGCGAATGGTTCCGTTTGTCATAGCAGAAAGCTTACGAAAGCGGTCGCAACGATGCCACTTTTATTAATGAAAAAGAATTCTCATCAATACTCGGCGCGCCTGACCTGGGAAGGGAACAAGGGCGACGGCACCCTCGACTACGCGACCTACGGACGGCAGCATAAGGTCTCGTTCGCCAGCAAACCGGATCTCGCGCTTTCGGCGGACGCGGCCTTTCGCGGTGATTCATCGGTGCACAACCCCGAGGATCTGTTCGTCGCGTCCATTTCATCCTGCCATCTACTGAGCTACCTGGCGCTCTGCGCGCGGAACAAGATCAACGTCGTCTCCTATGACGACGACGCGACCGGAACGCTTTCACTGACGTCGGACGGGGGCGGGAAGTTCGATGAAGTCGTGTTGCGCCCGCGTGTGACCATCGACAGCGGGGATCTCGCGCTGTCGATCGCGCTGCACGACAAGGCGCATCACCTCTGCTTCATTGCCAATTCGTGCAGCTGCCCAATTAGAAACGAGCCGGTGGTAACCGAAGCGTGAACTCGGCGGTCATCGTCCCGTGAGGGCTGCCCGGAGCAGTCTTACGCTGCGTTTACTCGAGTGGAATGCGCGGCGCATACTTCGCCGCCCATTGGTCGAACGTCTGAAGATCAGGATTGAGAGTTCGCGCCAAGGCGATGTCCCTCGCACCGCAAAATGAGTCGGAGAAGTCGCGGTTGAACTGGAACATGTTTCCGAGGTCGTCGGCGCCTGGGAATCCGAATCCGCGAAATACTTCGGGCGGCACAGAGTTGTACTTGATGTTCTTGCCAAGCGCCGTGGACAGCTTCGCAGCCATCTCTTCGCCGGTGAGAAACTCGCCCGCAATGCCGACCTTCTTGCCGATCAGGTCAGCACCGCGCTTGAAAATTCCGTAAGCACATTTGCCGATATCCTCGGCGGCGATGCCGGGAAGCTTCTTGTCGTCCATCGGCATCGTGATCGCGTACTGACCGTCGGACCCAATTTTTGGACCCATCCCGAAGAAAACGAAGTTATCCCAGTAGAACGATGTCAGCATAAAGGTCGTCGGGACTCCTTCGGCGCGGAAAATGTCATCCGCTTCGCCCTTGGCGTCGAAGTGTGGGACCTTGTACTTCTCCATCAACGTCGGCATCCGGTCGTCATTGAGCGGAATGAACTTCCGCGTGTCCTCGAGCGTTGACCAGACGACGTGTGCAACCCCGGCCGCTTTCGCGGCGACGGCCATATTGCGCGCCTGGGAAAGCTCTTTCTCGGGGGAGAAGTGCTCCCAGAAGTTGGTGACGCAGTAAGCAGCGCTTGCGCCCTCGAACGCGCGCTTCAGAGATTCGACATCGTCCGCGTCGGCGGTAACGACACCGACTCCATTGGTCTTGAGAGATTTGGCCTTGTCAGAATCCGGCTTGCGCGTGATCGCGCGAGCGATGAACTCGCCGGACTTGTCCGCGGCAATCGCGCGCACCAACCCGCCACCCTGCGCACCAGTCGCGCCGATCACCGCGATAACATTCTTTGCCGCCATTTGAACGCTCTCTGTGGGAGTATCGATGCAGCCAAGCTCAAACACGCACTTTGACGAACGGGTAAGTTATCCTCCGATAGACGA
>JBKJHG010000138.1:0-3538 GCA_046599115.1 Gemmatimonadaceae bacterium
CACACGAACCTTCTTCTCGTGTGGGTGTTGACAGGCTTCATGGGTGGTACGTACTGGCTCGTCCCTGAAGAGTCGCGCACGGAGATCTACTCCCCTAAGCTCGCCTACTACTCGCTCGGCCTCTGGACAGTCGCGGGCGTCACGGCTGTCGTTGGCTACCTGTTCGGCTGGACGGAGGGCAACAAGCTGCTCGAGCAGCCTTATCCGGTGAAGATCGCCATCGTCATTGTGATGCTGCTCTTTCTATACAACGTCGGCATGACGATTTGGCGCGCGAAACGGCTGACAACAACCGAAGGCGTGCTCGTCGCCGGCCTTGCGCTCGCAGCGATACTCTACCTGCCGGCACTGCTGACATTCAACAACTACACGCTTAGCATTTACTACCGCTGGTGGACTGTGCACCTCTGGGTGGAAGGCGTGTGGGAGATGATCCAGGCTGGCCTCCTTGCGTACCTGCTGATCCGGCTGTCTGGTGCTGACCGCGAGGTGATGGAAAAGTGGCTGTATGTGATCGTCGGACTGACGTTCATCGCCGGACTTCTTGGGACGGCACACCACTACTACTGGATCGGCGTGCCCAGCTACTGGCTGCCCATTGGTGCAGTCTTCAGCGCTCTCGAGCCGCTGGCATTCCTCGCGATGGCCATGTACGCCTATTCGGCGATGCGCCGCTCCGGGCTCTCACATCCGAACAGCCTCGCCCTTCACTGGACCCTCGGCAGCGCGATTTTCTCGGCGATTGGTGCAGGTGTCCTTGGACTGGCGCACACCTGGCCGTCGGTCAATAAATGGACGCATGGCACGATGATCACGGCGATGCACGCACATATGGCGTTCTTCGGCGCTTACGTCATGATCGTTCTTGCAATTATCGCATATGCGACGCCGCAGATTTTCGGTTACCGGGACGATAACCGCCAGAGTAGCTGGGGACTGTGGGCCTTCTGGCTCCAGATTTCCGGCATGTTCGGAATGACGATGGCATTCGCTGCTGCCGGCATCACGCAGACCTATCTCGAGCGGATAATGGGACTGGGCTATCTCGACACCCAGAAAAAGATGCAAGTGCACTACTTGATGCTTCTCGCAGCGGGCATCCTCTTCGTGATCGGCGTTGGTCTCTACCTTTATGATTTCTTCATCGTCGCGCCACGAGGCGGCAAGGCCGTGGAGCCATGGCATGGCGATGAGGTTGCAGAGGCGTGACATCGAGGCTGTGAAAATTGCGCCCCGCGAAATAGACGCGCGGCGCGACGATACTACTGGCGGTGCCGGCGAGTCACCGGCGCCGCCCGACAGCGCCATGCGGTTCGCACCTGCCGACGCGCCGTACTATGTTCCGATCAACGACGAAGTCGCCCTGTTTGAAGCGGCATCCGCCGACGGCGCCGCGATTATGCTCAAGGGTCCCACGGGCTGCGGGAAAACGAGGTTCGTCGAATACATGGCATGGCGGCTCGCGCGACCTCTTGTCACTGTCTCCTGTCACGACGACCTCTCGGCCAGCGATCTTACCGGCCGCTATCTGATTCGAGGCGGCGAAACAGTGTGGCAGGATGGCGCGCTCACTCTTGCAGCGCGCCATGGCGCGGTGTGCTATCTCGACGAGGTTGTCGAGTCTCGCCAGGATGTAGTGGTCGTTATCCACCCACTCAGCGATCATCGGCGCCTGCTCCCGATCGAGAAGCATGGCGAGATCGTCGAAGCAGCAGCGGGATTCCAACTCGTGGTGTCGTACAATCCCGGATATCAGCATGCGCTAAAGGAGTTGAAGCCGAGTACTCGACAGCGGTTCGTGACGATCGATTTCGATTTTCCGCCAGCAGACATAGAGAGGCAGATCATCATGCACGAGGGCGGTGTAGATGCGGATACTGCGGCGCGGCTTTCGGATCTGGCGACACGGATAAGGCGCCTCGAGGATCGCGGCCTGCCAGAAGTGCCGAGTACGCGCGTGCTGATCGCAACTGCGCGACTCATCGCTCGCGGGATTCCGCCTCAGGCTGCGTGCAGAGCTGCGCTAGCTGGCCCGCTCACGGATGACCCGGACATATTAGCCGCGATTCATGATCTTGTAGCCGCCACCATCTGACGTGTCCGAGCCGGAAGATGTGATCGTCGAAGCAGCACACTTCGCGACGATCAAGGCGCGCGCGATCTGGGCGAAACAACACCCTCGCGATGATCGCATTCATCTCACCGAAGTGCATCGTCGCCTCGAACTTCTGGTGTCGGCATTGTTCGAGGATGCGCCCCCGATCGGCCCGGCAGAACTCCCTCCGCCACTTCCACTTCTCGCGCGCTTCGCCTCACCGCTCATATCGCGCGCGCGGCCAATGATGTCGCTGTCGTCCACCGATGGAGTGCGGATACGTGTGCCCCAGTTCCTCGATCTGACGCGTGGAGCGAACCCGGTTGTGAAGTACCGACTCCTCGCGCTGGAGCAAGCCATGCGCGCATCGCGGGGTACGTCCGCACTACTTCCGGAAGGCGATTTCCTTTTGCGAGACCTGTACCTCCTGTCGGAATCGGGCTCGACGGACGTCACGCTGGCGCGGCTCGTTCCCGGCTTTCGGGATGATCTTGCGATCGCGCGCGCAGATGAACTGGCCCGTCGTGCACGGGGGAGAATGAGCGCACAGGAGTCCGAAGTCGAACGCCTGACTCTGGCGTTGCTCGCATCCGATTTGACATCGCTGCCGCAGGAATTCGGCATGTGCGAGACGCCGGCAACGTCACTGGCCTGGGCGAGGGCTGAGGCAATGCGCATACGTTCGCTGCCCGGGCGGTACCGCGGTGTTGCACCTGTGGAGCTTTGGGGCACGGTTTCCCTTCGGCCTGATGCAACTCCCGGCGTGCAGATAGAGTCGGGCACCGAGGGACCTCGGCGTCGTCCCCGCACGCACGCCATGTCGCGGCGCCCTCGAGCGCGTGAATCGGCGGAGGACGAAGACGATGATCGCACGGGCACCTTCATCGTCCGGGCGGACGATCCACAGGAAAGCGTCGAGGATCCGATGGGGCTGCAGCGACCACTCGACAAGGATGCGCATGCCGATCCGGCCGACCTTGGAGACTCGCTGTCGGACCTGCGCGAAGCACGGCTCGTGCGGACTCCTGGCGCACCACTGGAAATTCTCGTCGGTCCTGATGCGCTGCCTCGCTCGCCTGTCGCCACGGACCGCACCGCATTGCTGTCGGCAACGCTTTATCCGGAGTGGGACTACCGCGAACGCAGATATCACGAGGCCGGAGCGGTGGTGCGCGAGGTGCGTCTTTCTGCCGGTGACACTCGATGGGCAGACGAAGTTCTGAAGCGTCATGGCCCGCTCGTCCGCCGCGTGCGGCGAGACTTCGAGCGACTGCGCCCACGCCGCGAAATCTTGCGCGGCCAGCTCGACGGGGCCGAGGTCGATGTAGATGCGTATGTCACCGCCGCGGCTGATATGCGCGCCGGCGCATCACCCGATGCGCGTCTCTATCTCGCCGATCGCCGCGTTCGCCGCGATACGGCCGTATTTCTTCTCGTGGACAC
>JBKJHG010000012.1:0-19689 GCA_046599115.1 Gemmatimonadaceae bacterium
GCAAATGCGATCACCGCCCCGACCGCCGCCCCGCCTGACACTCCGAGCAGGTACGGCTCTGCGAGCGGATTGCGCAGCGCGCCCTGGAGCGCGGCGCCGCTCGCGCCGAGTCCGGCGCCGACGAGCGCCGCGAGAGTCACGCGCGGGAGGCGAAGATCGCGCACAATCGCAATCGTCACGGAATCGCCCTTCCCCATCAGCGCGCGAATCTCATCGGCGAGAGGAATGGGAATCGTGCCCAGCGCAACCGCCACCGCGCACAGGGCGATGAGCGCGAGCAGGAGCGCGATCCATCCCCACGCCGGAAAACGTCTCAACGAACGGCTCCCGGGTGGAGGAGATTGGCGATCGATACGGCGGCCTCGCCGAGCCGCACCGAAGGCCGCGCGACGAGGTTGGTGTCAACGACGAGCACACTCCTGTCACGTACTGCGCGGACGATCTGCCATCGCGGGTCACCGAGTATCTGTTTCGCGCCTGTCGGGCCGGCGAGAATGAAATCGGGATTTCGCCGCGAAACATCTTCCAGCGAAACCATCGGCGACGGCGAGGCGATGTCGGCGTACGCGTTTGTTCCTCCCGCTATCGTCACCAGCTCGTTCATAAAGCTTCCGCGCCCGATTGTGATAATCGGCGCGTCCCACACGTGCCAGAACACTTTGGGGCGCGGAAGAGATTTCGTCGCGCGCGCGACACGATCGAGCGTGCCCACTACGGAATCACGGACGACCCGCGCACGGGCGGTATCGCCGAGGACTCTCCCGATGAGCATCACCGCGGACTTGAAGGAGCCGATGCTGTCGATTTTCAGAGAGAGCGTGCTGATGCCGGCGCTTCTCAGCCGTGCCGCCGCGGCGCGATTGTCCTGACTCGCATAGAGGAGAACGAGATCAGGATGGGCGCCGAGGACCACCTCGACATTGGGGCGTAAACCCGTACCCAGATCGGGAACGAGCTTCGCCGAATCGGGCCACGAGTCGTACGTCGTGCGTCCAACGAGGCGGGCTCCGGCCCCGAGGGCGAACACGAGCTCTGTCGTGGCAGGGTTGAGGGAGACGATGCGCTGTGGCGCAGCGGCGACGCGAAGGGTGTCGCCGAAGTCGTCGACAGGGGCGGCGGACGTTTTAGCCTGGTTGGCGCACGCAGAGGACGCGATAACTAGTAGCGCGTAACTAGTAAGCCGCCGGGCAGTCGAATGGAAAATCAAAACGGGCACTCCTCCGGTCCAACGAGGAATGCCCGCAACGCACGTGCGCCGGTGAAAGCGTCCGTTCGCCACCAGGACCTCCCCCGAGGTTCCGTTAACGTGGCGCGGACGAAAGTCGTCTCCTGGCTTCGGACCGCGTCGCTCACCTTCCCGGCTCTCCAAAGCCAGTGGTTACGTCGAGCACGCGTTTCTTGTCCGATACAGTGGCGGGGCCGCACCGGCTTTAAACCGGTTTCCGTGGCTCCCGTCCGCGAATCAATTGTGAATCGAAGCTATTTGCGTTTGAGCGCGCGCGCAAGAACTCCGATCATCACGGCGCCGAGGACGAAGGTAAGGGCGACGAGATAGCGCGGATCGGTTTGCGGCGGCGGTGGGGGAAGGTCTATGGTCGCGACGGCGCTGCGTGGAACATCGGATCCCAGAAAACGCCGGAAGCTGCGAGATTCGGCCGTCACCGGCTGCACTTCCTTGAGCCGCGCGCCGGTAACGGTGCCGCTTTTCTCCTCCACCATCAATTCGAAAACACCGGTGGTGTCGAGCACCGGAATGCTGAGGGGAAAGTTTTTTGCCGGAATCGAATATGTGAAGGCGAGCTGCTTGAGCCCGGGCGCGAACGGGGCGAACACGGCCACGCGCCCGTCAGCGAACGAAATCGCGGAGGCGGGAAAATCTCCCTCGCGGGTGCTCGCGCCTGTCGCGCCGGGAGGGAGAGGCGCGCTCCATACCGAGTGTCCGGCGTCGGTGCCTGTCGGAATCTTCGTGACCGAGCTGTCGTTGGCGAGGTCGTAAACCTCGACGACATTCCGCATCGCGTTCGCGTCAACGGCGGAGATCACGATATGATGCCCCCGCACGCTGATCGGGACGTGGCGCGACGTGGTGTCGAACACGCTGACCTCGGCGTCAATCCCCGTCACGTCGTCCTTCGAGAGCGGCGGCGTAAAGTACGCGATGCCGCGATAGATCCCGGACACGAAATAAATCGCGTCCGGGCTGCCGGTCTTATGGTAATGAAAAGAATAGCGGCCTTTGGCGTCGGTGCGAACGGAATCGATTGGCCCCTGCGCATCCGACCCTACGCGATGGAGCGTCACCCACATCGCGGCGATCGGATCCATCTTGTGATCGCCGGGACGGACGACTCTCCCGTCAACGGATTGCGGCGCCGTTGGGAGATCACCGCCCTGGAGCGCCAGGAGCAGCGCGAGGCTAAGGGTGAAACTTCCCAAAATCTTCGGGGCGGAGATTCTCCAGGTACTGCTTCAGCTGCTCGGCGTTCATCTCGTCGCCGCTCTCGGCGATCGTTTCCGATTCCTGCTGAATCTCGTCGAGGAGGAGCGCAGTGAGCAGCTCGTCCTGCGCAAAGATGGGGGCAGCGAACCGGAGTGCGATGGCGATGCTGTCCGAGGGACGCGCATCAATGGTCACCGCGCCGGTCGAGCGGGCGACGTGCATTTCGGCGAAGAATGTGCGGTTCTCAACCTTGGTGATATGAACCCGGCGCAGCGTTCCGCCCATTGCTGTAATGATGTTCTTGCAGAGGTCGTGCGTGAGCGGCCGCTCGCGCTTCAGCTTGTTCATCTCGATGACGATGGACTCCGCCTCGGACTGGCCGATCCAGATGGGGAGCAGCCGAGAGCCCCCCTTCTCCTGGAGGATGACGACATAAGAGTTGCTCGTGCGGTCGAGGCCGAGCCTCATCACCTCCACTTCCACCAGATCCATAGTCGCAAGATACCGCGGCGCCTGGGCGGTGACCATCGCCCCCGGCAGGCATTAATTTGGACGCTACTATGAATCGTCTTCTCGTAACCGGCGCGGCCGGCTTTGTCGGCGCGAGGTTCGTCGAGCGCCTAAGGGCGGACGGACCGGTGGACATCATCTCGGTTGATGCCCCTTCGCATTTCCGGGATCGGCCCGAGCACGCGGCGATCGACTACGGAACAATCGTTGACCGCGACAAGCTGTTCGACTGGCTGGAGTCGGAAAAGCCCGAGCTATCGGCCGTAGTCCACCTCGGCGCGATCACCGATACTACGGAGATGGACGTCGAGTTGCTCCGGAAGCGGAACTTCGAGTACTCGCAGAAGCTGTGGAAATACACATCGTCCGAGAGAATTCCGTTCATCTACGCCAGCAGCGCCGCCACTTATGGGGCGGGTGAGCTCGGCTACGACGATGACGAAACGTTGATTCCGCGGCTCAAGCCGCTCAACCCTTACGGTGAATCGAAGCGCGCGTTCGACGAGTGGGCGCTGAACGAAGAAAAGAGCGGAAACTCGCCGCCGGCTTGGTCAGGGTGGAAGTTTTTCAACGTATACGGCTATGGCGAAGCGCACAAAGGCAGGATGGCGAGCGTCGTGCTGCACGCGTACAAGCAGCTAAAGGCGGACGGCGGGATCAAGCTATTTCGAAGTCACCGCGATGGCATCGCCGACGGGCACCAGGCGCGCGATTTCGTGGACGTGCACGACGTCGTGAATGTGCTGCGCTTCGCGATCGACGCGCCGGTGAAGCGCGGGATAATCAATCTCGGCACCGGCAAGGCGAGAACATTTCTTGACCTCGCGCGGGCTGTATGCAAAGCGGCGGGGCACGACGAAGCAATCAGCTTCATCGATACCCCGCCGTCCATTCGCGATCAGTACCAGTATTTCACCGAGGCGCGAATGGACCGCCTTCGCGCCCTCGGTTACAGCAATGAATTCAGGTCACTCGAGAGCGGAGTGACCGATTACGTAAAGCGACTTACCGCTTAACGGCCTTCTTGAGCGCGTCCACTTTATCGGTACGCTCCCAGCTGAACTGAACGCCGTTCGACGTCTTCTTCGGCGTGCGGCCGAAATGTCCGTACGATGAAGTCGCGCTGTAGATCGGGCGTCTCAGGTCGAGTGCCTCGCGAATTCCCTTCGGCGTCAGATCGAACGTCTTCTGCACCGCCTTCATAATGTCGCTCTCGGGAACAGTGTTCGTCCCAAAGGTGTCAACCATCACCGAGACCGGCTGCGCGACGCCGATGGCGTACGCGAGCTGCACCTCGCAGCGACGGGCGAGCTTGGCAGCGACGATGTTCTTCGCGACCCAGCGCGCGGCGTAGCAAGCGGAGCGGTCAACTTTCGACGGATCCTTCCCGCTGAACGCGCCGCCGCCGTGACGGCCCATACCGCCGTAGGTGTCAACGATGATCTTCCGGCCGGTGAGACCGGCATCGCCCTGCGGTCCACCGACGACGAAGCGCCCGGTCGGATTCACGTGGTATTTGATCTTCCTGTCGCGGAACTCCTTCGGAATCGTCGGCTCGATCACTTCCTTGATGATGAGCTGAGTCAGCTTCTTCTGGGAAATGTCTGAAGAATGCTGCGTGGAAACGACGACCGTCTCGACTCCGACGGGAACCGCGTCCTCATACAACACCGACACCTGCGTCTTGCCGTCGGGACGGAGCCACTTCCCTGCTCCGTTGCGGCGGATCCAGGCGAGACGCTCGGCGAGGCGGTGCGCGAGCTGGATCGGCATCGGCATCAGCTCTTCCGTCTCGTCGGTCGCGTAGCCGAACATCATTCCCTGGTCGCCGGCGCCGCCGGTGTCCACGCCCTGGGCGATGTCGGGGGACTGCTTATCAATGGTGCTCATCACCGCGCAGGTCTTGGCGTCGAAGCCGTACGAGGCGTCGTTGTAGCCGATGCGGTCGATGGTTGAGCGTACGATTTCAGGAATATTGACGTACGTCTTGGTCGTGATTTCCCCGGCGACAACCGCGAGGCCGGTAGTGACGAGGGTCTCGCAGGCGACGCGGGCAGCAGGGTCGTCGGCGATGATTGCGTCGAGCACCGCGTCCGAGATCGCGTCAGCGACCTTGTCGGGGTGTCCTTCCGTTACTGATTCTGATGTGAAGAGATGGCGATCGAGCACGAAGTTCCTCTTTGAGGAAGGAGGATGACAGCGGCCCCGAGGAGGCACGCCGTACTATTCGTGCAACCAAGCTTTATTTTGGACCGCCCTAGCTGTCAAAAGTACCCGGATGCGATTCATCGGGCAACCCGCTGCGCAGGAATGGCGCGTCTCCGAACGCCGCCGAGAGGCGGCGGCGAAGCTCGGACTCGGCCTCGACGGCGGTGCGCGCATTGAGTGCCGCATTCGCCGCTTCCGTCGCCACCTCGACGCTCACTCCGCGGATGATCCGCTTCACGAGCGGCACGGCGCGTCCGGCGACGCTCATCGAGCGGACGCCAAGTCCGATGAGCGCGAACGCCATCAACGGCTGGGACGCCATCTCCCCACAGACACAGACCTCGAGCCGGTGCGCGCTCCCCACTTCCACGATCCGGTGAATGAGCCGGAGCACCGCCGGATGGAGCGGCGTGAAACGCGAGGCAAGCGCCGCGCTGCCGCGGTCCACGGCGAGCGTGTACTGAACTAGATCGTTGGTGCCGATGCTGAAGAACGCGACGTCGTTCACGAACGCGTCCACCGATACAGCGGCGGCCGGCGTCTCGATCATCACGCCGAGCGGGAGATCGTGGCGGTAGTCCACACCGCGTGCGTCGAGCTCGGCGGCGGCTTCGTCGAGCAGATGACGCGCCTGGCGCACTTCGTCGAGGGAGACGACGAGCGGCAGCATTATGCGGACATCGCCGTGTTTGGCTGCACGCAGGAGCGCGCGCAGCTGCGTTTTAAACAGCTCGGGCTCGTCGAGGCACATCCGGATCGCGCGCCATCCGAGAAATGGATTGGCATCGGTCGGAAAACCGCCGACAGGCAGCTTGTCGCCGCCCACGTCGAAGGTGCGGATGATGACAGGCTGCCCCTTGAAGACGTCAACGACGTGCGAGTACGCCCGATACTGCTCTTCCTCATCCGGCATCGTCGCTCTCCCGACGACGAGGAATTCGGTGCGCATAAGACCCACGCCCTCGGCGCCGCTGCTCGCCGCCTGCGCGGCCTCCTCGGGAAGATCCACATTCGCGCGGAGCGTGATCCAGTGGCCATCGAGCGTGACCGATTCCGCGCCGGCAAAGAGCTGCAGCTCGGCGTCTTCCTCGAGCTCGCGAAGGCGCCGTTCCCGGTACGCCGCGCTCTGCTCCGGAGTCGGATCGATGAGAAGCAACCCGGATGATCCATCGAGGATCAAGTGCTCTTTCCCGGTGAGCTGGCTCGTTGCATCCCGGAGTCCGACGATCGCCGGGAGTCCGAGCGAACGCGCCAGGATCGCGACGTGCGAAGTGCGGGTGCCCGCATCGGTTGCGATTCCGATGATCGCCTCACGGTCCAGCTGAACGGTAAGACTCGGCGTCAGATCGTGCGTGACGAGAATGGCGTTGGAGCCCTTCGGCAAATCCACCGGATCGTGGTCGGGGAGGCCGAGCAAAACGGTGAGTACGCGAATGTGTACGTCGATCAGATCCCCAACCCGCTCGCGAAGCATCGACTGGGAATGCCGCGCGAACTGCTGCCGCCATTCGAGCAGCACGAGATCGAATGCCTTCTCGGCGCCGAGGTTCTGCTCGATCAGCTCCTCAACTTGCTTCAGCAGCGAGGCGTCTTCGAGAATGGAAATCTGAACATCGAAGATCGCCGCCTCTTCCGGCCCTGCGTGCTTCGCAGCGCGGGCGCGCACCTGGAGAAGGCGGTCCTTCGCCTTGACTATCGCGGCGTGAAAGCGCTCCTTCTCATTCGCGATCGCCTCATCGGGAATTATACGGTGCTTAACGTCGGGCACCTCCCACCGGAGAAGGTGCACGGGCCCTTCGACAATCCCCGCCGATGCCGGCATACCGCGCAGAATGCGTGGCATCAGCTCTCCCCGAACTTCCCGGCGATGAGAGCGGCGAGGGCGTCGAGAGCGGCGTCCTCGTCCGGTCCTTCGGCGCGGAGGGTGATCTTCGCCCCCTGCTCAGCGGCGAGCATCATCACGCCCATAATGCTCTTGGCGTTAACCTCGAGCTCATCGCGGATTATCGTGATCGCGCTCTTGAACTTCGCGCAAGTCTTCACGATCTCGGCCGCTGGCCGCGCGTGGATGCCGAGCTTGTTGACGATTGTGACTTCGCGCTCAGCCATCAGACGACCACCGCGTAAAGGACGAATACCGCTAGAACTCCGAGCGCAATACGCCAGCCCTGGGCGCGCTCCTTCAGAAACCCGATCAACAATCCACCGGCGACAGCGGCGCCGACGACTCCAGCGAACAATCCCCTGCCCGGTCCGATGATGCGATGCAGCACAAGCGGAATCGAGATTCCCGCCACGACGACGGCAATCCTTCCGATGAACGCCGGGCCCTTTCGGAATACCGGGCCCCCAAGACCCGATGCGACGGACAAACCGCGATCGAGGCCGAGATTGAGAGACCAGATGCGAAGCGCGAAATGCCCGATGTTGTACAAGATCAGGAATGTAGCTATCACGGGCAGCGGACCGGCGCCCAAACCGTAGGCGCCGAGCGCGACGAGAGAGCAAAGTGGAAGCCAGCTGGCCCAGACCAGGCGGTCTCCGACGCTTCCGAGCGGACTTGCCAGCGCGGTTCGAAAACGCTCGATGCGAACCGGATCCTCGTCATCCAGCTCGGCGCGGGCCAGCGCGCCGACCGCGATGCCCGCGAAGTACGGATGCGCATTGAAGTATCGCGAGTGGCGAGCGAGCGCGGCGCGATAGCGCGGCGACCGAATACCCTGCGGCAGCTGACGGAGCGCGGGCTCGATTGAGAACCCGATCCCCGTACCCATTAGCGTCTCGTAATTCCACGAGCCCTGCACGGCGAAGAGGCGGAACCAAATCGCGAGGCGGCAGCGGAGCGGGATTCTTTTGCGCTCCGTCACCGATTCACCAGCGCGAGGCCAACGGCGAGGCCGCCGAGGAAAAGCCAGAGAGCGTGCCGCACAGAGTGAAAGATTTTCCAGAGAGCGCCGGCGGCGACGAGAGCGCCTACCGCGACGACCACAGCGCGCGAAATCGCGGGGGCCGGGCCCCAAATGGCGACGATCGCCTCGACAATCGGCGTCAACACGAGAAGCGCGACGAATGTCACCAGCGCTCCACGCAGCAGGTCCATCGTCATTCCCCATAAGTGGAGCGAGAGCAGCGCGCTGCGCGATCCGTCTTCGAGGCGGTCGCGGTAGCTGGCCAACCGGCGGGCGATCATCCGCCGGTGGACGACCATACTCCATCCGCTCACGCTGGCAGTGAGGAGCGCGGCGAGCACTGACGCCGGAAGGGCTCCGAACGACTTGCCCGCTTCGGCGGCGAATAGCGCGCCGCCGGTGACTCCCGCCGAGCCCCACTCGGGATAGCGCGACGCACCGAACGGAAGCGTGTCCAGCGCGATGAGCTCGAGTATCACTCCGATCAGCACTCCCGCAGTTCCATTCCCCACGAACGCGCCGCCCAACGTAGCGGCGACGATTGGGCGCGATATCATTGCTTGCGGGAAGCTGACGACGTCGAGGCCGATCAGTCCGCCGAGCAGCGCGATCGGAACGAGACTGAATATGTGCTGCATCACGTCGCGGCTCCGGAGACCAGCTCGTCGATCGGAACGACGCGCGCCGACGGAACGTCCTGCGCGGTGACCTCGACGCCCTTGGTGCTCAGCTCGTGCAACATTCCCTCTTCCTCAGGACTCAGAAATACGTAGCGCAGCTTCTGCTGCCGCCCGGCGCGGTGGTGAATACCGCCCACGTTCACGCGGCGGATTGCCGGGGCGAGTGAAATCAGGCGCTGCATCGATGCAATGTCGGCGATGACGAAGATGCTGCGCCGCTTGTCGGCGGCGTACTCATCGTTTGCGCGGGCGGCGCTCTCGACGGACTCGAAGCGGATCTCCATCTCCGGCGGGACCGCCATCCGATAGAGCTCCTGCTCCCACTCGGACGTGGCGACGACATCATCTACGAGCACGAGCAGCTCGATGTTGAGCGGCTGCCCCCAACCGACCACTACCTGCCCGTGAATGAGGCGGTCGTCAATGCGATATAGCTCGACCGCCATCAGCCCTGTCCGATCACCGTCATCGTCTCCCTTCCGCGTTGCGCGGCGCGCTCGGCGCTCGCGACGGGATCGTCCGGGCTGAGAACGAATTCGAGCAGAGCGGGAAGATTGACGCCGCTCACGATGAGCATTCCCGGTTGGCCGCCGGTAGCCCGTCGCGCACACATCGTTGGGCTCCCACCCAGCAGGTCGGTGAACGCAACGCGGACACCCGCCTCGCAATGCCGTTTCACTTCGGCTTGAACGTCCTCGGGAGTCATCCCCGCATTTGAAAGACCGGCCAGCATCCAGCCTCGACCGGTGATCTGATCCACGGCGGAGATAAGTCCGGCGGCGAATCCCCCGTGACCGAGCACGAGCGCACGCGGCACGTTCTCGGCGGCGGAATCACTCATGATCTTCCTGGAGGTATTCGCGCACGTTGCCGCGGGCGGCGAGCTTCATCTTTCCAATCAACCGCTCGTTGAGCGCCTCCGCTGAATTGACGCCGGAGTAGCGCAGCAGATGATTGAGGGCGACGACTTCGGCGATGACCGTGATGTTCTTTCCCGGATTCAGAAAGATGGAAATCTGCGGCAGCTCGACGCCGAGGATCGTCGTCGTCGCGACATCGAGGCCGGTGCGTTCAGCTACCGCCTCCTGGTTCCACTCCTCGAGCTTGACGACGACTTCGATGCGTTTCTGCTGGCGCACGGCGCGCACTCCGAAGATCGCCGGAATGTCGATGAGGCCGACGCCGCGAATTTCCATATAATGGCGCGACATCTCGTGGCAGCGGCCGATGAGCACGTCGTTGCCGCGCTTGCTGGTGATGACGAGATCGTCGGCGACGAGGCGATGACCCCGCTCGACGAGATCGAGAACGCACTCCGACTTGCCGATGCCACTCTGGCCGGTGAAGAAAACACCGACGCCGAACACGTCGGCAAGAGAGCCGTGGAGCGAAATCGTCGGGGCGAATTCCATCTCCAGCACCGGCTTGATACGGCGATAGAACTCCGATGTCTTGAGCTTTGACCGGAGCAGCGGAATTCCGGCGGCAGCGGCGATGTCACGAAGTCCGCCCGGGAGCCGCTGTCCCTTGGTCACGAATACCGCCGGAATCGGAAAGGAGAAAAACAGCTCGAGTATGCGCTTCCGCTTTGGCTCGTTGAGCGACTCGAGATATGAAATCTCCGTCTCGCCGAGGACCTGAAGGCGCCCCGGATTGAACCGCTCGACGTATCCGGCGAGAGCGAGTCCAGGGCTGGAAACCTCCGGACTCCCGACGATTCGCTCCGTGCCCAGTCCCGGCTCCATCTCCTCGAGCTGAAGCGCTCCGCGCAGCCGATCGAGAAGGAGGCCGACGGAAACCTTCGGCGCCTTACCTTTGCCTTCAGCCATTCGTCTTTCCCCCTGCGACGACGCTCTCGAGATGCGCGATCGTTTCCATCGCCGATTTCTCCCAGGTGAATTGCTCGGCAAAGTGCCGCCCCGCATTCCCCATTTCGGTGACGAGGGGCTTCGAGTGCGTCAGCCGTTTCATCGCCGCGGCCATCGCGCGAACGTCAGTGCCGGGGACAAGAAAACCGGTTTTCCCGTCGAGAACCGATTCACGGATCCCGGGCGAATTCGCTGCGATGACCGGCGTGCCGCACGCTGCAGTCTCGAGGTTGCTGATGCCCCATCCCTCCTTGGGAGATGCAAGGACCGAAGCCCACGCGCGCCGCAGGAGATGAAGCTTCTCCTCCTCCGGGATGAAGCCAAGAAACTTCACGCGACCGGCGAGGTCAAGAGAGCGAACGAGCCGCTCCAGCTGCGGGCGATAGTCCCCGGTGCCGGCAATTTCGAGAGTCGCGCCCGGATCGTTCAGCGCGGCGAAAGCGCGGATGACTAGATCAACGCGCTTGTACCGCTTGAGGCGCCCGAGGTATGCGAACAGCGGGCGCTCGGATCGCTCGGCGGGGTTTGGCGTGTATCCGGTCGTGTCAACACCGTTGTAGATGACTTTGATTCGCGAGCGCGGAATGCCGCGCGCAACGAGATCGTCGGCGGTGCTCTCGCTTACCGCTTCGAAGGGAGTGTTGCGATAGACGGTTCGCAGCGGCTGCTCGGAAAGCCACACCCCGGCGGCGAGCGGTGCCGAGACTTCACGAAATGCCGTCGAGCCGAAGAGGTGGTGCACCAGCGCGACGAGCCGCTTCATTCCCCAGAGCGGAGTGTAGAGCGGAACCTTGTTCAGGTCTTCGACGACGACGTCGTATTTTTCGTCCGCGAGCTGCTCGGTGTAATAGCGGCGACAGACGAATGGAAAGCTGTGTCTCGTGCCGACGCGGTGGACGGCGATGCCGTCGAGTGAAACGTGGCGCGGCGCCCCGGCAAATCCGCTGCACAGAAGATCGACCCTGTGTCCGGCGGCAACGACACGCCGGAAGATCTCGCGGAAGTGTATCTCTGCCCCGCCCGCCTGCGGATTCAAATGATCCTGCCAGTTGAGGACGAGGATCTTCATCAGATCATACCGATTCGTCGCGCGTAGGCGTCGAGCACTCCGTTCACGAAACGCGCGCTCTCCTCGCTCCCAAATCGCTCTGCCAGCCGCACCGATTCCTTGATCACCACTCGCGGCGGCGTTTGCCCTGATCCGAGCTCGGCGGCGCCGAGCCGGAGCACTGACCGCTCGATCGCGCCGAGGCGCTCGAGGCGCCAATTCGTGGTTACTTCAGAGAGATCGGCGTCGAGTTTGGTTGCGTGAGCGGCAACGGCTCTCACTAACCCAACGGCGATCTTCCGCTCCTCAGGATGAACGGCGAGATCGTCCCAAACCTCCTCCGCGATTTTCATCAGCTCTTTTCCGCCGCGCATCTCCCACGCATACAGCGCCTGAAGGGCGCGGGCGCGAGCGCGAGTCTCAACCCTCATCGTGGGATTCTTCGGTGTCGTCCGTGTCGAGTCGGTCGATGAGGTCCGCCATTTCCAACGCGGCAAGAGCGGCATCGGATCCCTTGTTGCCGTGAGCGCCGCCGGAGCGCGCTTCTGCCTGAGCATCGTCCTCGCAGGTAAGCAGTCCGAATCCAACCGGTATCTCGTATTCGCGGCTGACTTCAGCGAGGCCGCGGGAAGCTTCGTTGGCAATGATGTCGTAATGCCCCGTCTCGCCGCGGATGACGGCTCCAACGGCGACGATGGCGCTGTAACGGTCGGTGCTTGCCGCTGCGCGCGCCGCGAGGGGCAATTCCCAGGCGCCGGGAACCCAGATCAGATCGATGTCGTCGAACGCGACTCCGCGCGCGACGAGAGTCTCCATCGCGCCGTTGGCGAGCTTGCGAGTTACTTCGTCGTTGAAGCGGGAGGCAATGACGGCGACGCGGCGGCCTGACCCGTCGGGAGCGGCCGAGAACTCAGCCATTCAGGAAGCCAACAGGTGGCCGAGCTTGTCGCGCTTGGTCTCGAGGTAACCCGAGTTTTCCTGCGTTGTCTCGCTGATGATCGGAACGCGCTCGTCAATCCGGAGGCCGTAGCCCTCCAGTCCAACGAGCTTGCGCGGATTGTTCGTGAGCGGCCGGATGTTCTTCAGGCCAAGGTCGAGGAGAATCTGCGCGCCAATTCCGTAGTTGCGGAGGTCCGGCTTGAAGCCGAGCCGCTCGTTCGCTTCGACGGTGTCGATGCCCGAGTCCTGCAGCTCGTACGCCTTGAGCTTGTTGAGAAGCCCGATCCCCCGCCCTTCCTGATCGAGGTAGACAATCACGCCGCGGCCTTCCGCCGAGATCGATTTCATCGCCGACTCCAGCTGCCATCCGCAATCGCAGCGCTGCGAGTGGAAGACGTCGCCGGTGAGACACTTCGAATGCATCCGCACCAGCACGCTCTCGTCGCCGGTAACGTCGCCGAGGACGAGTGCGATGTGCTCGCGCGAATCAACGTCGTTGCGGTAGCCGATGACGCGAAACACTCCGTGCTCCGTCGGGAGCCGCGCTTCGGCAATGCGATGGACGAGACGCTCGGTCTGGAGGCGATAGGCGACGAGCTGGGCGATGGTGATGAACGTCAATCCGTTCTCTTCGGCGAACTTCTCAAGCTGGGGGCGGCGCGCGCTGGTGCCGTCTTCATTGAGAATCTCGCAGATGACTCCAGCCGGATTGAGACCGGCGAGCCGGGCAAGATCAACCGCGGCCTCGGTGTGACCGACACGCTGCAGCACGCCGCCATCGCGCGCGCGAACGGGGGCGACGTGTCCGGGGCGGCGCAGATCTGCCGGAACGGTGCTCGGATCAACCGCGACCTGAATCGTCCTTGCGCGATCCTGCGCGCTCACACCAGTCGTCACGCCGAACTTGGGGGCGGCATCGATGCTAACGGTGAACGCGGTGCGCTGCTCTTCGGTGTTGTGTTCCGTCTGCTGCGGGAGCCGGAGCTCGTCCGCGCGTTCGGCGGTCACAGCGAGGCATAGCCAGCCGCGCGCCTTCCGGATGATGAAGTTCACCATCTCCGGCGTGACGAGCTCGGCTGCGCCGATGAGATCGCCTTCGTTCTCGCGATCCTCGTCGTCGGCGACAATTACAAGCTTGCCCGCCTTGATATCAGCTATTGCCTGCTCGATGGTGCCGAATCGCATTTAGTTCTAATGAAGCAGTGAGAAGTTCGCGGGCACGCCGCCGACGCCGCCGACGCGCTGATCGATGAACGGCATCAGCAGCTGCTGAACGTGCTTTCCGATCATGTCGGTCTCGACGTTGACCATCTGCCCGGGATGGAGCTCTCCGAGCGTCGTATGACGCAAGGTGTACTCAATGAGTGAAAGTTGCAATCCGCCCGGGTGCAACTGATTGACGGTAAGACTCACGCCGTCGATCGTGATCGAGCCGTGCAGCACGATGAGCGACTCGTGAACGGGCGGAACGTCAAGATTCACCAGCGATGCGTCGCCGTCGCGCTCGATCGAGAGCACCGGCATCGTGCAATCCACGTGACCCTGAACGATGTGCCCGCCGAGCCGGTCGCCGAAGCGCAATGCTCGCTCAAGGTTGACGCGGGTTCCGTCCCGCCACTCGCCGATCGTCGTGCGGTCCAAGGACATCTTCGCCGCGGCGACCTCGAACCAGCCGTCTCCGAACTCGCGGACGGTGAGGCAGACTCCATTCAATGCGATGCTCTCTCCCGACTTGAGGTCGGCGTACCTGGAACTGACGCGCAGCTCGCGCCCCGCGTCGGTGGTGCGCGCCGACTCGATCGTTCCAACGTCGTCAACAAGTCCGGTAAACATTATTTCGAATTCAGCGCGTAGATGGTCAGACGGTCGTCCCCGAATTGTGATTCTGCGACGATACGATCGATCTCCAGATCCGCGATGCTCGCGAAGGGCTTCAGCCCCTCGGCGCCCACAGAGGCCTGTGTCTGAAAGATAACCAACCTGTCCACCAGCCCCGCCTGGAGCAGGTCCGCGGCGAGGCCGGCCCCGCCTTCGACGAACAGATGTTGTATCCCGGCGCGATGGAGCGCTTCGACAGCGGCACGGGTATCAGACGCCTCGATGACCGTCACACCCTCGTGTCGGAGGCGGGGGACGTACGTCGCACCCTTCGTGGTGACGACGATGGTGGGAGTCTCGCGCGCCGTTCGCACCAGCTTGCTGGAGAGAGGCAGCTTCCCGTTCCTGTCGAACACAACCCGCGCTGGAAGGAGCCGTGGGGTCACCGGGCCGCGCACTGTCAGCTCAGGGTCATCGCTGATGACAGTTCCCGCGCCGACGGCAACCGCGTCAGCGCCGGCGCGCAGACGGTGTACCTCCATTCGCGCTTCTTCACCCGTGAGCCACTTCTTCTTTCGATTTGCCGGCGCGACCGCGCCTTCGCTCGAGAGCGCCAGCTTGAGAGTGATGAAGGGACGATCGGATCTCGCGGAGTGCAGGAATGGCGCGACGAGCTCCGACGCTTCCGCCGATTCCACGCCGAAGTCCACCTCTACACCGTGGGCGCGGAGGAACTCGATTCCGCCCTCGGCGATGGGATTGGGATCACGGACACCAGCGACCACTCTCAGAATCCCGGCGCCGATGATCGCGCGCGTGCACGGCGGTGTCTTGCCGTAATGGTTGCACGGCTCGAGCGTGACATAGAGAGTCGCGCCTTGCGCGCTCTCCCCCGCCGCGGCGATTGCCCGCGCTTCTGCGTGGTCTTCACCGAACCGCTCGTGATGTCCCTCGCCTACAATGTGGCCGTCACGTACGAGAACAGCGCCGACCATAGGGTTCGGCGCTGTCTGGCCCCACCCTTTTCGGGCGAGCTCGATGGCGCGACGCATGTACTCCGCGTCGCGCGCAGGATCAGAGGCCGAGACGGAGCCCCACTGATCCATAGAACCGCGATGCATCGGGAGCGGAGCCCGAGAATGAGTTGTATGTGTTCACCGATCCGCCGGATGCCCGGCCGATTTCACCGACGATTTTGAACAGCGGAAGATTGAGGGACAGATCGGCGAAGAAATTCGTGCGCGTCAGACTCTGTGAAAGTGCGACCGGCCCGGCGGTCTGGCGTGGTGTCGGTGGCACAGTGCGCGGCGCGACGCTGGCACGAATGCTGGCCGACGATTCGTAGGTGTCCCGTCCGGCGCCAACCGCGAAACCGATCATCAGCAGGCTCTTGCTCGCAACGACGCGGTACGCCTTGGTCTTCACCTGCAATCCTGTCACGCGGAGAGTATCGCCCGAAAAATTGGAGGCGATGTTCAACGTTGGCAGATCGCGCTGCAGATAGCTCACGGACAGCCCGGGCACGACGAGCGATTCCTGCAGAATTCCCAACCGCCCGCCAAAGCCGAGCTTGAGCGACCCGTTCGGCACCGTCACGTCGAAGCTCCCACTGTGGAACGAAGGCAGGTATGACGCGCTGACGATTGCGTCGAACGCTCCGACGTTCGTGAGGCCGAGGGGGATCCCTCCGAACACGCCGATCGAAAAATCCGCGACCGGAAGCGGCAGGAGCTGCGATTTCGTTCCGTATGTCGAGCGCTGCGCGCCGGTAACGACCGGGGAGTTGGAAGTCGTAAATTGCGGCAGGCTTGCCTGAATCGCGTTAACGCGGACACCAACCGAGAAGTGGCCCGGTCCACCGAGCCCGCCGCCCTGCCCGAGCGTTGCATTGCCGCCGGCGAGGAGGGTTCCGAGCTGCGGCGCAACATACTGAAAGAGATCGATCGACTTCTGACACGCGTCCTGCGTAGCGCGCTGCTGATCGGGAACGCCGATCGAGTTCGCAGTTCCCGTCGGGCAGCTGGCGGTATTAATGGACGCGTTCTGCGCCCTAGCGGTAGAAGCTGCGCCTGCGAAAATTGCCGCTGCAGCAAGAATTCCGAGCTTCATTGTTGTCCTCAAGAGAGTATGACTTTTCCCGTGCCCTTCTTCAGCCCACCGACGCGCCAGCCGGTAACTCCGGCTGCGGCAGCGCTATTCAGGATCGGAGCGACATCGGCGTCATCACACGCCACAACCAGACCCACGCCAACGTTGAATGTTCTGTACATCTCATCATCGGCGACGTTCCCGGCCCGCTGGAGCTGACGGTACACGTCCGGCCGTTCCCAAGTCGAGGTCTCCACGACTGCGTCGAGCGTATCCGGCAGCGCACGGTCAAGATTCCCCGGCAATCCGCCGCCAGTGATGTGCGCCATCGTGTGAACCTTCTTCAGCACCGGCCGCAGCGCGGCCAAATACGACCGATGCTCGGCGAGCAGCACGTCCGCGACCGACAATTCAGAGCCCGGGAACCGGTCGTTCAGACCGAGTCCCATCCTTTCACTAACGATCTTCCGAGCCAGCGAGTAACCGTTGGTGTGCAAGCCGGCGCTGGGGAGGGCGATTAGCGTGTCGCCGGCCTTGGCGCGGTGCGCGCCGAGGACATCGGCTTCCTCGACGATGCCGACGATGAACCCGGCAAGGTCGTAGTCGGGCGCCGTATAGACTCCCGGCATCTCCGCTGTTTCCCCGCCGGCGAGGGCGCAGCCGTTCTCGAGGCAGCCGCGGGCGATTCCGGAGACGATCTGCTCGACGACGACGGGCTCGAGCTTTCCAAACGCGACGTAATCGAGAAAGAAGAGTGGGATTGCACCCTGCACGAGAATGTCGTTGACGCAGTGATTGACGAGATCGCGTCCGACGGTGTCGTGCTTCCCCGCCTCGATGGCAACCTTCACCTTCGTTCCCACTCCGTCGGCGCTCGACACGAGGATCGGGCTTTTCATTCCCGACGGCACGCGGAACATTCCGCCGAATCCGCCGAACCCGCCCACTGATCCGGCGGTGAAGGTGGATTCCACCAGGCGCTTCAGTCTCTGCTTCGCGTCACCAGCGGACTGGAGGTCCACTCCCGCGCTTCCATATCGAAGCGCTTCCGGACTCACGCCGGCAGCTCCTCCTCGAACGTCACGAGCTTGCGGAGGTCGCGGACGCGCTGATCGATCTCCGCTTTCGTAACCGTCATCAGACGCTCGATCGAGAACTTCTCGACTGCGAACGATCCCATCGCCGAGCCGTGCACGACCGCGCGGCGCATATTGGCCTCGCTCAAGTCGCCCGTCTTGGCGATGTAGCCGATGAATCCCCCGGCAAACGAATCCCCCGCACCGGTGGGGTCGAACACGCTCTCGAGCGGGAAAGCCGGGGCGAAGAACACCGAGTCGCGCGTGAACATAAACGCACCGTGCTCGCCCTTCTTGATGAGCACGTGCTTCGGCCCACGCGCGAGAATCCATTCCGCGGCTTGAACCAGATTCGCCTTCTCAGTGAGCTGCCGCGCTTCGCCGTCGTTAAGGGTCACGAGATCCACTCGCTCGAGAAGCTTGATCAGCTCCGGACGGCGGCTCTGGATCCAGAAGTTCATCGTGTCGCACGCGACCAGCTTCGGGTTCTTCACCTGCTCGAGCACGTCGAGCTGGAGGCGCGGATCGATGTTGGCGAGGAACACATACGGCGAGGAGCGCAGCTTCTCCGGAATCTTCGGGCTGAAGTGCGAGAACACGCCGAGGTGGGTCTCGAGAGTCTCCGCCGAGCTGAGATCGTGGCTGTATCTCCCGCGCCAACGGAACGACGGCCCGTCCGCGTGCTCGAGGCCGCTGAAGTCCACCCCGCGTTTCTTCAGCTGATCGAGTTGCGCGACTGGATAATCGTTGCCGACGACTCCGACGACGCTGACCTGCGTCAGGTGGCTCGCGGATGCGGAGAAAAATGTCGCCGAGCCGCCGAGGACGTCCTCGGCTTTTCCGAACGGCGTTTCGACTGAATCTAGGGCGACTGAACCTACGACGAGGACGGACATTTCTTGATGGAAGTGGTGGTTGTTTAACGCTGCTACATCCGCTCCGGAGCGGTTATTCCGAGAAGACTCAATCCGTTGCGAAGAACGATCTGCGCGCCACGCGCCAGCGCCAGCCGCGCGACCGTCACCTCTTCGGATTGGCCGAGCACGTGATGCTTGTGATACCAAAGGTGCGCCAGCCGGGCCGTTTCGTGAAGGTATGTCGTCATCCGGTGCGGCTCGAGCGACTCGGCGGCGGACTCGACCTGCGCGGGAAAGTCGATCAGCGCCTTGATAAGGTCCTGCTCCTCCTTCTCCCTCAGCACCGTCAAGTCGGCCTTTGCATCGAACGACTCGCGATCCACTTCCCCAACACGGAAGATCCCGCACATCCGCGCGTGGCCCATTTGGATGTAGTACACGGGATTCTCTTCCGACTGCGACGCGGCGAGGTCCACGTTGAAGATGAGCTGCGAATCGCTCTTCCTCATCAGGAAGAAGTAACGCACCGCGTCGCGGCCCACTTCGTTGATCAGCTCGCGCACGGTGACGTAGCTGCCGGCCCGCTTGGAGATCTTCACCTCTTCGCCCGCCTTCATCACCGTTACCATCTGATGCAGCACGTACTCGGGGTACATCGGCGGCACGCCCATCTTGAGCGCCTGCAGCCCGGCGCGCACCCGCGTCACGGTACTGTGGTGATCTGCGCCCTGCACGTCGATGGCGCGATGAAATCCGCGCTTCCACTTCGTGACGTGATACGCAACGTCGGGAACGAAATAGGTCAGCTCACCGCCGCGCTCGGCGCTGCGGCGCATCACCCGATCCTTGTCGTCGCCGAACTCGGTCGTCTTCAGCCAGAGGGCGCCATCACTCTCGTACGTCATCCCCGATGCGACGAGTGCGGCGACCGTTTCTTCCACCTTGCCGTCGGTGTAGAGCGAAGACTCCAGATAATACTTGTCGAACTTGACGCCGAACGCCTGGAGATCGAGATCCTGCTCCTTGCGAAGCTCGGCCACGGCGAAGCGCCGAAGCGCGTCCAGATCATCGCCCGCGGAGTCATGCGGGCACTGGGCCACGTAGCGCGCGGCGATCTCCGCCACATACGCCCCGTGGTATCCGCCCTCCGGAATCTCCAGCGGGCGTCCGGCCAGCTCGCGCACGCGCGCCTGCGTGCTCAGCGCGAGGTTCTCGATCTGTACGCCCGCGTCGTTGTAGTAGAACTCG
>JBKJHG010000006.1:0-4024 GCA_046599115.1 Gemmatimonadaceae bacterium
CCTTTTCTCGATCTGGTACCGTCAGTTCATCTTTTTCCGCCGCTACGGCCTCGAAGACAAGACGACCGTCGTGCTGAACGGCATGCTCCTCGTCGTGGTGCTCTTCTTTGTCTACCCGTTGAAGTTCCTTTTCACGACACTGCTGAATCGTGTTCTCGGCGAGAAATACATCGTGCTCGCGGACGGCTCACGCGTTCCGATCATCCCGCCGCAGCACTTTCCGGTTTTGCTGGCGATCTATGGATTCGGGCTATCGGCGATTTTTATCGTGTTCGCACTTCTCTACCGGCACGCGTACCGGAACCGCGACATCCTCAAGCTGACGGAAATCGAAGCGTTCGACACGCGGGACACTTTTACCACGACGGTGTGGATCGCCGGTGCGGGCTCAATGATCGGGGGAACGAGCGCGCTCTCGCTGCTGCTGGCCAAAGGAAACTCCGACGCATTTCAGTTCGGCTTCGCGGCGCTGCAGATCGTAATTGTTGTGAAGCTGCTTCGCATCCGCGCGACTCGGAAGAAGCGGCGCGGGACGTTTCTCGCCGAGCTCTCGGCGGCAACAGCGAACCCGAAGGACTAGCTCGCCGTCTTGGAGCTCAGAGTCGCCCGCACGGCACGGAGAAGCTGGTCTGCGGTGAACGGTTTGGAGAGAAACGCGATCCCGGGTCCATATTCGAAGTGATTGGCGGCATTCCCCTCCGCGTATCCCGACATATAAAGCACCTTGATTTCAGGTCTCTCCTCGCAGACACGGCGAGCGACTTCGGGCCCGGTCATCTCAGGCATTATCACGTCGGTTAGGAGGAGGTCGATCTTTGTCGCGCACTGCTGCTGAATCTGCAGCGCCGCCGATCCGCCATCTGCAGCCATCACGTTGTAGCCCGCTTTCTCTAGGGTGCGATGGGCGATGTTCCGAAGAGATTCCGCATCGTCCACAAGAAGGATCGTCTCTGTTCCGTAACGTTCCTCGTCGGCAAGTGCCGCTGTCGGCTCTACGGCGAAATCTCGAGGCACCGCCGGCAGATAAATCTTAAACACGCTGCCACGTCCCAGCTCGCTGTAAACCTCAACCGATCCGCCGCTCTGATTTACCACGCCATAGACGGTTGAAAGTCCAAGGCCCGTCCCCTCGCCGATTCCCTTGGTGGTAAAGAACGGCTCGAATACGCGGCCTCTTGTCGCTTCGTTCATACCGGCGCCGGTATCGCTGACAGATAGCATTACATATAGACCGGGGGTTATCGCCGGATGCGCCTCCACATACGACCAATCGAGGGTGACGTTTGCGGTCTGGAGCGTCAGAGTCCCTCCGGTGCCCATTGCGTCCCGGGCGTTGATCGCGAGGTTCATCACGATCTGCTCGAGCTGCCCTGGATCGGCGTGCACCAGGCTGATATCCTCGGCCAACTGGGTCACGATCGCGATGTTCACCCCGATCAGACGCTGCAGCAGCTTCTCCATACCACCGACGATGGCGTTGAGGTCGAGAACCTGCGGCGTAAGCTTCTGCTTCCGGCTGAAGGCGAGGAGCTGCTTGGTCAGGCTCGCGGCGAGGCCGACCGCCTTTCTGATCTCCTCCACTCCCTCTCGGTGCGGATTCCCCTCCGGAAACTCCTCGAGCAGAAGCTGGCTGTGGAGGTTGATGACAGTGAGGAGGTTGTTGAAGTCGTGAGCCACGCCGCCGGCGAGGAGCCCGATCGCCTCCATCTTCTGCGACTGCCTGAGCTTGTCTTCACTCTCGCGGAGCGCCGCTTCGTTTCTCTTCGCCCCGGTGATCTCGCGCCCGATGAGGAGAACGCCGGTGATGACATTTTCCTCGCGAATCGGATTGCAGGTGCAGAAGAGCCAGTGCTGCAGGCCGCCGGCGGAGACGTATCGCGTCTCGAACTGGCGGCTTTCCCCCTGGGCGGCAGCGGCGAAGTGCCCTTCTGCCGTCGCGCGATCCTCCCCGAAAACAATCTCGCTGAGCGGCTTTCCGATCAGCACCGCCGGCGGGTGTCCGGTGTGCAGCGAAGCCGCCGAATTAGCAGAGAGAATTGTCCCCTTCTTGTCCGTGCTGACGATCAGATCGGGGGCCGCCTCGAGGATGAGCCGGTGCCGCTCCTGCGAGCGCCGCATTATTCGGACGAATGTGTTCTGCACGAACGCCGAGGCGACGAGCGGAATGAGACCGAACAGGACAACGATTGCCGCGAGGGAGAAATTTCCCGTCAGGTCGGAAACGCCCGCCAGATGATGGAATGGGACGAGACCGCTCGCCTGCGCGTACAACAGCGCTACGAACGCTAGAACGGCATAGCCGGCGACAAGTCCTGCCCTTCTCCGCGGCAGCGACGCGAGCGAGAAGGTGACGATGAAGCTGTGGGTCGCCGCTCCGATCCACCATCCACCGCCCAGCATCGCGAACATCAGCGTGAGGAAGGTGATGTCCACGATGAACGCGATCGTCTGCGACCAGTCCGCGGTAGTCGTGCTTGTGGTGCGCGACAGCACCAGATGGTAGGCTCCCACCGCCGCACCCCAAACAACGAAGACCGCGAAAAAGCGCGGCGACGTCGGGAGTCCGAATCTGGTGAGAAACGCTGTCGCAGCCGCGAACGCGACGAGCATCGCGAAGCGTCGCGAATTCGTCGTCAATGCGCGGCCAACGGCTAATGGCCTGTACTTCTGGTTCATTCCGCTCCGCTATTTTCCGCCCCGGCCCTGAACGTCCACGGAGCGCACGTATTGTACAATGATTCGGCACTGTGAGAAATAGCCACTGCGCTACGGGTCGCGTATTATTGAGATCTTACCCCAGAACTTTACTAATGAAGACAGAAAACCAGCCATCCGCCCTCACGCTCCTGAGCGAGGAAGAGGTAATGTTTCGCGACGCCGTCGGCGGCTTCGCCGAAGCAGAGGTGCGTCCACGCGTCGCGGCGATGGAAAGCGCGGCGAAGCTCGATGCGTCGCTGATCCCCAAATACTTCGACCTGGGCTTGATGGGAATCGAGGTCGCCGAGGAATACGGGGGCGCCGGCGGCTCTCTATTTATGGTTACCCTCGCCGTCGAGGAGATTAGCAAGGTTGACGCGTCAGCTGCGATCCTCTGCGACGTCCAGAATACGCTCGTCAACTATCCGATCTCGCGTTATGGGAGCGACGCCCAGAAATCAAAGTATCTCCCCCTCCTCACCGGCAGCACAGTTGGAGCTTACGCACTTTCCGAATCCGGATCGGGCTCGGACGCCTTCGGGCTCGCGACACGCGCAGAGAAGAAGGGCGACCGGTGGCTTCTCAACGGGCAAAAGCTTTGGATCACGAACGGCGCTGAGGCGGGGATCTTCGTCGTCTTCGCGAACATTGATCCGGCGGCCGGTTACAAGGGGATCACCGCCTTCATCGTCGAACGTGAATTCGCCGGATTCAGAGTCGGCAAGAAAGAGGATAAACTCGGCATTCGCGCCTCGAGTACCACCGAACTGCTCCTCGACAACTGCGAAGTTCCCGAGGAAAACGTGCTCGGCCCGGTCGGCCAGGGCTACAAGATTGCGATCAATACTTTGAACGAAGGCAGAATCGGTATCGGCGCTCAGATGATCGGAGTCGCGCAGGGTGCGCTCACCGCCGCGATCGCGTATCTCAACGAGAGAAAGCAGTTTGGAAAGCCGCTCTCCGATTTTCAGGCGGTTCAGTTCCAGGTCGCCCAGGCGGCGACGGAGCTCGAGGCGGCGCGGCTGATGGTTTACAATGCGGCGCGCCTCAAGGACGCGGGACAGGACATCGCCCGCGAGGGAGCGATGGCGAAGCTGTTCTCTTCACAGGTTTGCGAACGCGTCACGTCCCTCTGCGTGGAGTTGTTCGGCGGTTATGGCTACACCCGCGACTATCCAGTCGAAAAATTCTACCGCGACGCAAAGATCGGGACGATCTACGAGGGGACGTCGAACATGCAGCTCCAGACGATTGCGAAAGGGATGCTGCGCTGAACTGCGCACGGCCCGTACCGCGTACCTCCGCACCGCGTACCGCGACCCAGTCC
>JBKJHG010000032.1:0-3201 GCA_046599115.1 Gemmatimonadaceae bacterium
ACAGCAGGCGCGCACCGACATTGTAGTCGGTACGGCAGGGGATCTCGTTCTCAAGAAGGCGCAGATCGTGTTCGACGGAATCGAGCTTTCGCACGACGATGGGCCGGACTGCAACGGCACCGGCGAGTTCCAGTGCGAAAGCTCAATTCCGTCGAACACGATCTGCGCCTTCTTGAGAACGAGATCCCCTGCCGTACCGACTACAATGTCGGTGCGCGCCTGCTGTGAAGTCGCCACCGATGTTCTTCCCGCAGTCGCCTTCGATGTAAAGGACAAGCTAAGCGGAACGCGCCGAACTCCGGTCGCGTCGCTGCACGCCATCACCGCCGCGGCTGAGACGATACCGATTATGGGACCCGCTAATCTGAATCTGGTCATAGTATCTCCGAATGGTGAAGGACTCTTAACTGCCTGGCTCAACTATGGATCGTCTGACACGGCCATTTTGTGCCAAATGGCTTACGACATATGGGAAATGCCGACGATGGTGACAGAAAGCAGCCTCACGCGTCACGGGATGGAGCCCGTCATCGTTGCATAAAGCACGCTCCCCAAGCCAATGCGCTCTTCCCCCGGGTAATTGCTCAAACTGATAGCGGTTCTCTTCGCCTTTGCTGGAATGCACCCGCCGCAGCATTCAATTCGAGGCACGGTCAGGTCCGCGCCTGACAGTCATCCCGTAGCCGGAGCGATGGTGGAAATCATCGAGCTGGCATTGGAGACGAGAACTGATTCCCTGGGTGGCTATACGTTCGCCGGCGTCTCGCGAGGCAATTACACGCTCAGGTTCTCCGCACCCGTTCATTATGCGATCGTGGCAATCGCCGTGGTTGGTGATGAGGACTTTCAGCTCGACATATCGCTGACCCCCATCCCGGTTCAACTCGACAAAATAAGCGTGAGTTCAACAGCTAACCTCGCGGGCGGCACGCGCGTAATTGACGAGAGCGGTTCGTGGATCGCCACGGGCGACGCAATTTTCCAAACTCCGCTACTGGCGGAGCGCGACGCGTTCCGTATTCTCGGCGAGACGCCGCAAGCGCAGCTCTCGCTGGAAGCGCCGGCGACCGTTCACGTACGTGGCGGTTCGGCTGACCAAAATCTTGTTTCCCTAGACGGGGTTCCTGTTTTCAACCCGATCCACTCTGGAGAAGTGTTCAGCGCCTTCAATCCGGATATGATCGAGAGCGTGTTGCTTCACGGTGGCGCGCCAGCCGCCCGATTCGGCGGCCGGCTCTCCAGCATCATTGATGTCCGCACTCGAAAAGCATCTCCCACCGATGCAGCGGCTCGGGGAGCGTTCGGCCCGACCGCCGCTCGCGCCACACTCGATCTTCCTGTCCCCGCTCTTGGGAGCGCCATTTCATTCAGTGGCCGCCACAGCTACGAGGGATTGTTCGGCCGTCGCCGCGCCGGCCCGGACCGCACCGGATGGAGCGATTTCCTCGGCCGCGCAACCCTAACGCCGGCGGGCAACAGTCTCGAGTTTTTGCTTTTCTCAAGCTCCGACCGCGTTGCATTCGGGAGTAGCAGGTCGAACTCTCCCTCCGCATCGCCACCACAATCACAATCCGTTGGCGCTCCCGCTGGATTCGGCTGGTCGTCGCTGACGGCGGCGGCGGTGTGGCAGGGCACGCAGGGACGTACCCACTCCGCCATCCGGTCGTGGCGGAGCGAAATGAAAGCGGACATCCGGCTGCCCGCCGGAGCGGGGTCGGCGTTCCTCAGCAGTCGAGCGCAGAGTGAGGGGTTTTCTGCAGACATTTCACACTCTGACCGTCGTGGCAGCTCTGGCGGATCTCTTACGGTTACGCGCGAGCCGACATCATACGTCCTTTCCGAAGTCGTTCCGCCTAACACTTCCCCGACGTTCCCCGAACCCTTAAACCTTTCCTCGTCTCCAACCGTTGCGGCAGCTTCGATAGACCGAAGGCAGGTGCTTGGATCGAGATGGACAATCTCAGCCGGGTTGAGGGGCACCGCCGTTACTAACGATCGACTTAGATTGGACCCCCGCGTATCAGTGGGCTTCACGCCGATGGAGGGTGCGCAACTTTCAGTAGGATACGCGCGCGTTCATCAACACGTTCAGTCGCTGAGGAACGAGGAGTCGCTTCTCGACGCAGTCATCGGTATCGATCTCCCGGTCGCTTTCGGGGCGCCCGGTGTCCCGGTTGCGACGGGTGATGGCTTCGTCGCCATTGGCGCGGTGCCGATAGGGTCGGGAAACCGGATCACGATCAGCACCTACTCGAACTGGTCGGATGGGATTGTTCTTGTCGCTCCTCTGTCGGTTCGTCCATTCGCAACCCAGAGTTTTGCGCGGGGTGTCGGACGCGCGTGGGGCGGAAGCATCGCCGCACAAGGCATCGCCGGACATTTCGGATGGACGAGCACGTATGCATTCGCGGAGGTGAGGCGGGCCGCCTTCGGTAAGAGCTATCACCCAAGCTTCGCGCCCACTCATTCCGCTTCGGCGAGCGGCAACTATTTACTTGGCCGCCGCACGCGGTTCAAGGCTTCGGTATGGGCGGCTAAAGGTCGTCCGACCACGCCGGTAAGCGGAGGCTTCGGGTGGGAGTGGCAGGGCTCGATTTCGCGCGCCAGGAGAATCACCGGTATCCCGATAAATGCGACCGGCGTCATCTCCACGCAAACGCTGCCCGTTTATTTCCGGCTCGACGCGGGAGCAACACACGAGTTTCCGATCGGACGGAAGGGCTCACGAATTGACGTATTCGTGAACGTTGACAATGTCCTCGATCGACGAAACACCATTGGCTACTCGGTTGAGTCCGATACCGGTGGACCGAGCCAGTTACGGATGAGCCCCGTTTCAGCAACCTTCGGTCTTGAGTGGCGATTCTAGATGCGACCCAAGCGCGCAGCGTCACGAAACCACGCCACCAATCGTTCCCTTCTTGATGGCGGATCGACCGAATAGCCCGTCGGCGGCTTCGACGGCTCCAGGCAAAGTCCCATTCGATCGCGCTTTCGAGCGGGCGTTCAACGAGCATTTTCCGTCTTTGTTCAGATACCTGGACAGGCTGACGGGAGATCCGGACGCCGCGGCGGACATTGCGCAGGAGACATTTGTGAGGTTGCACGAGCGGGGCAGCTTTCCGGATAATCTCCGAGGCTGGCTTTCGGCTGTCGGTGGGAATCTTGTCCGTGACGACCGGCGTGGTGCACGCCGGCGGC
>JBKJHG010000066.1:0-13691 GCA_046599115.1 Gemmatimonadaceae bacterium
TGAAGGCGAGCCGGACGGTCGTGCGGCAGTACCTAAGCCCCGGGATCTACGCCTCTGACAACCCGCATCCCGTTCTGTTGCAGTTGACTGGCGGGAGTGCATGGGAATCGAACCCACCAGACTCTACTTGGTAGAGTCGCATTGGTTTTGAAGACCAAGAAAGCCACCAGGCCTCATCCACCCCCTCATCTCAGTCAGCTCAATACGATCGCGCGCTCCCCTCTCGGCAGCACCTCGCCAACTTCTACGGAGCCGGCAACTCTGGAGAGAAAGGCTCCCGACTTCGCGGCGGAGACGGCAACCAGGAGGCCCCCCGAAGTCTGCGGATCGGTGAGGATCGCGAAATCCTCGTCGCTCGACGAGCCACGATCGACGAGGTCGGCAAGGTACGCGCGATTCCTCTTCGCGCCCTCGTTGTTGGCGCCTTTCCTCAGCGCGTCGCGCGTGTTCGCGAAGAGCGGAACGGCCGCGGCATTCACCCGGATGGTAACGTCGCTGGCGCGGGCGATATGCGATGCGTGGCCGAGCAGGCTGAATCCGGTGATGTCGGTAGCGCACTTCGAGCCGACGGCGAGCGCCGCTCTACTCGCGGCGCCGTTGAGAGTCTTCATCGCCTCGAGCGCGTCGAGCATCTCGTCGCGCCCGATCAACTTCCGTTTCGCGGCGGTAGTCAGAATCCCGGTGCCGATCGGCTTGGTAAGAATGAGGCGGTCTCCCGCTTTCGCGCCGGCGTTTGTGAGAAGAAACGACGGGTGCGCCTGCCCTGTCACCGAGAGTCCGTATTTCAGCTCGCCGATCACGGTATGTCCGCCGACTATGAATGCGCCGGCCTCGTGGACCTTGTCCTGTCCGCCGCGCAGTATCTCCGTCAGCACTTCAAGCGGGATATCGCCCGTCGGAAAGGAGACGATGTTCATCGCCGTGAGCGGCTGCCCTCCCATCGCGTACACGTCGGAGAGCGCGTTAGCCGCGGCGATCTGACCGTACTCGTATGGATCGTCCACAATCGGCGCGAAGAAATCCACCGTTTGCACGAGGGCGATGTCGTCGAAGATGCGAAAAATCCCCGCATCGTCGAACGTTTCGCGCCCAACAACCAGTCGCGGGTCGGTCCGAAGTGGAAGCGTTCCCAGCGCCGCTGACAGATCGCGGGCGCCCATCTTCGACGCGCAGCCGGCGCAGCTCGCAAACTCCGTGAGTCTGATGGTCTCCGACAGAGCGACAGTCGCCGCGGTCACGATCGCTCCGTCCGCCGCTACTTCACAACCGCGATGGCGTCAATCTCGACCAGCGCGCCGCGCGGCAATCCGGAAACCTGAACGGTCGAGCGTGCGGGGCGCGCGTCGCCGAGCCGCTTGCCGTAGAGCTCGTTGACAATCGGAAAGTGCGACAGGTCCTGGAGGTACACTGTCGTCTTCACGACGTCCGCCCACGTGCTGCCGGCCGCGGCGAGGACCGCGTCGAGGTTCGACATCACGCGCTCCGTCTGCTCGTTGACTCCTCCGGCGACGAGCTGCCCGGTGGTGGGGTCGAGAGCGATCTGTCCCGCGGTGAACAACATTCCGTTGGCGATGATCGCCTGTGAGTACGGTCCGATGGCCGCCGGGGCCTTGTCAGTGCTGACGTGCTTCACGCTGGAATCGCTCCGGAGATTGGTAAGAGCGAAAATCTAACGCGCGGCAGCATCTCTGGAGGGAAGCGAGAATAACGCGCGGGTGTTCGCGGCGGTCCGCCGGCCGAGCTCCGCTGCGGTTACCCCTCGAGCATTAGCCGCTCTCGCCAGCGTACGCGCCACCCAGGCGGGCTCGTTGCGCTTTCCGCGGTCGGGCACCGGAGCCAAATAGGGAGAGTCGGATTCTACAAGGAGTCGCTCGGCGGGAACGAGCCCGAGGAGAGCATCGTCTGTCCACTTCTTGAACGTCACGATTCCGCTGAACGAGACATACCACCCAACGGCGAGCGCCGCTTCGGCGAGCGCGTGCGAGCCCGTGAAGCAATGAAGAACTCCGCGCACCCCCTCCGCCCCTGCTGCCGAGATCATCGCCCTCGTGTCATCCTCGGCGTCGCGCGTATGAACGACGAGGGGTTTCCCCACCTTGGCGGCGAGCTCGATTTGCGCCTGAAAAGCGGCGCGCTGTTTCTCGCGGGGCGAGTTGTCGTAGTGATAGTCGAGACCGCACTCGCCGATCGCGACGGCGCCGGCGGCAACGCGCTCTTCGAGCAGAGGAATGTCGCGCGAACTCTCGAAAGCCTCAGCGTCGTGGGGATGGACGCCGGCGGTGAAAAACACGAACCCCGGGTGGGACCTGGCGATTTGATCCGCAGCGGCGGCCGCCGGAAGCGACTCGCCGATGCAGACAATCCCCTGCGCGCCCGCTGAGCGGGCGCGTCCGACTACCGCGTCGCGGTCGCCGTCGAAGGCCGCGTCCGCGAGGTGGGCGTGGCTGTCGATGAAGACGACCTCCCCTCCATCCTGCGCGGCCACTTCCGCTCGATCCATAGGAGGATTGGGGCAGCGACGTAAATCGAGCTGAACGTACCGGTGAGAATACCGAAAGCCATCACCCACGCGAACGGGCGAATCACTTCACCGGCGAAGAACAGTAGCGCCAGCGTCGCCGCGAAAGCAGTCGCGTGCGTCAGGATCGAGCGCGGCAGCGTCTCGTTGATCGAGCGGTTGAGAACTTCCCGGTCAACCTGCTTGTTCTTGCCGCCCTTCTTCAGATTCTCGCGCACGCGGTCGAAGATGATGATCGTGTCGTTGAGCGAGTATCCGATGACAGTAAGAAGTCCCGCCACGAGCGTGAGGGAGATCTCCAGGTTCATCAGTTTTACGAACGCGATCGTGGTCAGTACGTCGTGCATCGTAGCGAGAACGGCAGCTGCGCCGAAGCGCCACTCGAAGCGGATGGCGAGGTAGATGAGCGTGACGAGGAACGAGAGGAGGATGGCGATGATAGCGCCGCGGCGTAGCTCGTCACCGACGCGCGGGCCTACCGCTTCAGTGCGCACGACCTTCAGGTCGCTGTCTCCGAACTTCTTCTTCAGAACCGCTTCGATCTGCGTCGAGATCGTCTCCGCGCCCTTGGTCTGGGCGGCGACGTGAGCCGCGTCCTGCGCTCTCACGGTGAACTCGCGGTTCGTCCCGAACTGCTGGATCTCGGTGCCCTTGATGCCGGCGTCGTCGAGCGTGCTGCGAATCGCGCTCACATCGGGGGGCGTCACGAACTGCAGCTGCATCAGCGTGCCGCCCGTGAACTCGATGCTCTCGTTCGGCAGCTTGTGGAAGATGGACGCGATGCCAATGACGATGAATGCGATCGTCAGGCCCGCCGCCCAGCGCCACCAGCGGATGAAGTCGTACTTGGTGCCGTGCAGTAGTCTCAGCATCAGATGCTCAGCGTCTGGGTTTCGCGACTGCGACTGAGCCAGATCATGTAGAAGGTTCGGACGACGAAGATCGATGTGATCATCGAAGCGGCGATACCGGCGAGAAGGGTCACGGCGAAGCCGCGCACCGGGCCGGTGCCGTACTGATAAAGAATCGCGGCGGTAAGCCCCGTCGAAACGTTGGAATCGATGATGGCGGTCATCGCGTGACGGAAGCCTTCGTCAATCGAAGTCCTCACCGTCTTGCCGCGGTCGAGCTCCTCGCGGATTCTCTCGAAGATCAGAACGTTGGCGTCAACGGCGATACCGATTGAGAGAACGAATCCGGCGAGTCCCGGGAGAGTGAGCACGGCGCTGAATCCGGCCAGCGCCGCGAGAGTGTACAGCATATAGAGGCAAAGTCCGAACACAGCGAGCAGACCGGAGAAGCGGTAGTACCCGATCATAATCACGACAACGAGCAGAACGGCGATGACACCGGCCGTGATTCCCTTGTGCACGGAGTCCTGGCCGAGGCTAGCACCGATGTTCCGGACTTCAGCGACCTTGAGCGGAACGGGAAGCGAGCCGGCGCGGAGCACGAGCGCGAGATCCTGCGCGGCCTGGAGATCCTTGCCGCCCATCGTGATCTGGCCGCGGGCGCCGATGGCGCCCTGAATGATCGGCGGACGACCGACGACGTGCTGGTCGAGCACGATCGCCATATAGTCCTTGATGTGACGGGAGGTCTCGGTGCGAAAGCGACGCGCGCCTTCGTTGTTCATCTGGAACTCGACGAGATTTCCTTCCGTCGGCGAAGTGTTCGGCTTCGCGTCCGTCAGGTAAGTACCGTCGAGAATCGCCTTCTGGTCGAGAACGTAAAGCCCGCGATAGATCTTCGCGCCCATCGATGTGGTGTCCGCACTCCAGCGAAGAACCTTCGCCGGAGGAAGCGCGGCTTTCACTTCGGGAAGATCGAGATAGTGCGTCATAAGGTCCACGTCACCTTGCGCGACGTAGTACTCGCCGGGCATCCCGCCGGGGGTGAGCAGCTTGGAGAAAGCGCCGGGGCCGCCGACAGCGCCTGCCGTATCGGTCTTCGTGCTGTCCTTCTTGGCGGCCGTGTCCTTCTTGGTCTTCGAGGTGTCGGTCGTGAGCAGTGACTGCAGGCCGGCGGGCGAAGAGGCGGTGTCCTTCGCACCCTTGGCAGTCGGAGCGAAAGCGAGTGCCTTTCCCTTAACCAGCGCGTCGAGGCGAGGCAGCGCCTTCTCGAGCGCCTGTGTCTTGTCGGTGATCTGGAACTCGAGGAAAGCCGACTTCTGCACGACGTCCTGGGCTCGGCGCGGATCATCGATTCCCGGGAGCTCGACGATGATGCGGTCGTTTCCAGCCTTTTGAACCACGGGCTCCGACACGCCGAACTGATCGATGCGGGTACGCACAACCTTGAGAGCGCGGTCGATCGCTTCGCTCTTGTTCACGACGGTTCCCTTCGACTCGTCAACTTCGAGCGCGAGGTGCATTCCACCCTGAAGGTCGAGTCCACGCTTGAGCGGGACGCGTCGGACGGTGTCATATACGAAGTCGCCATTCCGCTTCACGCGCTCGACCACGGTGCGCGGATAAAGCGCCCACACGGAAGCGAGGATGAGGCCAAGAATGATGAGAAGACGATACTTCAGGTTCATGCCGATTTCATAGTGAAGATTGCGTTTTTCCCTAGCCTTTAAGGTTATCGGTGTTCGAATAAAGAGTCAACGCGCGGCGCGCATTCCGTTCGTCGGTCGCAAGCTGCGCGCGGAGGGCCTCCGGAGAGGGAAACTTCCGCGTCTCCCGGAGGCGCGCGATGAAGTCCAGTCGCACCGCCTCCCCGTAAAGATCGCCGGCCGTGTCGAAGAGGTGCGCTTCGAGCGAGGTCGCCGCATCACCGAACGTCGGCCGCGGACCAAGGTTCATCATCCCACCGAGCTGGCCTTTGGGAGTCTGCGCCCTGACTGCATACACGCCTTCCGGCGGGAGCAGCTTCCTCGGCGGAGGTGCGCCCAGATTGAGCGTCGGGAACCCTATCGTCCTGCCCCGCTGATCGCCGGGAACCACTTTACCGCTCACCGAGTAGGGCCGCCCGAGCGATTCGGCGGCGCGGCCGAGGTCGCCGCCTGCGACGGCGCGCCGGATGGACGTCGAGGAGATGGACTGCCCGCCGCGGGATGCCACTGGCGCGATGACTTCGACCCGGAATCCTTCCCGCTTTCCGAGCTCTTCGAGGACCTCGGCGTTCCCCGCCCGCTGGCGCCCAAATCCGTGATCGTATCCGATGAGCAGCTCCGTCATCCGGAAGCAGCGGCGCAGCACTCGAGATACGAATTCATCGGCGGAAAAGCCGGACAGCGCGGCGGTGAACGGAACCACCGCGAGATACTCGAGGCCCGTCTCCGCCAGAACCTCGAGCTTTTCCTCGCGCGTCGTGAGCAGAAGCGGCGCCGCGGCCGGATTCACGACTTCCATCGGATGAGGATCGAATGTCACGAGAACGCTTGGGATGCCGAGCTTGTTCGCCCGCGCCACGAGCTTCTCTACCACGTCGCGGTGGCCGCGGTGGACGCCGTCGAAGGTGCCTACGGTGACGACAGTTTCCGTCACGTTCGGCGGGAGCGCCGAGTCGCCGTTCGGGATGATTTCAGCCACCAGCGACGACCACGTGGAGCGTCCTGGGCGGCGCGCTCGCGGATTTGAGATCCTCGATGGACATCGCGTCTCTCACATTAAGCGAGCCCATTGAAATGCGGCGGAGCGATTCGAGATGCGCCGCGGATCCAACCGCCCGTCCCAGATCGCGAGCGAGGGCGCGGATGTACGTGCCGCCGCTGCAGGTGATGGTCGCGGGGAGAGAATCACCTTTCAGCTCGCCAGTCTCCCAGCTGTGAACGGTGACCTCCACCGGCTGCTGCACGATCGGGGTTCCGCGTCGGGCCGCCTTGTACGCGCGCTCGCCGTCAACGCTTTTGGCCGAGTAGTCGGGGGGCACCTGACTGATGCGCCCGGTGAGCATCGCAATCTCCTGACGGAGGTTTTCCGGCGCGGTGAGCGGCGCGGTGCGCGTCGCCACTCCGGTGGAGTCGTCGCTGTCGGTCTCAGTCCCGAACCGGATAACCGCTTCATAAACCTTCGGCTCGATGTCGAGAAAATTCGCCAGGCGTGTCGAGCGGCCGAGAAGGAGAACGAGCAGGCCGGTGGCGAATGGATCGAGTGTGCCCAAGTGGCCGATGCTGCGCTGGCCGTACGCGCGGCGCGCGATGAGAACGACGTCGTGCGAGCTGAGTCCGGCGGGTTTGTCTACGAGAAGCAGCCCGTCGGGACCGCCCGCCGCGTCAGCTTCCTGCGCCTTCTCCACTGCCGGGTTCCGGGTTGTCCTTCCGCTTCACTTCGGCAAGCAGCGACTCGATGCGCGCGGCGCGGGCGACGGTATCGTCTTCCTTGAACTGCAGCTCGGGAGCGACGCGAAGCTGAAGCGATTTTGCGAGACGCGCGCGGAGGTGGCCGGCGAGACTCTGCAGTCCCTCGAACGTCGCCTTCTTGTCGGCTTCGCTCCCCAGCACGCTGACAAAAACTTTCGCGTGACGCAGATCCGACGTCACGTCCACGCCCGTCACCGTCACGAATCCGACGATGCGCGGATCCTTGGCGGACTCGGTGAGGAAAGTCGCGACTTCTGCGCGGACCGCTTCGGCGACGCGGTCGGCGCGGCGGGTATTACGCAGTTGCAGCCGACTCGAGCGTGCGCGCTACCTGCTCCTTCCGGTAGCACTCAAGAACGTCGCCGACCTTGACGTCGTTGAAATTCTCGACGCCGATGCCGCACTCGAATCCTTCGCGCACTTCCTTCGCGTCGTCCTTGAACCGGCGCAGCGACGAGATGAGGCCGTCGTAGACCTCGGTGCCGTCGCGAATGACGCGGATGCGTCCGGTCTTGTTGATCACGCCGCTGCGAACCGAGCACCCGGCGATGACGCCGATTCTCGAAACCTTGAACAGCTCGCGCACTTCCGCTTCGCCGAGGATGACTTCCTTCTCCTCGGGGCGCAGCATTCCCTCGAGCGCGGAGCGAATGTCCTCCACCGCCTCGTAGATGATCTTGTACAGCTTGATCTCGACGCCCTCGCGCTCGGCTGCGGAGCGAGCGTTGTTGTCTGGACGGACGTGGAAGCCGACGATGATGGCGCCAGCGGCGCGGGCGAACAGAATGTCGCTCTCGGTAATCGCGCCGACACCGCGGTGCACGACGTCAACGGAGACTTCCTCGTTCGACAGCTGAGCCAGCGCGTCGGCGAGCGCTTCCGCCGGACCGCCCTGATCGGCCTTGATGAGTATAGGCAGCATCCGCTTCTGGCCCGGTGTCGTCTGGGTCATGAAGTCTTCAAGCGAAATGACTCCCTTCGCTGTGCGGCGGCTCTTCGCTTCGCGGTCCAGACGCTGGCGGCGCTGCGCGATTTCGCGCGACTCCATCGCGTCTTCAACGACGACGAACTGGTCGCCGGCCATCGGAACTCCGCCGCCGATGCCGAGCACCTGCACCGGAATCGCGGGTCCCGCTTCCTTCACCGGCTTACTGCGCTCGTCGAGCAAAGCGCGAACGCGTCCCGAGTACATACCGCAGATGAAGTCGTCACCGACGCGCAGCGTTCCATTGCTGACGAGAACGGTTGCGACCGGACCCTTGCCGGCGTCGAGCTGTGCTTCGACGACGGCGCCGGTGGCGCGACGATCGGGATTCGCCTTCAGATCGAGAATTTCCGCCTGCAGAAGAATCTGATCGAGAAGTGTCTGGACGTTCGTTCCCTTCTTCGCCGAGATCTCGGTCGAGAGAACCGTACCGCCGAACTCTTCGAGCACGACGCCGTGCTGCAGTAGATCCTGCTTCACTTCCAGCGGCTTCGCGCCGGGGAGATCGATCTTGTTGATGGCGACGATCATCGGCACGCCGGCGTTCTTGGCGTGCGAGATTGCTTCGATTGTCTGCGGCATCACTTTGTCGTCGGCGGCGACGACGAGGACGACGATGTCAGTCACCTGTGCGCCGCGGGCGCGCATCGCGGTGAACGCTTCGTGGCCCGGCGTATCGAGGAAAGTGATCGCCTTGTCGTTCGGGAGGCTGACGTGGTACGCGCCGATGTGCTGCGTGATGCCGCCCGACTCTCCGGCGACGACGTTCGCCTTCCGGATGTAATCGAGAAGCGACGTCTTTCCGTGATCGACGTGGCCCATTATCGTGACGACCGGCGGGCGCCAAACGCGGGCGCCGACGTCTTCTTCTACTTCAGCGGTCGCGTTCAAGTCGGCGGCATACTCCTCTTCCTTGACCGCCTGGAAACCGAATTCGCTGGAGATGAGGTCGATCTGATCGAAGTCGAGGCGCTGGTTGATCGTCACCATCAAGCCAAGATTCTTGAACGCGAACCCGACGATCTGCGTAGCAGGCACCTTGAGGATCTGGGCCAGCTCGCTGACGGTAATGAACTCGTTGACACGGACGGTCTTCTTCTCGCGGTCGACCTCGGCCTGACGCAGCGCCGCAATCTCTTCGCGTCCCATCGAGTCGTCGGGACGACGCACACCGCGGCGCGGCGCGCCACGGATGTTGGTCATCGTCTTGGCGATGCTCGCCGACACCGCTTCCTGATCGACTGATCCGCGCTTTCCCTTCTTTCCGCGGCGCGCTCCATCATCGCGGCGCGGCGGACCGCCGGTGCTGCGATCGTCGCGGCGCGGCGCGCCGGTGCCTGCGCCCGGAGTCGCTGAAGCGACGGGACGCGCGCTGGTGTACGGAGTTCCTGTGGCGACGGGACGCGGACGCGGTGCGCCGGGAACGACCGGCTGGGGGCGCGGACGCGAGCGAATGTCGCCGCGATTGTCGGCGGCGGTGCCACCGGCGCTGGCGGTTACTTCAGATTCAGGCTTCCGCGGAGGCGCGGGCGGACGGGGGGCTTCCCTGACCGGAGCTTCAGCGGCAGTCGGCGCTTCGACGACGGACTCGGCGTCAACGCTCTTCTTCTTTGTCGGCTCTGAGATTGGCGCGGGCGCAGCGATCGCTTCGGGTTCTGGAGCCGGCGCGGCTTCGACGACCGGCTCGGCTTTGCGGCGACGGCGAACGCCCGTCGTCTCTACCGGTGCGGGCGGCGGCGCCGCCGGCTCGGCTGCGGCCTTTTTGCGTGTCGTCTTCTTTTCGGCGGCGGGCTCGGCGGCAGTGCCACGACGGCGGCGCGCAGGTGCAGCGGGCGCAGTGACGCGGGCGCGCTTCTCACGCTCCCAGCGCGCGCGGATGCGCGCCACCTGATCGTCGCTCAGCGGACTGAGGTGACTCTTCACGGCAACGTCCATTTTCCGAAGAAGCTCGACTACATCTTCGGTGGTGATGCCGAACTCGCCTGCCAGATCGTGCACTCTCAGCTTGCTCAACCCACATCCTCCTCACGATCGCCGGGCGGTGCGCTCTCTCCGAGCGCGCGAATTCCATCCGCCAGACGTGAATCAACAATGCCAACCATCGCCGTTTTCTCGCGGCCTGCCGCCGCGCCGAGCTCGGCTGCGCTCGGTCCCATCATCATCGTAATGCCACGCGCCTTGAGCAGGGGCACGACCTTGTCCCTGCTGTTCTCCGCCACATCACTGGCAACGATCGCCAGGTGCAACTTACCACGACGCGCCGCATCTCTCACCTGCGCAACGCCCAGAATCGCCCCTCTGCCACGCACGCCGAGGCCGACGAGGCGAAGAAGCTTTGCCTCATCGCCGGCGTTCAACTCTTGCTGCCTTCCTCTGTGGCCGGGGGCGGCTCGGTTTCCGCGCTTTCGGGGGCCGCTTCGTTCGGATCGTCCGTCGTCAGCTCGTTGATAATCGACATCAGGCGGTCAGCCTCTTCCGGCGCGATGCCAGGGAGGCGGAGGAAGTCTTCGCGCTCAAGATCGAGAATGTCGTCGAGAGTGCGATAGCCTGCCTCCTCGAGAACCGCCACCGTCGCCGGCGGCATTCCGCTCAGATCGGACAGCTTCGGATTCGTCGCCGCCTCGGTCTCGCTCGGCAGAGGCGCGAACATCGGCGTTTCGGCACCGCGCTCCATCCACTCGCGGCTCGAATAGAGCTCGATCTTCCATTCGGTCAGCTCGGACGCGAGGCGCACGTTCTGACCATTGCGCCCGATGGCGAGTGAAAGCTGATCCTCGTCCACGATCGCCTGAATCGTCTTCGTCGCCGGATCGCTGAACACGCGCGCAACTCTCGCCGGGGCGAGGGCAACGCGGGCGAAACGCTCCGGATCGGACGACCAGGGCACGATGTCGATTCTCTCGCCGCCGAGCTCGTTGACCACCGCCTGCACTCGTGATCCCTTGAGGCCGACGCAGGCGCCGACGGCGTCCACTGAGTCATCACGCGAGAAAACGGCGATCTTGGTGCGGCTACCGACCTCGCGCGCGCTGGCGCGAATCTCGACGATGTTCTGCTGAATCTCGGGAACCTCGAGCTTGAACAGCGCGCTCACGAACAGCGAGTCGGCGCGGCTCAGCACGAGACGCGGACCCTTGGGAGTCTCCTCGACGCGCTTGAGAACGGCGCGGAGCGGATCGCCCTGATGAAAGTGCTCACGATGATTCTGCTCGCGATAAGGAATGATCGCTTCCGCCTCGCGGAATTTGTTCAGCATCACGACGAGCTTGCCGCGCTCGATCTGTTGGACTTCGCCGGAAAGCAGGTCACCGACGCGGCTGGAGAATTCGTCGCGGATCTTCGTCCGCTCCCCTTCTCTGACACGCTGGATGATGCGCTGCTTGGCCGCCTGGACCGCGGTGCGGCCGAACTCGGAGAAATCCACCGCCTTCTCGTAGATGTCGCCCACTTCGAACTCGGGATCCTCGAAGCGCGCTTCCTCGAGCGAGATCTCCTTGCTCGAGTCCACGACTTCGGCGACGACGTCCTTGAGCAGCACGATCTTGATCGCGCCGTTCGCTTCGTCGATCGAGACCTCCGCCTGCACGTTCGGGCCGTGCTTCTTGGCGAGGGCCGCGTTGATGCCGTCGGTCAGCAGACCGTGCAGCTCGGTGCGGTCGATCTGCTTCGAAGTCGTCAGCTCACGTATCGCCTGTAGAATTTCAACTGAGGCAGCCATTACCGCTCCTTAACGATCCCAATGAAAAGCCAGCCGCGCCTTCTCTACCGCGGCAAGCGGAAAGCGCCGCTCATCGCCGCGCTCGTTCTTAACGATCACCATCTCATTTCCAGTCTCGCCATCAACGCCGACGATCACGATCTCGTCGGTGCGCCTCCCCGCTGCATCGCCCGGCACGTTCGCCGTCACGACAGCTTCCTTCCCGGCGAACCGTCTCCAGTCCGCCGCATTACGAAGCGGCCGCTCCAATCCGGGCGAGGAGACCTCGAGGGCGTACTTCCCGTCCCCGAACCCAACCTCGTCCAGCCGACGCTCGATTGCCCGGGAAGCGCGTGCGCAGTCCTCAACGAGAACTTGCTCACCCCCCTCCCGCTCTATTCTTACATCCACAACCGGACGCCCCTTCGACCCCCCGAGCTTGAGCTCGAAAAGTTCTAGATGAAGCTCCTTAAGCTCTGATCTCACAACCTCTTCCAAACTTTGATTCATCGAGATCAGATTTCTATAGGAACAAAAAAACGTGGGGGATTATCCCCACGTTCGCATACTGCCGCCCGGTCGTGCTCGGCTCCTACAATGTACGGTGCGCTGCAGGGAGAGTCAACCTGACTCCCTTACAGTTCGGTGAGGCTGAGCGTGTTGCCGTCGGGGTCCCTGAACCAGGCGATGCGCGCGCCGCTTGGCGACGACCACACGCCCTTGGAATCCTGGTCCATCCCGGAAAAACGAGAAAAGACGACACCGGCGGCGGTCAACTTCGCGACAGTCCCACCCAGATCCGCGACTGTCCACCCGAGCGTCGTGTATCCCGAAGGAACGACCTTCGGGACGATCTGCACGCGGATCATCGTTCCGCCCGAGGTGAATACGAGCGCGAATTGATCGGAGTAGTCGAGATCGAGGCCGAGCTTGTCGCGGTAGAACGTCATCGCGCGCTCGGGGTTTTGTGTCGCGGCGAAGCCAACGATCTTCGCCGACGAGAGGGGCGGTGATCGATCTTCCGCCATAATGCCGGGTGATGCAGGTTTGCGAGGCCGCGCCACTATTCCTCCGTTCTATTCAGCTACAGCGAAGCTGCGATAACTCCGATCTGCCTGCCAGCGTCACCGGCCCGATGCGAAAAGAATAGACTATTGTCGTGCCGCGTGCAGTACTCGCTGACGGTTAGCCTCTTCACCCCGGCATCCCGCGCGTCCTCGGCGATGAGTGAGCGGAGGTCAACCTGCCCCGGGCGGTTCGCCGTCTCCCCGGTCAGCTGTGCGCGAACGTCAGCGCTGACCTCGTAGCAGCGCCCGCAGATGGCCGGTCCGAGGTGAATCGCGAGATCGGCGGGAGCGAACCCGTTCTTCGCGATAGTTGCGATGGCCTCCGCGGTAATTTTCGCCACGGTTCCTCTCCACCCGGAGTGGAGCAGCGCGACGACACCCGATGGATGCGCGATGAATACCGGCACACAGTCGGCGACAGTCGCCGCGAGCGCGGTTCCCTTCTCGGTGGTGACCAATCCATCGGCCTCTCCGTCGCGCAGCCATCCCTCCCAGCCGGCACCGAATTGAACGACACGGTTCCCGTGAACTTGCCGCACCGTCGCGAGCCGTGGCGCGGCTTCGCCGATCTCACGCTGCAGGGAGCTCCACCGAGAAATCACTTCGCCCACGGGCTCGGTGCCGGCGAGGCTGAAGTTTCCTGCGTCCCTCGTGGTGGTGAATGCGCTCACCCCCCATTCCTCGAAATCGGGAATGGAAATCCGCGGGAGATCAGTCACGCCTGTTCAGGCGCCTGTCGTCAATTCTCGTGATGGAAGCGCCAAGGGCGTTCAGTCGTTCGTCAATGCGCTCATAGCCGCGCTCGATCTGGCCGACGTTGTTGATGAAGCTCGTGCCCTCGGCGCAAAGCGCTGCGAGGAGCAGCGCCATACCGGCGCGAATGTCGGGCGATTCGAGAAAGGATCCGCGCAGCGCAGACGGCCCGTGAACAAGCGCCCGGTGCGGGTCACAGAGGACGATGCGGGCGCCCATCGCCGCCAGCTTGTCCACGAAGAAGAGGCGGGACTCGAACATCTTTTCGTGCATCATTATGAGTCCGTCGCATTGCGTTGCGGTGACGATGGCGATGGACATCGTGTCGGCGGGAAACGCCGGCCACGGCTGGTCCTCGAGCTTCG
>JBKJHG010000119.1:0-4099 GCA_046599115.1 Gemmatimonadaceae bacterium
CGACGCATCGCTCGCACCGATGAAAGGATTCCGCGCCGGCAAAAAGGAGGACAAGCTTGGCTGGCGCGCTTCCGACACGCGCGAGCTAATCCTCGAGGATGTCGAAGTCCCCGCCGAAAACCGGCTCGGCGAAGAGGGAATGGGCTTCGTGAATTTTATGAAGACGCTCGACGCCGGTCGCATCGGTCTCGCCGCGCTTTCACTCGGCTTGGCCGAGGGCGCCTTCGAGGCGGCGCTCAAGTACGCGTCGCTCCGAAAGCAGTTCGGTAAGGCAATCGCGGAATTCCAGGGAGTGCAGTTCCAGCTCGCCGATATGGCGACCGAGATCGAAGCGGGGAAGCACCTGATGTTCCACGCGGCGTGGCTCGCCGAGCACAAGCAGCCGTTCTCGAAGCAGGCAGCGATGGCGAAGCTGTACTGTTCCGAGCTCGCGATGCGCACCACGATCAAGGCGATCCAGATTCACGGCGGCTACGGCTACACCAAGGAGTATCCAGTCGAGCGAATGTTCCGCGACGCGAAAATCTGCGAGATCGGTGAAGGCACATCGGAGATCCAGCGGATGGTGATCGCGCGGAATCTTCTTCGCGAACTGGCTGACTGACCAGATGACATACTCAGAGACCGCGAAGAAGCTGCGCCTGCCACTCGGGTTTCTTCTCGGCATTCTGTATCTGATCTTCGCCCGTCCAACTGCGCTCGGCCTCGCCGTGGGTGGCGCGATCGCATTGATCGGCGTTCTCGTTCGTGCCTGGGCCTCCGGCCACATCGTGAAGAACGAGAAGCTGGCTACATCCGGCCCGTACGCGCACACGAGAAATCCCCTCTATTTCGGCAGCTTCCTCATAGGGGCCGGGTTCGCCGTCGCCGCGCACTGGAGCTTGCTCCTCCTCGTGATCGGATTCTGGATTCTCGTTTACGCTCCGACGATGGAGCGCGAGCGGGCGAACATCCGCGAGCGTTTTCCCGATGCCTACGACGAGTATTCAAAAAATGTCCCCGGCTTCGTTCCTCGCCCCACGCCGTGGCGCGCGCCTGAAGCGGAATCCGACGGTGGCTTCAGTGGCGCTCTATATATGAAGCACGGCGAGTGGAAGGCCGGACTCACATATGTGTTGGTGATGGCGTGGCTTTTCTGGCGCACGTCGCACAGCGTCTAAGTCGTTGCGCCCGTTGCGGAAACAGCACCCGCGGTCATAAATTACGGAAGATAAGACAGCTGTCTTTTCGGGCATTCGATACCTGCGCGACTCGCGGGATCGGCAATGTGCGCGGGAAGTCAACCGAAGGTCTGATTCGCCCAAAGAGACAAGCGCGTCCTGTTACACGGCGCGTCAACAATTTTTCAACCGTTCCTGCCCCAGCCGTTCGAGTCGCCGGCTGCTGCGCGCGTACGGTCACAAATGAAACGAGAGATCCTCATCAACGCGGGCCCGCGCGAAACGCGGATCGCGATTCTGGAGGACGAGAAGCTCGTAGAGCTCCTCGTTGACAGGCCGGACAACCGACGAATGGTCGGTGACATATACCTCGGAAAAGTCGAAGCCGTCCTCCCCGGCATTCAGGCAGCGTTCGTAGATATCGGCACCGAGAAGAGCGCTTTCCTCCACGCCTCCGACATCGTCCGCGAATCGGCTGAGGAAGCTGAAGACGAGGACGAGGAGGACGACGAGGCGGACGACGAATCCGCCGAGCCGGACAAGGAAGAGGCGGCCGCCGAGACGAAGGCGCCGCAGCGGAAGGGTCGCGGGAACAGCCGCCGCGCCGCCAAGGCCCCGCCGATCCAGGACGCCCTCAAGCGCGGCCAGGATATTCTCGTTCAGATCTCCAAGGAGCCCATCTCCACCAAGGGCCCGCGGGTGACGGCGCAGATCTCGATGGCCGGGCGATTCCTCGTTTTCATCCCCGATTCTTCGAAGGTCGGCATCAGCCGGAAGATCGGCGTCGGCGCCGACCGCAGCCGTTTGCGCGAGCAGGTGCAGAAGATCCTTCCTCCCAAATCGGGCGGAGTGATCGTTCGCACGGTGAGCGAGGACGCGACCTCCGAAGCGCTCGAGCGCGAACTCAACACGCTGATGGGGATGTGGAAGAAGATCAAACGGAACACGACGTTCAAGCGCGCGCCCGCTCTCATTCATAGGGAGACCGGCCTGACGCGCGGGCTCGTCCGCGATCTGTTCAGCGACAAGGTGGACAGCCTCACCGTGGATTCACGGCAGGTTTTCAACGAGATCGTCGAGTACCTGAAGGGGATCGCCCCCGATCTCATCGACCGGGTGAAGCTGCACACAGACCAGGCGCCTTTATTCGACAAGGGCGACATCGAGCAGGAGATCCGCGACATCTTCAAGCGCCGCTGCGATCTCCCCTCTGGTGGATATCTGATCGTCGAGCCAACTGAAGCGCTCGTCTCCATCGACGTAAACTCCGGCCGCTACACGGGAAAGAAGGATCCGGAGAAGACCGTCCTGCGCACGAATATGGAAGCGGCGCACGAAGTGGCGCGCCAGGTCCGTCTCCGCGACCTCGGCGGAATCATCGTCTGCGACTTCATCGATATGGAAACGAAGGGGAATCGCGATCGCGTTCTCCAGGAGCTGCGCCAGCATCTATCGCGCGACCGCGCCCGCACGAAAGCGTTCGCCGTCAGCGAGCTCGGCTTGATCGAGATGACGCGCCAGCGTGTGCGGCAGAGCCATTATCAATCGATGACTGCGGCGTGCCCGACCTGCGCTGGAACGGGTCGCGTATTCACGCCGGAAGCAATCGTGCGGAGAATGGAAAGATCCGTCAAGAAGATGGCGATTGAGGGGCGGCGGGACAATTTGCTCGTCAAGCTTCACCCTGATGTCGCGCTGTACGTACTTGAGCAGGAGCGCGATCTCGTCGGCAAGCTTCAGAAGTCGGCGAAGTTCTCGCTCGAGTTCCGCGACGATCCGCTGCTCAAGCCGGACGAGTTCAAGCTGGTGGTTAAAGCGCAGGGCAGAGATGTGACGCAGCAGTATGCGATTGCTTGATGAATAACGAGTACCTAGTAACTAGTAAATAAAAGCCGGGTTCGATCGCCATTCGCGCGACGGAACCCGGCACAGTTTACTCGTTACTAGTTACTAGTTAGCAGTTAATGCTTCTTCTTCCTCTCAATCGCTGCCGCCCGCTTGCCCTCGGCAACAACCTCAGCCGACGCGGCTTCGCGATCGATGTGCTTCTTGAGCGCCGCCCAAACGGCCGCGGTCGGCGTCTCGAGCGAGATCAGCACGGAGGCGAGCTCGGCGTTGCGCGTGACCTGCATCTCCTTCGGCAGGCGCTGCACGGCGCGAGTCTTGTCATCGGCGAGGATCATCCGGCGCTGAAGGCCGTGAAGAGCCACCGGCTGGACCGGCGCGGACGCGGTCATCGAGATGTTCTCAACGGGACGGAAGACGCCGTCGGGCTGGAGGTAATACATACCGTCAGGCTTGGGCTTAACGCGGCTGTTGTTTCTGGGAAGAGCGATGGACTCGCCGATGCCGCCTGGGCGCTCCTGGGTGGCGATTCCACCATCGGGAGTGGACTGCGTGCTGGCTGCATTTCTCATATGGCGCGACGGGTTAAGGATGATGCGGAACCGGAGTTCCGCGTCGCGTGAAAAAAAGGGCCGGGACTGGTGAGCTCCCGGCCTGACTATTCGCTGTGGATAAATCTACCATTTTTCTCCGCATTTTGCAACGAGTAAGGTTGACCTGAGCACTATCGCCGACTATTTTCCAAGGCTGTACCAAGCTTCCCTAAACGCAATCAGCAACGTGGCTTACGCAATCATCAGAACCGGCGGCAAGCAGTACCGTGCCGAAGCCGGAAAAACAATCAGAATTCCCAGCCTTCCCGGCGAAGCCGGAGCCAAGGTTTCCTTTGTTGACGTCATCCTCGGATCAGAGGGCGGCAACACGCACGTTGGCGTTCCGCAGCTCGCGGGAGCCAAGGTCACCGGCGAGATCGTCAAGCAGGGCTTGGGCGACAAGATCGTCGTCTTCAAGATGAAGCGCCGGAAGAATTATGCGAAGAAGCAGGGTCACCGTCAGGGCTTCACCGAAGTCCGCATCAACGAGATTTCCCTCGG
>JBKJHG010000044.1:0-9084 GCA_046599115.1 Gemmatimonadaceae bacterium
TAGGGCAGTCCGCCTTGACGACTCCCGCCGCATCGTCCGCCGCCCCGAAGCTTGCACAGGGGCGTGTCATCCCGCCCGTGACTCACGACTCAACGGGAACCCACGCTGTGGCTGCCGTGATGAGCGTCCCGATCTGGCAGGCTCAGTTCACCGTCACGAACTCCGAACCGAATAAGAAAGTTACCGTATCGCTCGACACCCCGATGCCGGACGGCGTCGACCTTACGCTGGAACTCGGCGCCTCGAAGCGTTCAGTCACGGCGGGTATGGTGGTGGTGGGAACCGGCAGCATCGACGCACTGACATCAATGCCGGCCGGCAATGCAGCTGTGATTCCGCTCGGATTCGGCATCGCGGCCGCGCCGGGCACAAGCGCCGGTTCGCGATGCGTCAGCTTTACTCTGATTACCGGGGCCTGAGCCAAGCTGTAGTAGCCGCGGGCTAACGGCGCTCCTGCAGCTTTCTCACGAGCTTCGTCACGAGCGTTCTCGGTGCGACTCGGTTCGATTGCGCCACGATCTTGTTCATCACCCCGGGTATCGCGACCCGCTTCCCTTTCATCGTCGCCTCGTACCCAAACTCGGCGACATCAGCGGCGCTTGCCGCGCCGGCGGCGAACAATCTCGACATCTCGATCTCCGCGACCGCGGCGAATTCGGTCTTCGTCGGTCCCGGACAAAGCGCGGTCACCGTGACGCCGGTCTTTCGCAGCTCCTCGGCGAGTGCTTCCGAAAAGCTGAGCACGTAAGCCTTGCTCGCGTAGTAAACCGCCATCAGCGGTCCGGGTTGAAACGCGGCCGTCGATGCGACGTTCAGAATCCGCCCCGACCGTCGCAGCATCATCTGCGGCAGAAAGAGTCCGGTGATGTGAGTCAGCGCCGAGATGTTGACGTCGATCATATTCAGCTGGCGGGCGATGTCGGTCTCACCGAACGCACCGCCCAAGCCGATGCCCGCATTGTTGACGAGCACGTCAACCGGGAATCCGGCTTGATGGCAGTTATCGAACAGCTTCTGCGGCGTGTCGGATAGCGCGAGATCTGCGACGAAGGTGGAGGCCGACACTCCGTATTCCCCCTCCAGCCGTCCGGCAACCGCTTCGAGCGCGTCGGCGCGTCGGGCGACGAGGAGCAGATCGAATCCGTTGCGGGCGAAAACGCGGGCGAGCTCGAGACCGATGCCGGCCGAGGCGCCGGTGATGAGGGCGTGCTGTCGAGGCGCTGATTTACTCTTCATCGTTCGAAGTCTAGCAGGTCTGCACGGTAGTCTCGGGTCGGTTGATTCGGGGGCCGTTTTCCGCTAATTTTCGATGCTATTCCCCAGTAGCTCAGTTGGTTAGAGCGCACGACTGTTAATCGTGATGTCGTAGGTTCGAGTCCTACCTGGGGAGCTTCTTCGGAACGAACAATAAAGAGGCAAATTGACGGGTCAGCCGAGCGGCTGGCCCGTTTGCTATTCCAGCCGTTTTCGATCCAACTTTCACGGCAACTAGAGAGGCGCAGTGACGTTCTACGAAGTCAATCTCGTGTTGGAGGAATCGATTCGTACCGGCGACGGCGCGGCCTTCGCGACCGTCAAGCTGCCTCTGATTCCCAAGGTCGGTCAGGACATCCACTACGAAGCCAAGGGATCAGAGGCGTCGGCGTCCGGCTCGTACCGCGTAACTGCAGTCGCGTATCACGTCCAGGCGCGAAAGATCACCGGGCAAACGGGAGACCTCTTCGGCATCTCGCTCACCGTGGTGCCGATCTGATCTGCCCCACTCGGGTGACATAAAGCATCAGCATTTTCGTGAGGCGGAGAAGACTACTTTGTGCTGGAACCGGGCGGCGAGGGCGCTGCAAAACCCCGGCGCTCCATCGCGCCCCACTCTTTTCTTCCCCTCAGATACTTCCAAATCCCGCGCAGGCGCCACCAGACGGTCATTTGCCTATAGCCGAGGTTCTCCAAAAGCGCCCAGCCGAACAGCCTGGCGCGGTCGCTGAAAGTACTGTAGCGGTGGAAGCTCAGATCCTCGAGCAGCAACGTGAACGAAGTGAGCGCGGTGCCTAGTCCATACGCGGTGAGGAAGAACAACGCCGCGAACTGCCAATCCACCAAACCGAAAACAAGTCCTAGCACAAGGCCGATGATACCGAGCGCCTCGACAACAGGAGCCATCAGCTCGACAAGAACGTAATAAGGAAAGACGAGCAGCCCGGTGGCGCGGTAGCGAGGGTTGAAAAACATTTTGCGATGACGCCACAGGACGTCGGCCAATCCTCGTTGCCAGCGATCGCGCTGGCGGCCGAGCACCTTCAATGATTCGGGTGCTTCGGTCCACGCTACCGGGTCTGGAACGAACTCGATGTCGCCAGGACCGCCGAACTCGTAAGACCTGCGCTTGATGCGAACCACCAGTTCCATGTCTTCGCCGACAGTATCGTGCAGGTACCCGCCGGCGGCGAGGACTGAGCTGCGCCTGAAGAGACCAAACGCCCCGGAGATGATGAGATTCCCCCCGAGGCGGTTCCATCCGAGACGCCCGAAGAGAAACGCGCGCAGATACTCCACCACCTGCAGTCCGGCGACGGGCGCCGTTGGAACCCGCGTCTTCACCACCCTTCCCCCGCGAACATCCGACCCGTTCACTATCCGTATCGTTCCCCCCGACGCCGCAACTGTCGGTGCATTGAGAAAGGGACGGACCATTCGCTGCAGTCCATCGGCCTCGATGAGCGTGTCCGCGTCCATCGCGCAGATGAGATCCCCGCGCGCGAAATTGACGCCGACGTTCAGCGCATCGGCCTTCCCCCCGTTCTGCTTGTCGATGACAATCAGACCGGCAAACGTATTCGAGCGGTAGACGTCGTTCACCGGTTTCGTTGCGATCACCTGCGAGTAGGATATGGTCACGCGAACGAGATCGAATTTCTCCTGCAGCACAGCGACCGTGCTGTCCTTCGAGCCGTCGTTGATCACCAATACCTCGAGGTTCGGATACTGGAGGGCGAGGAGCGCGTGCAAGCTCGCCTCGATCGTCGCCTCTTCGTTGTACGCGGGCGCCAACACGGAAATCGTTGGGGCGAGCGATGACCTCAGAAGACGCCACCGGCTCTCGTCGGCAATGACGAGCAGGTGGCGGCGCATCTCGAGATACGCGCTCACGAGCAGGACTGCATACCATCCATTGACGAGCAGGAAATACGCGAGCACGAACAGATCCGCCCGTACCAACACGAGGCCGACTTCGCGCGACAGGTCCGCAGTCATCTCGCCCCCGCGGGGACGTCGAGCGCGAGCTGCGCTATCTCGGCGGCGTTTCGATCGCTGGATCCAGCGGCACGCCGCAGCAGGAGCACCCCGGGTCCGCCGATCTCGCGAAGGCCGAACGCGGCGTCGCGCCTCACCCGCCACTCGGGATCAGAGAGAAGTCTGCCGAGTCGCGGGGCCCAAACCCAATCTTTAAGTCTCCCCACCCCGGCTGCCGCCGCAGCGCGCACACCTCCGTCACCGTCGTCGAGCAATGCTCCGAGCCTTTCAGAGGCGGCGGATCCGCCGATGGCGGCAAGCAATCCGACCGCGGCGCATTTCACCTCCGGCTCCGCCGCGCCCGAATGATTCAGCGCCGCCTCGAGAAGCCGCCCGTCACCAATCGCGGCGGCTAGACCGAGGCCCGCCTCCGCCGCCGCACCGCTTCGCAGCTTCAGGAATTCGCCGAGCTGCGGTACGATGCCGGCGCCCATCTGCAGGAGCGCGTCTTCAACTGCAAAACGCGCTTCGGTAAGCGGCTCCCCCAGCGCTTCGAGCAGCTCGTCGACGATTGCCGGAGTTGGATGGAGCGCCGCCCACTCCGCCGCCTGCGCCCTGACGGCAAGATTCGGATCGCGAAGCAGGGTGCGCATCACCGGATCGGGCTGGCCGATCTGAGCCAGAATGCGCGCACCACGCAGCCGATTCCTCCAGAACCAGCTGCGCGTGAGCCGGCGCGCGTCTGTGATGAAGCCGCTGGCCCGGGCGATCCCGCGAAGCTGCTCCTTCTTTTCTCCCGCAAGGTTTCGCGCCAGCTCGAGGAACACCGTTGTCTTGACGCCCTTCGGAAGCCCGTTGAAAAAAGACGCGTCCAACGGGGACACTGACTCCTCGGATAGCGCGAGTGAGAGCCGGCGGCGCGCCTCGGTGGTCAGCCGTTCGCGTCTCCGGTCGGCAAAGAAAAGCCAGACTCCGTGAGAGAACAGCATCGAGAGCGAGGCGATCAAAATTGCCAGCTCTGCGTACATCAATTTGTCGAGCAGCTCCCTGCTGATCACCCTGATTCACCAGCGAGCAGTGTTTCCACTTTTTGAAGCAGCACGGCTATCGAGAACGGCTTGGCGACGTGATCCCTCGCGCCGAGCTTGAGCGCGGCGAGCACGTCGGCATCGCCGCTGCGGCCAGTGAGCATTATCACCTTTGAGCGGATAGTGGCGCCGTGCCTCGCCAACCGGCCGAGGACGTCGATTCCATTTAGCGTGGGAAGATCGACATCGAGCAGAATGACGCGGGCGACGACCGTCGGTCGCGGGCCACCAAGCTCCGTCGCAGCCGATTCTCCGTCGCCGAATGCCATCACACTGAGTCCACGGCTCTCGAGATTGTGCTTGAGCAGCCCCACCAGAGCGACGTCGTCGTCCACGATGACGACGTCCACCGGCGCCACGCCCACTTCTTCGCCCCCCGCGATCGCCACGCGGTTTCGTCCTTCCGTCTTGGCGCGGTACATCGCTGTGTCGGCGACGCCGTGAAGTGCGGTGAGATCTGCGCCGTCAGCGGGGAATTCAGCTACGCCGATGCTGGCGGTCACCGTTATCTCGCCTCCATCGGTGCGAAAGCGTGAGACGGCGAGTGACTGGAGCATCGAGGTGAGACGGCGCGCAGCATCGATCTTCCCCGTTCCGTACATCGCCAGAACGAACTCCTCTCCGCCCCATCTGCCGACGACGTCCTCAGCGCGAAGCCACTTCGACAGCAGTGAGCCGACGCCCCGCAATACGTCGTCTCCGGCGCCGTGGCCGTGAGTGTCGTTTATCAGCTTAAAACGATCGACGTCGAGAACGGCGACGGTGATCGGATCGTTCTTCCGGCGCGCCAGCCCGAGAAGCCGGTGGAAGAGATCGGTAAACTTTCGCCTGCTCGCGACCCCGGTGAGGAAATCCACTTCAGCCATCTCTCTGTCGAGCCGCACACGCTCGAGGCGGTTTCTCACGCGCATCAGCAGCTCCGCGCTGACGAGCGGCTTACCGACGTGGTCATCGGCGCCGGCCTCGAATGCGCGGCGTACAGTGTTAACGTCCGTTCGCGATGTAAGAAACACGACTGGCAGGTGACTCCACCGCCGATCATTGCGGATCACTCGGCAGAGCTCTAATCCGGTGATTCGCGGCATGTCTACATCGAGTATCACGAGATCCGGGTTCGATTCCTCCAACACCGACCAGAAACGCGCCGGATCGTCGAGCGTCGTCACATTCATCCCCGCCGGCTCGAGCAATGCGCGCAACGCCGCCAATATCTGACTGTCGTCGTCCACCGCCAAAATGCTCGCCGTGCTGCCGCGTCCCGACGAAAGCACTTCGACGATCGTGTCCACGATCACCGTCGGCGAAGCAGGCTGTTCCAGGAATCTGCGACCGCCGGCGCGCGCGACGTCGACTCGCGATTCGAGCGCGCCACCCGACGCGAGCACGACCGCGGGGATTGGGACTGCCATCCGCCCAAGCCGAAACACCAGACCGCATCCGGCGTCGCGGTCGTCTCCATTTCCGAGATTAATGAGCGCGATCGAGGGCAGCTCCCGGTCTATCGCCGTCAACGCCAGGTCGATCGTTTCGGCGCTGACAGTCCGCAGACCCCGGCCCTCAGCCTCCATCGTGACCCGCTCGGTGAGATCGCGATCGGGCCCGACGATCAACACCAGCTGTGACACATCTTCCCGCGTCGCCTGTTGCGCGCTCTGTGCGGGAGTTCCGTCGAGATCCCGGCGTATCGCGATGACGTTCTCCGAAAGCGCGACCGCGTCCGGAGGCGAAAGCTCGCGACAGGCGAATCGGATCTCGACGCCGCGCGCGAGCCGAGATGTCTCGGGAAACCCGAACGTTCCCGCGGAGCCGGCGAGCTTGTGTGCTTCACGTTCGGCGGATGCACGGTGATCGTCGTCGAGCTGATTCTCGAGGAGCAGAAGAATCGCCGCGTCGAGCACGTCCACGCGCCGCATCGTCGCTTCACGAAATTTTTCCCACACGGCGGCTAACGCATTTCCGGCGTTGGGGACGACGGGATCCGCTTGCTTTACAGCGACACCTGCGAGGCGCGACACGTGGCGCAGCAGCTCGTCACGATCTACCGGGGCCACGAGCAGCTGGGCGATCGCTCCGCGAGCGAGCAGATTCTCCAGCGCCGCCTGCCCGCGACTGGCCGACGCGCAATAGATGATTTTCGGTCGGTGCAACGCTCCTACGGCGCCTACGAACTCAATCAGTCGCTCGCTTCCCGCCTCCTCCATGACGTCGTTAATGACGACCACCGCAAAACTGGAGCGCGCCAGCTCGGCTTCGGCGGCCGCGCTACCAGCAACGGCAACTACCTTTGCCGATGGAAGACACTCGCGCAGCAATGCCGCGAGGCCTGGGTCGAGCGACATCGTGAGAATCTGCGGTGTCGTCATCGGGCGAGCCTTTGCGAAGCGATGCGCGACAACTCAGCCGCAAGCGACGAAGGATTGAAGGGCTTGGCGATCACCCCCGCCGCCCCGGACTCGAGCAGCGCCTTGCTGTCCCGGTCCGCTCTACCGGTGAGAAATACCACCGGAATTTTCTGGGTCGAGCTGTCTGCGCGGAGATGGGCGAAGACTTCGGTACCGGACATCTCCGGCATCATCACGTCGAGCAAAATCAGATCGGGGGCGGACGATTTCGCCGCGGCAATACCCTCTTCCCCGCCCGCCGCGGTCATCACGGAAAACTCCCCGTCCATCTCGAGAACGACGGTCGCCAGCTCACGAATGTCTTCCTGGTCGTCGATGAGCAGAACGCGTGTCGGCATCAGCCCGCAGCTACGCGGGACAAGCGCCACGGCATCACGGGATCGCCGACCTCATTGATAAACGAGCTACATTCATACGAATAGTGTACACTCGCCCACGAATGGCTGCGAAATTTACTTTCTTGCCGGGCACCGTTGGCGGGCAAGCGAGCGGGTGGGCCGGTCGCCGCATTCCAGAGAGATACTGATGGAGAAGTCTGCAATGGAACCTGAAACCGCCTTCGCCGGCGACACACGGAAGACGAGACGTTTTGCAAGCGGAGCCACGCTCTCCGCGTTGATCATTTTCTCGTTTGCCGCGCTGATCGGGGAGAACACGATAACGGAGCTGGCAGGTTCGCGACGCATGGTAACGCATACGTACGATGTTCTCCGCTCCCTCGACGGCTTCCTGGTGACGATGGATGAAGCCGAATCGGGACAGCGCGGCTATCTGATCACCGGCCGTCAGTCCTACCTGGATCAGGAGAGACAAGCGGCCGCATCGGTCGCGCCGCGGCTAAACCAGCTGCGGAACCTGGTGCACGACCCCGCACAAACACGCACGGCCGCGATGCTGGGCGCAATCGCCAACCGCCGCCTTGACGCACTCGCACGATCGATCGAGATCCGCCGCGACGAAGGTGCCGAGGCGGCCGCGCGTTTCGTTGGTGAAGGGCCCGGAAAGCCGCTGATGGATTCGCTTCGCACCGCGGTCGGCGGGATGCGGGCGAGGGAAGACCGCTTGCTCGCCGACCGCACGGTTCAAGAGCGCAAAAGCCTGCACCGCGCCAAGGTAGTGGGCGGAGCAGCCGTCGCAATAGCCGCCGTTCTCGCTCTACTCGCGGTGCTGCTCACGAGCCGCACTCTGCACGTGCTGGGCGAGATGCGGCGCTCGGCCAAGTACGTCCGATCGCTGATCGATTCAACGAGCGACGGTCTCTATGGCCTCAACGCCGATGGATCGATCACCTTCGTCAACAGGGCGATGGCTAACCTTCTCGGATACTCGACCGAGGATCTCGTCGGTCGCGACGCGCACTCGACGATCCATTACAGCCACGAGGACGGTTCCCCCTATGCGGCTGAAGATTGTCCGATGTACCGCGTTGCGAGTGGAGCCGCCAGCGGAACGTTTACCAACGAGATAATCTGGACGAAGGACCGGAAGCCGATCCCGGTGGAGTACTCGGTGAATCCGATGCTGGACAGAGACGGAAGGCCGGGGGCGGTTGTGGGATTCCGGGACATCACCGAGCAAAAATGGGCGGAGACCGCTCTCCGTCGCGGAGTTGAGGAAGCGCAGGCCGCGAGCAAGGCGAAAAGCGATTTCCTGGCACGGATGAGCCACGAGCTGCGTACTCCGCTAAACTCGATCATCGGATTCGCCAATGTGCTCCGCCGGAACAAGGCGGGGAATTTTAGCTCCGAAGACCTTGGGTTTCTCGAGCGCGTGCATCGGAATGGGATAAATCTTCTCGCGCTCATCAACGACATTCTCGATCTGTCCAAAATCGAAGCCGGAAAGATGGAAGGGGACGCCATTCCGGTACGCCTGGACGAAGTCGTGAGGCACGTGGTCGAGGAGTTCGGGACGCAGCTCAGTGAGAAAAACGTCTCTCTCGTGGCGGAGATTCCCGACTTCGTCAGTTCCATAAAGACCGATCCCGTCAAGATCCAGCAGATTCTCCTCAATCTCGTCGGCAACGCGGTCAAGTTCACGGACGCGGGCAACATCACCGTCAGCCTCGAAGCGGATGCGAGCGGAACCCCGTTGGAAATTCGCGTTCGTGACAGTGGAATCGGAATTCCCGAATCGCGCATCGCGGCAATCTTTCAACCGTTCGAACAGGCAGAAGAGAGCACGTCGCGCCGCTATGGGGGAACAGGACTGGGGCTTCCAATTTCGCAGTCGTTGGCCGAGCTGCTCGGATTCACATTGACGGTGAAAAGCGTGGAAGGTCAAGGATCGGTATTTACTCTGTCTCTCAAGCCGAAGCCTCTGGCGGTCGCAACCGGTGAAAGAACAGTGATGCCATCCGAACG
>JBKJHG010000113.1:0-5587 GCA_046599115.1 Gemmatimonadaceae bacterium
CAAACAAGAATGATTGTATGGGCTTCCGTCGCGGTGCTGGCATTGACCATTTACCTCCACGGCGTCGTGCCGTTCACAACCGCGCGCAACCTTAACACCGCTGTTTCCGGCGGACCATTCGAAGTTCGACTTGCGGCATACAACCGCGTGATGAATTCCTCCGCCCCGCAGACGTTCCACACTTTCCCGCTGTACTATCGGTTCCTGCGCAGCTCGAGCGGGCTTTTCCCCGCCGCACGAGCCAATCCGGTGCTCGGCAGGGAGTTTGACTTGGCGTTTAGGCGGGGGATGATAGAGGGTAAACGTTCCATCGCACGTAATCCGCTCGACGACCGCGTATATGTGGACGACGGCCGCTTTCGGCTTTTGGCAGGCATCTTTTATCTCGACACGACTTACGTGCGAAGCGCACAAAAGGAGCTGCTGCGCGCCGTGCGAATGAGTCCCCGCCGCCCCGACGCCCGCCTCCTCGCCGCCAACGTTTATCTGACATTGCACGACACAACAAATGCCATCGCCCAGATAGACTCCGCCATCACCTATGCACCCACGTTCGGGCTGAGTTACTTCTATCGCGGTCAAATCGCGCTGTCGCGAGGAGAGACCGTCTACGCGGCGCGAATGCTGACGACGGCGACGGACCGGGAGTACGCCGGACCCGCGCGCTTGTACTCCCTGACGATGGATACTCTCGCGCTCCGTGGCGATCCTCTCGGCGCGGCGAGACTCGGGGAGAAGTACGTTGAGGTCGGCAACGGCCCGATTCGCTCGTGGAGGGGCGGGGGCCCAAAGAAAACAGTCCTCTCGCCTGAGGTCGAAGCGATCGCCGAGCGCCTGCCCGCATTGCTCCTCGCGGCGGGCGATTCCGGCCGTGCGCTGATGACTGCTCGCGTGCTCGTCTCGGTTGCGTCCAGCACACGCAGCGAAATGACCAAATTCATCGGTGCACAGCGCCGCTGATCGATTGCCTTGTCGGATTTGCGCCGAGCGTGACTGATACGTCATCGAACGCGACTTCGCTTCCCGTTCCGCGGCCAGCAATCCAAAGCTGAGCGCGTGAGTTTCCGCCTGTTGTCTGTAACGTGGCGGTGGAGCGCCAGCGCTGGACGCCGTCAACGAAAAACGCGACGGTTCGGTCGGGCTCGACCACCATCCGGATGACGTGGTTCGAGTTGTTGCCAAGAGCGCCCACCGGCTCGGTGCGGATTTCCCGTCCGACGCTGTAGCTCATTCGTGCGGATTCACTCAGCCACGAGAGCGTAGCCAGTCGCAAAAACTGCGGCGCCGTTGAGTCGGGAGCGCCCACCGGATCGGCCGCCACGAGTGCGAATGAAAAGGATCGACCTGCCACTGCTGCGCCGGTGAACGGCGCCCTTACCCAAGTCTCCGCCGCCAATCCTCCGCGAATAGGGAATATCGTGTTGCTGAGGACTCCGCTCTCCCACTCGCGTCCGCTGAATGTTACCAGTCCTCGAGACGACCCCTCGCCGACGCCGGGCTCGACCGCAGCGCGCGGTGTGCCGAGCGAAATCCACGACGCCCTCAGAAGTCCCCCTTCCCACCGTTCGTCCAGCAGCGTGAGCAGTTGTTGGCCCACCGGAACGAATACAGTATCGGCGCGCCAACCGCCGGTCGTTGCCACTATTCGCGCGAGTCCGTCGGCGAGCGCGGTGACGCGAACCTTGTAAGTGCCCGAGTCGCCCTGGGATGGCGGGTCAGCCGACTCGATTCGAACGAGAGCGGGATCAAGCGAGGCCACGCGAATGCCTGGGAACTCGATAGGACGGCCGTGCACATCCATCGAGTGCACGAGTAACGTCGCCGTATCCATCGCGCCCGACAGGTCCCGATGCTCGATTGCGAGACTCTCTACATACGGAACTTCACGCCCACGCCAGCCGATAAGAGCGATCCGCATCGGAGCGGCCGCGACCAATCGTCCGGTGCCGCCGTATGCGGGCATTACATAGACGGAGGGGTTACCGCCGCGCGTGGATTCGTATGCGAGCCAGCGACCGTCGGGAGAATAGGCGGCGTGGTCGGAATGCGCCCCGTCCCACGTGAGCCGTCGCAGCTTTCGTGTCGCCAGATCGATGGAGTATAGCTCGGCGCGGCCCGTTCTCTCGCTGGTGAACGCAATCGTTCGACCGGTCGGAGACCAGGCTATGCCGTACTCCTCCGATGGATTGTCGCTCAGATTCACCTGATTGCCGCCATCCGCGTCGCTGACGAACAGATCCTGTTGACGCTGAGCGCCAACTCTCGCGATCCACGCGATGTGCGTTCCGCCGGGAGACCACGCGGCGTCCACGACTGCGTGCGAGGAAATCGTATCGAGCGGAATCCGTGTTGCCGTGTCCCGCAGGGAATAGGCGAAAAGACTTGACGAGTAAGTGCCATCCGGACGTGCTCCGCCGTGCGTCGCGAGCAGCCATCTGCTGTCAGGGGACCATCCGTACGAGATGTCGTCGCCGGGCATTCGCGCCAAGGGAACCGTGTCCAGTCTTCCGATGCTGATGACGTAGAGATCAGATCCGTCGCCGGTCATTCGCTCTAGGGAAACGAACCTTCGATCGGGCGAAAGAAGAGGGTTGATCCACGGCGGGCGAACCGAATCGATCCAGCTCGCCGACGCGCCGAGTCTGGTCGCTCCATTCAGGATCTCGATGGGAGTTCCAATCGGTCCGGTCGTGAAGCCGACGGCGATGTTGCGCGGGCTGAGCTCTTGCGCCACCACCAGCGTGTCGGAGAGCGACGTTCCCAGCGCGCCAGTCGGACCCCTGGCGGTCCGCCAAACTATCGCGAACAACGCGGCTGCCAAAAGGCCAGCCACGATGCCAAGAGGAACCCGGCGACTCATCCCGGAGGTGTGCGGCGTGCGTGTCGGAGCCGAGTGATCCAATTCCACTGCATCCTCGCGTTCCGTCGGAGCCGTCGCCTCTCGGGGTGGCAGTCCGCCCGCCTCTCCCACCGCTTGCGGCGACCCCACGCTTTTTTCCTCCGCCGATTGCGCTTCCCCCGGCACCGCCGGTTGTTCGACTTCGCCGGGAAGCCGCCGCACCCCTCCGCCGATTGTCGAGACGAGAGACGAAATCTCCCGCCGCTCGAGCTCCGACGAGGAGTTGGAGTACGCCACTTCAAAAAAACGCTGCGCGGCGTCCACCGCTCCACTTCCGAGAAGCGCGTATCCAGCCCTCCTCGAATACTTGAACACTTTTTCCTTCTCGCCCGCGAAATCAAAAAGCGTCGCAAGTTCGGCGTCGGTTCCCGATCCATCGCTTTCGACAGCTTCGGCGGCCCACGCGGCGAGCAATGCGCGTCCCGCCAGTCCGGTTCCGTCCGCGGCGATCTCCTCGGCGAAATCGTGAGCAGGCAACAGGCCACCAGGCGATTGAACGAGGAGGCCGAGCCGTTCCAATGCGGCTGCGGCATCGAGGGCCGCCGCCTCGCCAACGTGGGCGCACGCGGCGAGCAGGCGCACTCCCGCCGGACGGCCGAGCAGCGCCGAAGCGACGTACAATCGCTGTTGCTGCTGCGTGCATTGCTGGAGCCGTGCCCATACAATGTTACGGATTGGTATGGGCGGATCGGCCAATCCCTGCCCAGTGGACGCGCGCCTTGCGACCTCGATGATTCTCGCCGGATTTCCACCTGCGATGGCGACGATCTCGCCAAGAGTCGTCGCGTCTGCCACGCCAGCATCCTGGCGTGCGAGCTCGAGTGCAGCCTCCGGATCGAGAGGGGGCAGCTCGATGAGCGTCACCGATCGCGAACTGCCTTCCGCTTTTGCGCTCCGCGAATACCGGTCGAGCAGCCGCGACCGCATTTCGGTGAATGCCGCAACGGGCCGCGCCGAAAGAACGAACAGCACTCCCGCCGAGCGAAGCCGCTCGACGAGATATGCGACGAGATCGAAGGTGGCTTCATCGCAATTGTGAAAGTCGTCCAGCACTAGGCAGACGTGTTGTTCGTAGGCGACGGACTCTAGCAGCGCAGCGACGCCCTCGAAAAAACGCAGCCGGCTCGTGTCGTCGGTCACGTCGCTCACCGCCGGCAGGGAGAACTGATCGCGCAGCTGGGGGAGCAGCCGCGCCGCTTCTGCCAGGAGATGCTGACTGGTTCCGGCAAGGCCCGGCGCGTCGAGCGAAGCGCGGAGAGCTTCGGCGATGGACGCGTAGGGAACGCTGCGCTCGCTCGCGCGCTCTCTCGCAAACAGGGTCAGGCACGGCCGCGTGTCGGACGCGCGCGATAAGAACTCATCGAGCAGACGAGTCTTTCCAGATCCGGTGTCGCCCTCCAAAAGGACCGTCGCACTCAAGCCGCGTTCTAGCTCCGTGAACTTCGACATCAGCGTCCCCAATTCCCGCGCTCGGCCGACGAAGCTGGTATGGTCAGCCGCTTCCGTTTCCGGCCTTGAAGATGAAGGTGGACGGCGGAGCCGGACGAGGAGCTCGCGCACCGCCGCCGGCGGAGGAGTTTCCAATTCGCTGCGGTATCGTTCGACGAACGCTTCAACGGAGTGAAGGGCCTCGATGCGTCTGCCGGTGCCGAGCAGTGCCGTCGCGTATAAAATTGCGGCATTTGCGTCGAGTGGTCCCGATTGGACGATTTTCGACGCTCGCTCGACCGCGCGGGTGTTGGCGCCCGATCTCAGATCGGCGGTAATGGCTGCGGAGAGTGCGTCTCTGAACCTCGCGTTGAATTGCTTGCGCTTATCGAGCTGCCACTGTTCGAAGGGCCGAGCGCGCACATCCATTCCGGCGAGAAAATCCCCCCGGTACCCGGCGATCGCCCCTTCGACGTCTCCGTCGGCGAGCGCTTTTTCGAAAAGGGCAACGTCGGTTATCAGACCCGACTCCGAGGAGACAGAAAGCAGATTCGAATCGTGAGGTACCACATTCTCGCCCAAAGCCGAGCGAAGGCGATGCAGCGCCTGCCGAAAAGCATTCCGGGCGCGCGTTTCGGGCGTGTCATCCCAAAGCAGGGCGACGATCTCATCGCGCGGAGTGGGGCCTTCGACCAGAAGATAGGCGAGCAGAGCCAGCGGCTTGCCCGATGCAAGCTTCGTGAGCAGCGTTCCGTTTGAATCCCGGACTGCTGGTGGGCCGAGTAGGAGTACCGTGTACGTAGAGGCCATTAAGCCACCAATATAACGGCGTGGTGACGGGGTCGTGCTGTCGGAAGTCGGCGAATAACGGGTTGGGAGTAAGGTGTAATCCCGCCGTTACACCCTCTGATTAGGTTCGTCCCTTAGATCGAGTCACCGCGTCAACAACCAAGAGGCAGAATGTTTCCGATCCATCGAATCAAGCCGAACCTTTCGGAGTCGCGTCGCCGCAGCGAACGCAGAGGATTCACGCTTGCCGAGGTACTGGTTACTCTCGCGATCATCGCGATCATGGCTGCAGTCCTTCTCCCCGCTCTCAACAGCCAGATTTCGAAGGGTGAGGTGGGACGACTCGCATCCGACCTGACAAATATTCAGACGGCAGCTCAGGCGTTCCTTTCTGACGTTCATCGCTATCCTCAGACCACCGCCGAGTTGACGACCACGGCCACCGGTGGACTTGATATCAACGGCGTCGCG
>JBKJHG010000160.1:0-8632 GCA_046599115.1 Gemmatimonadaceae bacterium
CGCCGCGACGAGCGGCAGCGCCTCATCTGCGAGGTCGGGGCGCCCACTCCGCGAGACAACGGCACCCACGCGCGCCGGTCGTTTTGTCGCCGCAACGAGGGCAGCGGCCCCACCGGTGCTCGCGCCGAACAGACCCAGCGGAAGGCCGCTCGTGTCTGGTTGATCGAAGCCATTGTGTGAGCTCGACGATTTCACGATCCGCCCACATCCACGTGGGCCAACGCGCGAATGCATGTAGAACCTCCTCGGCACTCGAGCCGGCGTCCCCCAGCCATTTCACGTAACGATTGACCCGGTAGCAGTCGGGCCAATCGCCTTCCACGGCGATGAAGCTGAAGCCCTTCTCCCTAATGAGCCGCCTGGAGATCTCCGTTCGCCACGTATAGAACTCCGAAGTACCATGCGTCGCCTCACCAAGGAGCACGAAACGCGCGTCGCCAATAGCGTCGAGCAACGGGTTGAGATCGGCCGCCGATCCGAGCGGATGCGCGGCGTTGCGCAATCGCGCAGCCAGCGGTTCGGCGCTGCGGTGTACTGTTCGGTGACGCCCTGAACGCGAATCGAGAATCATCTCCCTCTCCATCAAAACCTCTCAAATCTCCGTCTGTGTAACTCAATGGTCTGGAAGCGAAGGCAGCAAGCGACATGCCGCCGCTAAGAAAAGGCGGCGTAGGCGCTGTTCAGCGCATTCGGTTCATTGGTTGAAATCAATGATGCGGTCCGTTCCGTGCGTCGTTACGAGTTGCCGCAGGAGTAGCAGCGGGCTAATCGCCGAGACTCGGCGTGCGCTGAGTCGCAGCCAATGGGAGGAAGCGTGCCGGAAGCAGAGACAATCAAGCGGGCGAAAAAAGACGCCCGCCAGGGGAAGTCCCCATCGACTCAAGCGGGGGAATTCGTTCGCGAGGAGATGCATCATGTGCGTGAGGGCAAGCACGGTGCGCGATCGACCAAACAGGCAATCGCAATCGGATTGTCCAAAGCGCGGAGTGCAGGCGTGAAACTTCGTGCCCCCAGAAAAGGCGCCGCTTCAGCGCCCACTCGGAAGCAGGCCGCACGGGAGACGGCAAAAGCGAGCCGAGCCGCAAAACGGAAAGTCTCGAGGACGCGCTCCATCGCAGTGAGTGGGGCGTTACGGAGGGAGGGACACTCAGCGGCATCGCGTGGGGCGCTCGCCAGACAGGCGCGTTTGAGCGCAAGGAAGCGCACCGCGGCGCAGAGATCGACTGCGGCCAGGAAATCCGCCCGAACGCGCGCACGTCGTGGTTGATTGTTTCGGCCACGCGTGGGTAGCGTCGCTCGTCCCTTCTGGAGCGACAACTCTCAAGAGACCGCCGAGACCTTCCGCCTCATATCGGTCGAGCCAACAGGTCACGGTCGGCCGCGATACCCCGAACCGCTCGCAAATGAAACTGCCATTTCCGACTGATGAAGTACGCCCCCAACTTGTACGTCTTTATGGATCTTCTCGACAGGGAGTATCCTGCCGTTGACGGGAACCTGATGCTTCCGTTCCCCGATGACTACGAGGCGCCGAAAATCGAAGAAACTATCCCCGCTTTGTCGGGCGCTTTTTCTTCGGCGCTTTCGTAGAAGGCCGCGCTATCGGATCTTCGGAGCGCGGCTTCTCTCGCCTGGATTCCTCCATGATGCGGAAGGCGTTCTCGTTTACGTCGAGGCGCTTTTTCTTCGGCGCTTTCGTAGAAGGCCGCGCTATCGAATCTTTGGAGCGCGGCTTCTCCCGCGAGGATTCCTCCATGATGCGGAAGGCGTTCTCGTTTACGTCGAGGCGCTTCTCCTTCGGCTTCTTTGCCATGATGCAATTTAGCCCGATCATCCTCATCGAGGAACAAACCCAATGAAAAAAGGCGACTATCGCACGGCTTCACGTCGGCCAATTGGCGATGTTGTGGGTCGCCGTCTTACTGATTGTCAAATTAATTTGGACGATAGGAAAAGAGTCCGGCGGTATGCTCCTTCCCCTCGGCGTTGCGCTGTTGGCCGTGATGGTCATGGCACCCATTTATGCCTTCGTAGCAACGTGGATTTGGTTTGGCGCTCGGCGTCATAGCGCGAGCCCTCCATCACCAGCATCCGATGTATCTGTGCCCGCCGCATGAACGATGCTGCCAACTCGGACCGGGCAATCCGGCGAATGTGCTTGTCCGAGAGGGCAATCCCCGATCACGCTTCCGGTAAACCCCTACAGAGGATGACTGCCGCGTGCGGCAATATTGGTATTGTGCACCGGTACGACTGCGCAGTGAGCAACTATCATCTCAGCACGGAGCTGTTATGTCGAAGAACATCGGCACTTTTGACCGCTGGATCCGAGTGGCGCTTGGAGTCACGCTTCTCGCGCTTGTCGCGCTCGGGCCCAAGACAGCCTGGGGATACCTTGGCCTGCTCCCGCTCTTCACGGGGATATTCGGGTACTGCCCCCTATACAATATCCTGGGATGGTCGACGAAAGATCGAGAGCCCCGGGCAGCTGCGTAAGGGGAACTGAATCAGGCTCGGCAAGCATCCTCACCATCATTCAAATGCGGACGGAACCATGACAATGATCTCGGAGCCGATCCCGGGGACGCAACCGCTCCTGGTCGCCATCCCGCAGACGTCAAGACTCTCGCCGGAGATTCGACTTGCAACACTCGCGTCCGTCACGCGCGACGCGATTCAATCCAGATGCGGCACCGGATGCGACGACGAAGCAGCTGGCGCCTCTGGCTCCGCCCCCGCCGATGATGACTCTTTGTCGGTCGCGCACCGGCGAAAACTCCAGTGCGCCGTCGCGGAATACTCCCAACAGATGAGGGATCTCGGGCATTATCCGGAGAAGGTCCTCGTCGCCGTCAAGTCGGCCATACGCGAAGTCGCAGCGCCCGTGACCCGCAAACCTGTCCTCGATGCCATGGTGCACGATGCTGCACAATGGTCCATAGCGGCCTACTTCGATACGAACGTCGATGGCGGAACGCCGCCTTGACTATCATTCGACATGACCACAATCGGGCGCGCGGCCGTAAAACAATGGTCGAGAACGGACACAAGATTTTTGAGGGTTACACGATGAGGGACCATCGCTACAATAAAAACGAAGCCCCCTCTAAGTCATAGACAGTAGAGGGGTTTGTGCTATAGCAGGAGCGGGACTCGAACCCGCGACCCCGGCATTATGAGTGCCGTGCTCTAACCAGCTGAGCTATCCTGCCAAAGATTTGTGGTCGAAATATAAAACGGCCGGCCCTTTCGGGACGGCCGCTTCACTATGGCGGGGGCGGGATTTGAACCCGCGACCTTCGGGTTATGAGCCCGACGAGCTACCAGGCTGCTCCACCCCGCGATGAGAGGAGGAATCTAGCCCGGCAAAGGGTCAAGTCAAGGCGAAACGGCGCTCAATTCCCTCGCGTGCACGCCCTTGAACCGGCTGACTTCACTTCGCTCCAGATCCAGCTCGGGGATGTGCCGCTTTTCGAATCCGAATCGGCGAAAAAACTCCTCGTCGTTGCTCACCGCGAACAGCGTCGCATACCCGCGCGCTGTGGCCAGCTTCTCCGTCGCCAGCACGAGCGCGCGGCCGACTCCCTTCCCCTGCCAATCGGGATGAACGGCCAGTGACCTCAACTCGGCGAGGCTCGGCGCGTATTCATCGAGATGAACGCAGCCCACGATCTCCTCGCCGCTCACGGCGACGATGAATTCGTGGCAATAATCGGAGATGAAATCGAGCGTGCGCGGCAGCAGGGTTCCGCTCGCGACGTGGCGGTCGATGAGCGCCTTGATCCCCCACGCGTCGGTGTCCTTCGCACGGCGGGTGGTCAGCTTGTCGCTTCGTTGGGTGAGTGTCGCCGTCCGTTCCGTCATTCTGCTCTACTTCCCCTTCGTGCTGTCGGGATCTCCGAAGCGGTAAAGTATTTCCTTATCGCCGCGAATCATTCCAAACTCCTCGCGCGCGATTCGCTCCTGAGTCGTCGAGTCGGTTCGCACCAGACTCGAAAAGCGCCCCAGCGAATCAACGAGCTTCTGCAGGGAGTCCACGCTCCGCGCCAGCGTCCGCTTGTGCCGGAACTGACGGTAGAGATCGGCCGTCGAGTACTCCCCACCCTGCAGCGCGAATGCCAGCGCGCCGGCGATGACGAGAATCCAGACGAGTTTCTTCAGCACCCGCTGGCTCTACAGTCCGTAGATGGACCCGCCCGGATACTCGGCCACGTCGCCGAGCTCTTCCTCGATGCGCAGGAGCTGATTGTACTTCGCGACGCGATCGGTGCGGCTAGCCGAGCCGGTCTTGATCTGGCCGGCGCCGGTGGCGACGGCGAGGTCGGCGATGAAGGTGTCCTCCGTCTCGCCGGAGCGATGAGAGATGACGGACTGATACCCGTTCGCCCGTGCCATCTCGATCGCCTCGAGTGTCTCGGTGAGAGTGCCGATCTGATTCAGCTTGATGAGTATCGCGTTCGCGACGTCGCCTTCGATTCCACGCGCGAGTCGCTCCGTGTTGGTGACGAACAGATCGTCGCCGACAAGCTGTACCCTGTCTCCGATTGCGGCGGTGAGCTTCGTCCATCCATCCCAATCATCTTCAGCAAGTCCGTCTTCGATGGAGACGATCGGGTACTTGTCGATCCACTTCGCATAGAGCTCAACCATTCCCGCGGAGGTCAATGCGCCGGCTCCGCTCTTCTTGAAGGTGTAAGTGCCCTTCTTGAAAAGCTCCGACGCGGCGGGGTCGAGCGCGATGGCGATCTCCTTCCCGGGTGCATAACCGGCGGATTCGATCGCCTCGATCACCATCTTCAGCGCTTCTTCATCGTTCTTGAGATCGGGAGCAAAACCACCCTCGTCGCCGACGCCGGTGGAAAGCTTTCTCTTCACCAGAACTTTCTTGAGAGCGTGGAAAACCTCCGCGCCCATCTGTAGTGCCTGCGCAAACGTCGTCGCGCCGATGGGGACGATCATATACTCCTGAAAATCCACCGTGTTCGTTGCGTGCGCGCCGCCGTTGAGGATGTTCATCATCGGAACGGGCAGCGTGCGCGCCATCGGCCCGCCGAGGTAGCGGTAGAGCGGCTGACCAAGCTCCGCCGCGGCGGCGCGGGCGTTGGCGAGTGATACGGCGAGAATCGCGTTCGCGCCGAGCTTCCCCTTGTTGGCGGTGCCGTCGAGCTCGATCATAGCGCGGTCGATTGCCATCTGATCGGAAGCGGTCATCCCGGCGAGAGCGGGACTGATCCGCTCCTCGACGCTGCGCACAGCTTTCTCTACGCCCTTGCCGAGGTATCGTTTTTTGTCGCCATCGCGCAGCTCGAGCGCTTCGTGCTCGCCGGTGGAGGCGCCGCTCGGCACCGCCGCTCGGCCCATCACTCCGGAGTCGAGCGTGACATCTGCTTCGATTGTTGGATTCCCGCGGCTGTCGAGAATCTCGCGCGCTTTGATTTCAATGATCGTCGGCATTTCGGTATGGTCGTTTATTTGGCTTAGAGCTTGTCACTTTCAGACTGCTTGATGCGCGCCGGTGGCGACTCCACTCCATACAGCTCGCGCATCGCCGTCACCATCCGGTCGCGCACCGTCGCCATCAGCGCATCGCGGTCGTCATAACCGAGTCCGGCGGTGGGAATCGGCTCGAGCAAATGTACATCAACCCTGCCCGAGCGGACGATGATCTCGTGCTTCCGAATAGTCTCCATCGTTCCGTGGGTGATTATCGGCACGATCGGAACGCCGGCGGCGACGGCGAGGACGAATGGCCCTTTCTTGAAAGGGCGGATGGTGTAGTCCAGACCGCGCGTCCCCTCGGGGAAGACGACGACCGACGTACCCTTCGCAATCTGGGACGCGGCGAATTTATAGGACTCGAACGCCTGCTTTCTGTTATCGCGCTGGAGCTCGACCATTCCGACGGAGCGGATCGCCCAACCAAAGACCGGAACTTTGAACAGCTCCGACTTGGCGACGAACTTCGGCCACGGAAGAAACGATGCGAGTGTCGTGACGTCGAACCAGCTGACGTGGTTGGCTACGAAAATCCTCGGCTCGCCGGTGCGCGCCCGCTCGAGATTGTGAACGTGGACCTTCACTCCCGCCGTCGCGAGTATGAGCTTCGACCACACCCGGGGGACGAAATCATAAATGCCGCCCGGGTGATCGCGATAGTTGAACAGAGCGGCGCCGATTGCGAGCAAGCCGAGCACGATGGTGTATATGATCGTCGTGATGACGACGACGATCGTTCGCAGAATTGCGATCATTTCATCCTTAGATGGTCGAAGCCTGCCGGCAGGGCGATCGCCCTGCCGTCTTTCATAATCCTCACTTCCGGCGCGCCTTTCCCGACCGATCCGACGCGGGTAAGCGGAATTCCGAACGTACGCTGGAATTCGTCGGCGTCCAAAGCTGGCGCGGTGATCAGAAGCTCGTAATCCTCTCCGCCGGAAAGTGCAAGCTCCGGCGAGGCACAGGGCGCGAAAGGGAGACGCTCGAACTCAATCGTTACCAGGACTCCGCTCGACTCTGCGATGTGAGCTGCGTCCGCGGCGAGCCCGTCCGATATGTCTATCGCGCTGGTCGCGCCATTTCGCGCCAGCCACAGCGCTTCGTTGATCCGCGGCAACGGCTTCACGAAACTCAGACGACAGCTTGCCTCCGGTTCGCGGCCACTCGCCCAATCCGCGACCGCGGCGGCGGGTCCGCCAAGCGAGCCAGTCACATATAGTGAGTCGCCGGGTTTTGCTCCGCTCCGCATCAACGGATGCGGAGACGCGCCGAGCACCGTGGTCGTGATCGAGAGCTCTTCACCCGAAGAAATGTTTCCGCCGATCACGGGGCACTTCGAGGCGCCTGCCGCCCGCCCAACGCCGTCGGCAATCGCGCCCGCATCGTCACGCCAGCTAACGGGAAGTACGAGCGCAAACAGCAAACCGAGCGGACGCGCCGCCATCGCCGCGAGATCGCTGATCGCGGCGGCCGCAGCGCGATGACCGATTTCCTCAGGCGTCACATTCGAGCGGCGGAAGTGAACGTTCTCGACTGCTGCGTCGGTGCTGACGACGAGCTTTTCGCCTGGGGGGACGTCAACGAGCGCCGCGTCGTCACCGATGCCCTTCGATCGCTCGCCCCAACGCGCGACAAACGAGCGAATGAGATCCGATTCCTGGCTCACGACGCCACCATCGGCAGTCGTGCGATGACGGGCGCATCGAGCGAAGGCTCGCGCTCGTTCCACGCGCGCGGAAGCGCGAATAACACGTCGTCGAGGGATACGCCCCTCACATAACCGCACAGCTCGGCCGCGCGGCCGTGGACCCACGCCGCGATGCACGCGCTGGACTCGGCATCGCCGGTTTGCGCGAGGAGAGCGCCGGCGATTCCAGACAAGACGTCGCCGCTGCCTCCGGTTGCGAGGGCGGCGGTTCCCCGCGCGATGCAATACTTCTTGCCGGTGTGCGCGGTGACGACCGTAGGCGCGCCCTTGAGGAGAGTCGTCGCTCCGGTCTCGAGAACCGTCTCGGTACCGATTTCGAAACGCCGGTTGAGAATTTCTTCCGTCGGAACGCTGAGCAGCCTGCCGAGCTCGGCCGGATGCGGCGTGATGATTCCCTTCCGGGCCTTGAACAGCCACTGCACCGCACGCGTGTCGCCGGCGTAGACGTTGAGCGCGTCGGCATCGAGCAGAATGGGCGCTTTACCCGAACCAAGTATCAGCTCGATGAACGACCGCGACTCGGCGGTGTTTCCCATCCCCGGTCCAATGACGATGGCATCGGCCCAATCGGTAACTGTCTCGCGAATTGTCTCCGCGTCGGTGCTCCACTTTGAAATCAGCGCTGATGGAATCGCGCTCGCCACAGCGGGAACGTTGCTTTCGTGGACGACCATTCTCAGCAAGCCGATTCCGCTGCGCAGAGCAGCACGGCCGGCAAGAATCGCAGCTCCGGGCATTCCCGGACCGCCGGCGACGATGGCGAGCTTGCCGCGCTTACCCTTGTTGTCATCGTAACGAATCGCCGGAAGGCGCGATTGCACCCACGCTTCGTCAATCAGCTCGTGCGTCGTGTCCTCGAGGCGCGGAGCGTCGAGGCCGATGTCCACGACGACGATCTCGCCGCACAGATCGCGTGCGAGAAGGTGACCGCGCTTCATCGTCCCGAAGGTGATCGTGAGGTCGGCGCGCACAGCAAGCTGATGGTCGCCGGTGGTCGCATCGAGTCCGCTCGGCAGATCGAGCGCTACGACCGTCGCGCCACTCTCGCGCAAATCAGCAATGCGCCGCACCGCATCCGCGATCGCGCCGCGCGGCTCGCCGGAAGCGCCGGTCCCAAGAAGAGCGTCAATGACGATTCCAGGCCGCGCCGGCCTCTCGGTTGACGCCAATACTTTTTGCGCAACGTGCTTCGCGGCGATTGCGTCCGATGTCTTGGAGGGGACGGCCTCTTCGATTGAGACATTCGCGCCCGCACCTTTGAGCGCTTCGGCTACAACCCAACCGTCGCCGCCGTTATTGCCGGGGCCGTTGAAAATGACCGCGCCATCCGCGAGCCGCGCGCCGAACTTCTCGAGAATGACGATCGCCGCGGCACGTCCCGCGCGCTGCATCAGCTGCTGCGACGGCGTCCCCGACGCGACGGACGCT
>JBKJHG010000166.1:0-5508 GCA_046599115.1 Gemmatimonadaceae bacterium
TCCCACCCGCCCAAGCTAGCGCGGCACCCTCGCCTCAGCGTCAGCCTTCGGCCGCGCCGGCAACCACCGCCGCGCCGTCGGTGAACGGCAATTCCTTCGAGGATCGCATCAGAACGAAGTCGTCGCCGCTCGTCCGCAAAATCGCCGCGGAGCACGGTCTCGATATCGCCGCGATGCAGGGATCGGGGATCGCTGGAAGAGTCACCAAGCGCGACATAATCGGGTTCATCGAGAGCGGAGCGCCGGCTCAGCGCGCGCCTTCGGCCGGCGCGGCGTGGGCGGGAGCGGGGAACGGATCGCACGAGAGTCACGGCCCTGTGCCGGAACCGTGGACGGGTGACACCGTCGAGCCGATGTCGAAGATGCGCGCTCTCATCAGCGAGCATATGAGCGTGTCACGCCGCACGTCGGCGCACGTGACGTCGTTCTTCGAAGTGGATTTCACTCGCGTCGCGCGAATCCGCGCCGGGAAGCGCGCCGAGTTCGAGGCGGCTACGGGGCAGAAGCTCACCTACATGCCGTTCATCATCAAGGCGGTGACGCAGGGGCTGAAGGCATTCCCGATCGTGAACGCGTCGGTCGCCGGCACGAACGTCATCTACAGGAAGCCGGTCAACATCGGCATCGCAGTCGCGCTCGATTGGGGACTAATCGTTCCCGTGATCAAGAATGCGGACGATCTCTCGCTGACAGGAATCACTCGGGCGCTGAATGATCTTGCTGCGCGCGCGCGGTCGAAGCGGCTCGATCCCCGGGAAGTGCAGGACGGGACGTTCACGATCACTAACCCGGGAGTGTTCGGCTCACTGATGGGCACGCCGATCATCAACCAGCCCCAGGTCGCGATAATGGGCGTCGGCGCGATCGAGAAGCGGACAAAGGTCGTGACCGGTCCCGAAGGGGAGGACACCATCGCGATCCGAACCTGCTCGTATTTCTCGCTCTCATTCGACCATCGCGTCATCGACGGCGCGGTAGCCGACCAATTCCTCGCCTTCGTGAAGAAGACGATCGAGACGTATCCCGAATCGGGGATTTGAAAATGGCGCGCTCGCTCACACTCCAGCGGTCAACGATCCCCAGCAGCGAGCGCGAAAAGTATTTGGAGAAGCTGAAGCTTCGCCGCGACCACTACAAAGCAGCCAACTGCCGCTTCTGGGTTTTCGAGGAGAAAGCGCTCGGCGGCGCGTTCATTGAATTCACAGAGGCCGACGACGACGCCGTGCTCTCCGCAGCGCACGCGACGGCTCCGCACAGGCTGCTCGACCCGGCCCGCATCTATCAGGAAGTAGATTTCTAGAATGCCAGAGAGAACACTCATCACCGGCGGAGCAACCTGGACAGTGACGCCGTCCGGGTACATCACGAAGTACACCGAGGACGAATACGGCCTCGTATTTTCGCGCGGCGCCGGAGGCGAGCGTGAGTTGCGCGTGACGCGATATTCGCCGCAGGGCAGCCGTTCACGCGAGCGGTCGTTCGCCGAGCTGACGGAAGACCAGCTCCGCGAGCTATTCGAGCAGTCCCAGCCCAGCTTCACGTCTCCCGAGGCCGGATACACGCGATGACGCTGGAGGCGGGTGTGGCGTACGTTGACCTGCACACCCACACGACTGCCTCCGACGGAATCCTCCCTGCCGAAAAGGTCGTGGAAGCGGCCGCGGCGGCGGGCCTGAAAGCGATCGCGATCACCGACCACGATACCGTTGACGCAGTGGCCGATGCCGACGCAGCCGGGAAGCGTCTCGGAATCAGAATCGTCCCCGGGGTCGAGCTCAGCGCAACGGTCGGCGATCACGAATCCCACATCCTCGCCATCAACGTGACGCGCCTCGACAGGGTGGCGGAGCGGCTCGCTGGACTGCGGGAGATGCGCGTCGGTCGCGGGCGGATGATCGTCGAAAAGCTCAACTCGCTCGGCATCCCGGTGACATTCGAGGAAGTTCTCACCGCCGCGGCCGGCGGTGCGGTGGGAAGGCCGCACGTCGCGCGCGTGCTCGTCGAGCGCGGCTTCGCGACCGATCTGCGCGACGCGTTTTACAGATATCTGAAGCTCGGCGGAAAAGCGTACGTCGCCAAAGACAAGCTTTCCGTTCGCGACGCGGTCGCGATCGCCCACGAGGGAGGCGCGCTGGCGATTTGGGCTCATCCCGCACAGAGCGGCCGGCGCGAAAGGCTTGAATCGATGATCGAAGCCGGTCTCGACGGAGTCGAGGTGCTGCACCCCAGCCACTCCGCCGAAGACATCGCCCGTCTTGGCGCGCTGGCCGATTTTTTCAGCGTTCTCCCCAGCGGCGGGTCAGACTGGCACGGAGTCAACGACGCCGCGAGACAGCTGGGGATGATGCACGTTCCGATCGAGTGGCTCGAGAGGCAGGACGCGCATCGCGAGCGCATTGCGGCGGCGGTCGCGTGACACTCGACAATAAGCTCGCCCTCGTAACCGGCGGCGGCATCAGGCTCGGCCGCGCCATCGCAATCGCGCTCGCTGACGCCGGCGCGAATGTCGCCGTTCACTACGCGCATTCAGAAAACGAAGCGCAGTCCGTCGTCGCCGAGATCAGGAAGAAGGGAAGGAAGTCAGAATCGTTCGGCGCCGATCTCTCACGCGAGGGCGAGCCGGAGAAGCTGATGGACGCCGTCGTGTCGCGGATGGGCGCACCCGACATCCTCGTCAACTCCGCCGCGATTATGCAGCGCACTACAATCGGCGAAGTCACGTACGCAAATTGGGAAGAGACGATGAGTCTCAATTTGCGCGCGCCCTTTTTTCTGTCGCAGGCGGCGGCCAAGGTGATGCGCGCGAAGCGTGGTGTGATAATCAACATTGCGGATCTCGCTGCGTTCGAGACGTGGCCCGGTTATATCCCGCACTCGATCAGCAAGGCGGGAGTGGTGCAGATGACGCGGGCGCTCGCTCACGCGCTGGCGCCGGAGATTCGCGTCAACGCAATCGCGCCGGGCGCGGTACTGCTGCCCGAAGGTTGGGATGAAGATTCGAAGCGGCACCTTCAGGACACGACACCGCTCGGCCGGCTCGGGTCTCCGAAGGACGTGACCGACGCGCTGCTCTATCTCGCCGCCGCGGAATACGTCACCGGCGAGACGATTATCGTGGACGGCGGCCGTCTTGTTCGACGTTGACGTCGCCGGCCACATTGCGGTACGGGACGATCATCGTCGTCGGCGGCGGGTGTTATGGGTCGTACTATCTTCGCCAGCTCGCGCGGGCGCGAAAGGCGGATGCGCTGGACTGGGAGCGCGTGGTGATTGTAGATCGCAATCCTGCGTGCGCTGCGAGCACTATGAGTGAGGCGCATTTGCCCGGGGTCGAGATTCACCGCGCCGACTGGGACCGGTACTTCGGCGAGCATCTCGCCGCCCTCGCTGATAACGCGAAGGCCGTTGGCCGCGACGGGATCGTGCCATCCCCGTTGATGCCGCACCTGATGTATGATTGGCTCTTCGCTCGCGCGGAGGCGCGCTGGCCGGACCGCCGCATCGCGACCGCGCCGTTCGAGCTTCCTGCCACATTTCCCTGGCAGCGTGAAACGGAGAATGGTACCCGCTACGTGAGCTTCGCCGAATGGATGTGCCCGGTGAACTGCATCGAGCCGCGAATCTGCCCGCATACGAGGGGCGAGCGAAGCTGGAGCATCCCCGACGCTCTCCGTACGGCGATGGCCGGAGCCGCGGATGGGAAAGGCCTCAAAGGTCCGGTTATATTTCACTGTACGCACCGCGCCTACGGAGTCGGAATGCTGGATACGGCCGATGTCATCGCGGCGGACCGCTTCATCGCCGCGGAATGCGCCGGCGGAGGCGATGTGCTGATCGGCACCGTCTCGCACTGTCACGGTGCGCTGAACGTTCTTTCTGTCTCGAGCTAGAGAGCCATTTGACGAACATCGTCGAGTCGGATGTGATAATCGTCGGAGCTGGCCCCGCAGGGATGACCGCCGCGCTTTACGCCGGCAGGGCGATGCTCAACACGGTCGTGCTCGAGCGCGGGATCAGCGGCGGCGAGCTTCTCAACACGGAAGTCATCGAGGACTATCCGGGATTCGAGCACATCCTCGGCCACGAGCTGGCGGTGAAGTTCGAGTCGCACGCAAAGAAGTTCGGCGCCAATTTCGTCCAGGACACAGTCGTCACGCTGAAGAAGCTTCCCGATACGACTTTCGAGGCGGTGACTGATTCCGGCAACGTCTATCGCGCGCCGACGGCAATCATTACTTCCGGCGGAACGCCAATCAAGCTCAACGTCCCGGGCGAGATGGAGTACGCGGGGAAGGGCGTTTCGTACTGCGCTGTCTGCGATGGCGCCTTTTTTCGCGGACACACGATCTCAGTCGTCGGCGGCGGAGACGCCGCGGTCGAGGAAGCCGATTTTCTCACCCGCTACGCGGAGAAGGTGTATCTCATCCATCGCCGCGGCGAGCTTCGCGCGTCGAAGATTCTGCAGAAACGCCTGTTCGAGAATCCGAAGATCGAGATGATCTGGAACACGGTCGTCGTGAAGATCGAAGCCGACGCGCAGGGTCTCGTCAACAATATCAAGCTTCGCAATGTGGACACGCACGCCGAGTCGGACCTTGGTGTAACCGGAGTCTTCGTCTTCGTCGGGTTCCGCCCCAACACGGGCATCATCGAAGGCCACGTCGATCACGACGCGATGGGCTACCTGGTGACAGACATGAATATGGAGACCTCGATCAAGGGACTGTTCGCCGCCGGAGATGTGCGAGTGCAGCTCACCCGCCAGGTCACCACTGCGGCCGGAGACGGAACGACGGCGGCGATCGCGGCCGAGAAATATCTCGCTGCGCGGCGGAGCGGAAACCTCGAGCCGGAGATCGCCGCCAGCGGGGGCTACGCGGTTTGAGAGTAGAGACTCTCACCCTCGGTCCATTTCAGGAGAACTGCTATCTCGTCATTGACGAGAGCACGAACGTCGCGGCGCTCATCGATCCGGGGAGCGAGCCGGAGAAAGTCATCGCCGCGGTCGAGCGCTCGGGCGCGAAGCTCGAAGCGATCTGGATCACTCACGCGCACATTGATCACGTAGGCGCGATCGCGGCTCTGAAGCGAAAATGGAATGTGCCGGTCCATCTCCACCCTAAAGACAACCGCCTTTTTCAAGCGGCGGACACGCAGGCCGAAGTTTACGGAATTGAGTTCGAGCAGCCGCCAGCGCCCGATCTCGAATTTTCGGACGGCCAGCAGCTCACGCTCGGCGCTACGACTTTCTCGGTGATGCACGCGCCCGGCCACGCGCCGGGCCACGTCGTCATCCACGGAAATGGAATTGCCCTCGTTGGTGACTGCCTGTTCGCCGGCTCCATCGGCCGCACCGATCTTCCGTTCTGCAATCCCGCCGAGCTTGCGCAGTCGCTCGAGAGAATTTCCCGGCTTCCGCCCGAAACCGTCGTCTATCCCGGACACGGAATGAGCACCACCATCAAAGAAGAGCGTGAATCGAACCCGTTTCTCAACGGGACGGCGCGC
>JBKJHG010000232.1:0-7878 GCA_046599115.1 Gemmatimonadaceae bacterium
GCTGAAGGGCAAGCAGGGCCGCTTCCGCCAGAACCTGCTCGGAAAGCGCGTCGATTACTCCGGCCGTTCCGTCATCGTCGTCGGACCGGAGCTCAAGCTGCACCAGTGCGGTCTGCCCAAGGCGATGGCACTGGAGCTGTTCAAGCCGTTCATCATTCACAAGCTCGTCGAGAAGGGAATCGCCGAGACGGTGAAGCGCGCCAAGAAAATCGTGGAGAAGGAATCACCCGAGGTGTACGAGATCCTCGAGGAGATCATCCGCGACCATCCGGTGCTGCTCAACCGTGCGCCGACTCTTCACCGACTCGGCATCCAGGCGTTCGAGCCGGTTCTCGTCGAAGGCAAAGCCATTCGTATTCACCCGCTCGTCTGCGCGGCGTTCAATGCCGACTTCGACGGTGACCAGATGGCGGTTCACGTTCCACTTTCGTTCGAGGCGCAGCTCGAGTGCCGTCTGCTGATGCTGTCGTCGAACAACATTCTCAAGCCGTCGGACGGACGTCCGGTCGCCGAGCCGTCACAGGACATCGTGCTCGGCTGCTATTTCGCGACCAAGGCGCCGCCGCAGTTCGAGACGCTCCTCAAGAGCGCGAAGTCCTATATGAGCGTCGCCGAAGTCGAGATGGCGCTTGGACAGGAGCGCGTCACGTTCCACTCGCCGGTGAAGTTCTTCGTCCGCGACGTCGAGGGTGAGCGCTGGGTCAACACAACCGTCGGCCGCGTGCTGTTCAACGCGATCATCCCGGTCGAGATCCCGTTCCAGAACAAAGAGATGAAGAAGAAGGTGCTCGGCGAGCTCGTCTTCGAGGCGTATCGCCGCAGTGGTCTCCGCGGAACGGTTCCGTTCCTCGACCGCCTCAAGGAGTTCGGTTTCCGCTACGCTACGCGCGGTGGAATCTCCATCGGCATCGAGGACCTCCACATCCCCGAGGAGAAGGAGACTCTTCTCAACGAGGCCGAGGAGCGCGTCAACAGATTCCAGCGCGCTTACCAGACCGGTAACATCACCAACGGCGAGCGCTACAACAAAGTCATCGACACCTGGACGCACGCGAACAACGACGTCGCGGATGCGATGGTGCGCGCGATGCGCGAATCGAATGAAGGCTTCAATCCCGTCTTCATGATGTTCGATTCCGGATCACGCGGCTCGCGCGACCAGATCCGTCAGCTCGCAGGAATGCGCGGACTGATGGCGAAGCCGCAGAAGAAGCTCACCGGAGGCATCGGCGAAATCATCGAAAGCCCGATCAAGTCGAACTTCCGCGAAGGCCTCTCCGTGCTCGAGTACTTCATCTCGACCCACGGCGCCAGAAAGGGACTCGCCGATACAGCGCTGAAGACGGCCGACGCCGGTTATCTCACGCGTCGTCTCGTTGACGTCGCTCAGGACGTGACGATCACGGAAGAGGATTGCGGCACGATCCTCGGCCTCGAGGTCGGCGCGCTGAAGGAAGGCGAGGACATCATCGAGCCGCTCGCCGAGCGCATCGTCGGAACGGTCGCTGCCGAAGACATCTTCGACACGATCGAGACGGACGAGTCGGGTCAGCGCACGCTGCTCGTCGAAGGCGGCCAGCTGATCGACGAAGATATGGCCAAGGCGATCGAAGACTCGGGTCTGGAGACGGTCAGGATCCGCAGCGTCCTCACCTGTGAGGCGAAGCGTGGTCTCTGCCAGATGTGTTACGGGCGAAACCTTGCCACGATGGCAATGGTCGATAAGGGCGAAGCAGTCGGCATCATCGCCGCGCAGTCCATCGGCGAGCCGGGAACGCAGCTCACGCTGCGAACTTTCCACATCGGTGGAACGGCTGCTCGTATCGCCGAGCAGACGGCAAGAAAATCCAAGATCGCCGGCACGATCGATTTCGGCGATCGTCTCGTGAGCGTCACCAACGCCGAGGGACATCAGATCGTCACCTCGTACGAAGGCGAGCTCACGATTCGCGCGACGGGCGCACGCACTACGCGTGAAGGCTCCGGCGCGGCGCGTCTGCAGGTTCCGCTCGGCGCCACCCTGATGGTCAAGGACGGCGAAGAGGTGAAGAAGGATCAGGTCATCTTCACCTGGGATCCGTACACCAATCCGATCATCGCCGACGTCGAAGGAACGATCCGCTTCGTGGATCTCGTCCCCGACGAGTCGGTTTCCGAGGAGCTCGACGAGCTCACCGGTCTCCGCCAGACGGTGGTCATCGAGGATCGCGAGAAGAAGCTCCATCCGCACATCGAGATCTGGGAGAGCAAGGGATCGAAGGAGAAGCGGCTTCGTGACTTCGTGATCCCGGTCGGCGCGCAGCTCACCATCCGGGACGGCCAGAAGATCACCGCCGGAACCATTCTCGCGAAGGTCAATCGCGAGGCGTACAAGACGCGCGACATCACCGGCGGTCTGCCGCGTGTTGCCGAATTGTTCGAAGGCCGCCGCCCGAAGGATCCGGCGACGATCTCAGAGATCGATGGCGTTGTCCGGTTCGGCGAGATCAAGCGCGGCAAGCGCGAGATCAGAGTCGTTCCCGAGAACGCGGCGCACGGCTCGGCGGAGGCGGAAGGACAACTATATGAGGTGGGAGCCGGCAAGCACCTTCGAGTGCACGAGGGAGATCGCGTGCGCGCCGGAGACCGCCTGTCGGAAGGTCCGGTCAATCCGCACGACATTCTGCAGATCAAGGGACCGCGCGCAGTGCAGGAGTACCTCCTCAACGAAGTGCAGGAGGTTTACAGACTGCAGGGTGTGAAAATCAACGACAAGCACATCGGCGTCATCGTTCGCCAGATGCTTCAGAAGGTTCGCGTGCTCGATTCCGGGGACACCCAATTCCTCGAGGGCGAGCACGTGGACAAGATCCAGTTCCGCGAAGCGAACGACAAGGCGAAGAAGCACAAGGAGAAGGCGGCGCAGTCCGAGCCGCTGCTCCTCGGCATCACCAAGGCCAGCTTGACGACGCAGTCGTTCATATCGGCAGCGAGCTTCCAGGAGACGACGCGCGTACTTACCGACGCGGCGATTCGTGGAGCGCGCGACGAGCTGCTCGGCCTGAAGGAGAACATCATCATCGGTCACCTCATCCCGGCCGGTACCGGTATGTACCGCTACCAGGATGTCGAGATCGAGGGCGCGCCGGTTCCGCCGGCCCCGGAGCTTCCCCCGGAGCCGACACTGGCGGAGATCCTGGCATCGGAGACGGACAGCGATTTTGCTGCGCCGCTCCCGCCGATGGTCGTCGAGGAAGAAGCGTAGTCCTCGTGTAGGCTCAAGGAAAAATCCCCGTCGAAAGGCGGGGATTTTTTTACTACATAACTACAACCGAACGGGATGCGAGGGCTAAGGGTGAAGGGCGGAGGGTTCGGGGTACTTCCGCACGACCGTCCGGCTGATTTTCACCCGAGCCGCGAGGGAACGCTGACGCGGCTGCATCCCCAATCGCTGAAATTTGAGTGTGAGCAATTTCAGATCGCTGTCAGTCTGGAGGAAAGCACACGCCCTCGCTTTGGAGATCGATCGAACGGCGACACGCATACGCGGGTCGCACCGGACTTCGCTCCGCAATCAGATGGTGCGTGCCGCGATGTCCATTCCCACCAATCTCGTCGAAGGAACCGGTCAACGATCTCCACTCGAGTATGCCCGCTTCGTTCGTATCGCGCTCAACTCCGCGTCTGAGCTGGAGTACCATCTGATGATTGCACGCGATGTTCGCGCGATCGACGCCGCTGACTTCGAAGCGCTCTCTGCGCGGACACTCGAAGTACGGCGGATGCTTTACGGCCTGCTTCGCCATCTGCGAAGCAAGCAGTTGCCAGACGCATGATCGGACGGTCGTGCGGTCGTACCCTGAGCCCTTGACCCTTCACCCGCAGCCCTCGCATCCCGTTCAGTTGTAGTTGTAGTCGCATTACGCGACCAATCCCGCAATTCGCCCCACAAACACCTGCCGCGCACCCACCCCTGCCAACCGCAACTGCTTGCCACCAACCGTCTTGCGCAAAACATCCCGCCCGGCCCGACCCGTGCCATTACGTGCCAACGATCACCACAGTCCTCACGTTATCGGAGTCCGAAAATGCGTTCACTGATCCCTCGTTGTATGTCGTTTGCGGCAATCGCCTTCATCATCGGAGCCTGCGGCGGAAGCGATTCCCCGACTGCTCCGGCGACGCCGGGCTCGCCGGCTAATCCGAATGCGCCCGGCAGTTCACCCGCGATCGCGCCTACGGTCATATCCAGCGATCTTGCCGTCAGCACCGGAAACTCGATTGCTTCCGATCTCGAGTCGCTATCCGCCAACGAATCGGCGGCCGGCATCGGAACGGGCAGCTTCGATGTTCAGCTCTCGTTCGAGCCGCGCTTCGATGTCGGCACGACCGCATCGTCGACTCCAATCAACACGTCATCCTGCACGTTCAACAACGACACCAAGACTTACACGTGCCTCACGACGGCACCCGTGGATGGATGGACGTGCGTCCAAAATCCGACGACCAAGGTTTACACCTGCACCAAGAAGCAGACTGATCCCGTCACCACCACCCCGCCCGCAACACCGCCGACGACTCCAGCCGCGCCGACCCCCAGCGCCACCAACTCCTGCACCTACGATTCGGCGACGCGCATCTACACCTGCATCAAGACCGCGCCCGACACCGGCTGGGAATGCACGCTCAATTCGGCGACCAAGTTGTACACCTGCACGAAGAAGGCGGATCCACCCGTCACGACGACGCCGACTCCGCCGACGACAACTCCGAAGCCGGCCGATCCCGCTCATCCGTCTGAAGTCTGCCTCCTCAATCCGGCGACGAATCTCTATACGTGCACGAAGTCGAATCACGACAGCTCGAGTACCGTCCGCTCGTACGGCTACTTCGACATAGACGGAAAACCGATGTCGAGCTTCGTCACCGGCAAAACTGCGTCAGTGAGATACATCACCCGCTTCGACGGAGTCGAGGCGCACGACAGCAGCTACAAGAGTATCACGCATCAGCTGCGCGATCTCGTCGTCAGCGGATTTCTCGGTGCGACGCGAATCTGGAACGGCGCCGGTTCGAGCAGTGACACCACGGTGCACCGCGAAGGTCCGGCGACGCGCACCTATACCGGCGTTTCCGTCGATACTCTCAAGGCAGTGACGTATGCCGCCGAAAGATCGACCAACCCATACCCGCTCTCGGGCTCGTCGATCCGGGTGATGAACTACACCGCCGTGTCGGTCGGGAAATCCACCGAGACGACAACAGTCAGCCAGCGCGCCGTCGTGACGTACAACGGTACGAAAGACGTGCCGATGCAGATCGGGGTTTATCTCTGCACGCTCCACCTCGACTCGCATAAGGTGGACGGCTGCAAATAGCTTCACGAAGTTGAAGGAGGCGGCGGGGCGGCTGAAAGGCCGCCCCGTTTTCTTTTCCGTTGACCTCAAACGGTAATCCGCCAATCTTCGCGCGGTGCGCACTTTTGTTTTCTTCGCCCTCTCGGTCGCCGCTGCCGCGCTGATTCTCATCGTTGCCCGCCGGCGCGCCTCGCGCTGGGCGGTTCGCACGCTACACCGGCGCGGCCTTCGCGTCCATCGGTTCAAGCTTGCCCGCCGCGCGCAGATCAGGGATACGCTGCTCGCCGACACGGAGATTCAGATCGCCGCAAAGTCCTACGCGGACGAGCACGGAATCAGCGAGGTTGATGCGACGCGCCGCGTTCGGTCGTACATCGACGAGATCGTCCCCTTCTTCAACATTCTTGCCTATCACAGCGTCGGCTACGCGGTCAGCCGCGCGCTGCTCAACTTTTTTTATCGGGTCAGCGCGGAATACGTGAGTCCGGCGGCCGCCGCCGAGCTCCCGCGCGACTCGATCGTGATCTATCTGATGAATCACCGTTCGAACGCCGACTACGTGCTCGTCGGGTACGTGCTGTCGGGGCGCGTCGCGATCTCGTACGCCGTCGGCGAATGGGCACGGGCATTTCCGCTCGAGTATATCTTCAAGAGCTTCGGATCGTACTTCATCCGCCGGCGCTTCCGCGAGCCGCTCTACCATACGGTGCTCGAGAAGTACGTACAGCTGGTCACACGAAACGGCGTCACACAGGGAATTTTCCCCGAGGGCGGACTGTCCCGCGACGGCCGGCTCGCTCCGGGAAAGATCGGGCTCCTCGACTATATGCTCGGCGTCGCGCGCGATGCGGAGTTTCGCCGCCGGATGTACGTCGTCCCGGTCGCGATCAACTACGACCGCGTGATCGAGGACCGCTCGCTGCTTCGCGAGCGCGATGCGCGGGAGGGAATGGGGCGCGTTCCGAAGGTCGTGCAGCTGCGTGAGGTTGCGCGCTACGCATCGTGGAATTTCGCGCGCATCGTCGGCGGGCGGTGGAACCGGTACGGACGCGCCGCGGTCGTAATCGGCGAGCCGGTATCGGTGAACGAGTGGCTCGCGGCCGAAGAGACTGCAGGGAAGAGCGTGCTCGAGCTTCCGCGAGCGGAGCGGCTGCCGCACGTGCAGCGTCTTTGCGATTCGATGATGATGGAGATCGGCGCGATTATTCCCGTCACGCCCGTCACGCTCGCGTGCGCTGCGATCCAGAGCTTCGATTCCGATTTCATTCCGCGCGGCGCGCTCATCGCGCGAATGGATGAGATGCGGGATGTGCTGCTCGAGCTGAACGCGCGGGTGCTTCGCGCCGAGCGCAGCATCGAGGATGTGTTCGACCGCGCCTGGAGGATGCTCGCGATGCGCCGCGTGCTGAGCGAAACGGAAAGCGGTTACGCGGTGCTGCCGAGGGGACGCCAGTTGGTGAGCTACTACGCCAACTCGGTGGCGCATCTGCTCGGCCCATTCGAGGCGGGAGTTCGCGAGCGGGACGCGCTGCCCTCGGCGCAGGCGCTTAGGCCCGCCGAGGTAGCGCCCATACTATAGAACTTGGAATACTCGTTGGCCTGCGCTGGAGCGGGGTAACGATGCTTCGGACCCGACACTTTCAGCGCCTAGGGGGTTTACTCAGGCAGAAGAAATTAATTGACACTTTTTCACCCCAGTCCTAGCTTCTACCGAATGGCGGGGATCAACCCCCGCCTGCTAATTCTTTTGCCCGGGAGGATCTGGAACTAATCCTACGTCAGGTAGCTCAGAGGCGTCCGGTCGCGCTACGCGCAAATCCGGCGCCGGCAATTCCCCCGTCATAGCAAAAAATTAGTCCAGCGGGTTGTACAACACGGTCATCGACTGAAGCACGACTCTATCGAAGTGAGGAATGCATTTATGGCAACTCAAAAGGTTCTACGTTGGTTTACGACTGCGGCGTTGTTCGTCGCTTCACTTGCATCCGCGCGCGTTGCTTACGCCCAGGGCGCTGTTCTCACCGGCAAGGTGACGACTTCGCAGGGACGCGAGCTTGAAGGCGCAAACGTCACCATCCCCGAGCTCAACATCTCCGTCGGGACAAACGGAGCGGGCGTCTACACGATCAGCATCCCCGCGGCTCGCCTCTCTGGCGGCTCGGCTGTGCTTCGTGTTCGCTCGATCGGTTACGTTCCGCAGACGCGTACGGTCTCGTTGACCGCCGGGTCGCAGAGCGCGAGCTTCTCGCTCACCCAGGACGTCAATCGCCTTACCGCGGTCGTGACGACGGGCGTCACCGGCGCGACTGAAACGACGAAGCTGCCGTTCTCGGTTGCCCGGGTTGACAGCAACGACCTGAAGGTTCCCGCCGGCAACCCACTTTCGCAGCTCGCCGGTAAGGTGCCTGGCGTCTCGATCGTCTCGGCATCGGGACGCCCCGGCGCCTCCCCTGCCGTATTGCTTCGCGGACCGACGGCCATCGCCGGCGCGGGTCGCGGACAGACGCCACTTTACATCGTCGACGGCGTAATCATCTCCGAC
>JBKJHG010000178.1:0-18569 GCA_046599115.1 Gemmatimonadaceae bacterium
TGCGCAATATTCCCCACTGCTGCCTCCCGTAGGAGTCTGGGCCGTATCTCAGTCCCAATGTGGCTGGCCATCCTCTCAGACCAGCTACCCGTCGTAGCCTTGGTGAGCCGTTACCTCACCAACTAGCTGATAGGCCGCGAGCCCCTCGAAGTACCCCGTAGGTTTCATTCCAAAGAAATGCCTCTTCGGAATCGTATGCGGTATTACTCGGCCGTTAGACCGGCTATCCCCCACACTTCGGTAGGTTGCTCACGTGTTACGCACCCGTTCGCCGGTTGCCCATTGCTGGGCCCCCTTGACTTGCATGTGTTAAGCACGCCGCCAGCGTTCGTCCTGAGCCAGGATCAAACTCTCCAATAGTTTAGAGATTTTGTCTGCTCTTCCGAACGTGGTTTGTCTCCAGACTAATGTCGTTCGACATCACGTCCAGAATCACTTTTGAATGTTTTCAGATTGAACTCTCCCCGGAATCCTGAACGACCCCGGATCAATGAGTCCGCCTCGCACATCCATCGATCTCAACTTCGATTTTCAAACAGCTTTTTGCCGGTCTGTCTTTTCCCTTGCGGGTCAAATTCGCCGACAGCCTATAACAGTAAGCATTAGAAGCTTATCCGTCAAGTGATTCAGAGCAAATATTTTTGGTTTTTTGCTGCTGATTTCTTCCCGCTGTGCGATATGGAATCGGTCGCGGGATGAATTCGGAACGTAGAGGCTCAGGAGCGTGAATTCAAGCCCCATCCGAACAAATATTCGGGCGGGTGTCGTGCGGGATTTTTCAACGGAACTGGATGCGAGTTGTGCGTGGGTAAGTGGCCAGGGTTAACGGTACGACCGCCAGACCGATCGCTTCATTTTGATGGCGAGCCGGACGGTCGTGCGGCAGTACCCTGAGCCCACAACCCTGCACCCTAAACCCTCGCATCCCGTTCTTTTGCTTTTCCGCGTTGCGCCCCAACCCTGCCACGACTTTTCTATAGCCCAAACCCCTTACCTCCCATATGTTTGCGCCTAGACGTTAAAGTTGTGTACTCGTCTCTGTCCGGCGTCCCGAATGGCCTATCCTCCCCTCACCGGCCTCTTCGCTGAACGCTACGTAATCGAGCGCGAACTCGGTCACGGCGCGACCGCCGTCGTTTACCTGGCACAGGACAACAAGCACAACCGCGCCATCGCGCTCAAAGTGCTCAGCAAGGATCTCGCGCACGCGCTCGGCCCCGAGCGCTTCCTGCGCGAAATTCAATTCACCACCCGGCTGCATCATCCGCACATTCTGCCGATTTTTGACTCCGGCGAATGGAACGGGATGCTTTACTACGTTCTTCCATACGTGCGTGGTGAATCGCTGCGCCAGAAAATCGACCGCGAGACGCAGCTTCCTATAGAAGAGTGCGTCCGCATCGCGTGCGAAGTTGCCGACGCTCTTGCGCACGCGCACTCACAGGGAATCGTGCACCGCGACGTGAAGCCGGAGAACATCATGCTCTCCGACGGTCACGCGCTGCTCGCGGATTTCGGCATCGCGCGCACACTCGATGTTCACACCGGCGAGCGTCTCACGTCGAGCGGACTCATCGTCGGAACTTCAGCGTACATGAGTCCGGAGCAGGCCGCGGGCGAGGAGAAGATTGACGCACGCAGCGACATCTATAGCCTTGCCTGCGTTCTATACGAGACGATCGCCGGCGTCCAGGCGTTCACCGGGCCGACGACGCAGTCAGTGATCGCGCAACGATTCAAGCATACGCCCAGGCCGGTTAGCACTTACCGGCCGCAGGTGCCGGAGTACCTGGAGAATGCGCTAGTGAAAGCGCTGGCGATCTCGCCGGCGGACCGTTATTCGAGTATGAAGGATTTTGCCGCCGCCCTTCCCGATACGCCCACCGCCGCGCGCGACCGGAGAGGCGCTCCGTTCCGTCGAATGATTCACGGGAAGCAGAAGGCGTTCGGGTTCGCAGCTGCGGCGCTAGTTGTGATCTCGGCCGCGTTCGTCGCGGTAAATCCGCCCGGACACTGGAGCTCGCCGTTCGCTCGGCGGCCTGCGCTAGACTCGACGACGTACGCGGTGATTCCATTCGGCGCGGCCGGCCAAGTGTCGAATCGGGATCTCGGCGCGGCGACGGGCATCCATCGCGCGCTCGCCAAGTGGTCCGGGATCACTCTGGTGGATCCCGCGACGATCACGGACGCAATCAGAGCTCGGCCGGAGATGAAGATAGACGAAGCGCTCGATCTCGCACGAAAAGAGGGCGCTGGTAAGCTGATCCGTGTAAATGCAGCCCTCGACGCGACTCTGTATGACGTGGCTACGAGAGCGGCAGTCAGCGACATCTCGCGCGAAGATTTGAACGGCGATACTACGCCATTTCCAGCCGCCGTCACCGCGCTTCTGAGGCTACCCGGTGCTCCGAAAACGGCTCAGGGCGGTGCCGGGCGTACGACATCGCTGGCATCGTGGCGCGCATATGGACGTGCCCACGCAGCGCTTCTGCGCTGGGATTTGGCGACGGCACGAATCAATTTCCAAAGCGCGGTAGCCGCGGACCCGGCCTTCTCTGCTGCACGTGTTTGGAGCGCAACCGTCGCAGAATGGATCTCGCCTCGCGCAGATAGTGCGAGTTGGCAGGACGATGCAATTCGCGCATCCGGCGCTGCTGGGTCGCTCGCGCCGCGGGAGGCTGGGATTGCAGCCGCGATCGGAGCGATGGCGCGAGGCGATTATCCGCGCGCCTGCGCCTCGTATCGCCGGTTGGTACTCGCGGACTCGCTCGATTTCGCCGCGTGGTACGGGATCGGGGAGTGCCACGCGCGCGACAAGTTGGTTGTACCATCGCGCGCGAGCAGCTCGGGATGGGTATTCCGCAGCAGTCCGCGCGCCGCGCTCGACGCTTATGTGCACGCGTTCCGAATCGAGCCAAGAGCCTACGATCTGGCGAGCCTCGACGGGCTGCAGCGTCTTTTTCCGATTTCATCCAACCGGTTAAGACCTGGAGTTGGACCGGCGAGCTCACACCAGACGTTTGTAGCGTTTCCGGCGATTGACCACGACACCCTGGCTTTCTTTCCATCTCCTCCAAGCGGGCTCTCATCTCTGCCAGCGCCGCCGACGCGGAAGCAAGCTATCGCGGCGAATCTCAACACACTTCTCGCGTTCGCCTCGAGCTGGGTGCGCTCCGCCCCGTCGAGCGCAAATGGATATGAGGCGCTGGCCGAGCTGCTTGAGGCAAGTGGAGATATCGGCGAATCGCGAACCGGGATGCCCTCCGCGAGCGCTGCGATCTCGCGCGCCGTCCAGCTCAGTTCCGATTCGGTGCAGCGGATACGCTTGGTTGCAATGGAAGTAAGGCTGCGCGTCAAGCGGGGAGAGCTGGTACGCGCGAGGCAACTGGCGGATTCCCTTCTTACCAACGTGACGTCCAGCAATTCGGATATCGGCGAAGAGCTGGCAGGCACGGCCGCTCTGACAGGCCGCCTGCGACTGACGGTGAGATACATCGGCAGCTTTCTCGGCACCTTCGGCGGTTCTGTTCCGCCGAAGGTCCGCGAGACGGCCAACGTCGTGCTAGCCCACGCGATATTGGGCGATTGTGGAACGTCATCGAAGTCGGCGCTGGCGGATTTCGAGCGGAGTCTGCAGAGCTATGTTGCGGAAACAGATCGCGGTCGCGTTCGCACTATGATGTCGTCGCGGGCGATGGGGATGTCAGCTCCGTGCACGAACGGCGCGTCCGCTCTCTCCGTGATTGGCGCGAGCGACCGTTGGCTCAGGATGGAGCAGGCGGCGGCGCGAGGGGAGTTCGCGCGAGTGCGGGCAATGTTCGACACTCTGGCGGAAAAAAGACGCTCTCTGCTTCCCGGAGATCTGTCGCCGGACTACACCTTCCAGGAGGCGTGGGTGCGGACGGTCATCGGCGACACGGCCGGCGCGATCAAGCAGCTCGACCTGGCTCTCGGCGCGCTTCCATCGATTGGTGCGTCTCCGCTCCGGGACCCGGGAGGCGCTGCCGGATTGGTGAGGGCAATGATCCTGCGAGCCGATCTTGCGCAGAAGACGGGCGACCACAGTATTGCTAGCCGTTACGCCACCGCCGCCGCGATTTTGTGGGCGGGCGCGGACAACGAGCTGCAGCCGGAAGTCGCGAGAATGAAGGCAATCGCCGGCTCTGCAGGCAGGCATTAGTCAACTTTTTTTCCAGGAGGCGTCTTGCGCAACAATTACCTGGCTCGACTCGGTGCGACCGGTCTGCTGAGTCTCTCCGCCTGTTCGGCGGCTTCTATCGGTGGTTATCCAGCCGCATCCGCCACCCAACCGGCGGGTTACGTTCCTCCGGCAAACCTTTCCGGTGAACTTACCAAGTCCCTCTCGAACTACACCGGCGACGAGTTGATGACCTTCGTGAAAGGGCTAAAGATGGGTGGCGGTCATACACAGGGCCGAAAGTGCAAGTCGTTCTTTAGCTGTCTCGGCGGTTTTGGAAAGACGCCGGTGACGATAACGGCCACCGCGGATGCGATGCATCTGGATTCGAACAACGCCGGCACCTTCGGCACGATCGCCGCTGTGGCTGACGGCATTCATCACGACACCGACAGCTATCCGTTCCTCAAGAACGACACCTACCTCTTCATTGTATACCCGGCTACCAGCTCGCAAGGCGCCACGTGGGTGTTGCAGCAGCTGGAGAAGAACGGAGCATCGTACACCGACCAGACGGTCGCGAATGGGGCATTCCACGAATGCACCAAGGGCGCGCGACTCTGGTGGGCCAGCTCATCCGCCGACTTCCAAGAGTGCGGCGCGGTGCTGCACCCGACGCCGTCGATCCAGAAGATGGACGTGTTTGGATTCAGCGGCCTGAAGATGATTTTCAGCAATCTGGCGCTTTACTACGGAGGGGATGACTCTGCGTGGATCACCTGCGATTCGGGATGCTGCACGATGTCTGCCTTGTAGGCTCGCACCTCAGAATAAAAAAGCCCGGGCAACTCGCCCGGGCTTTTTTATCGCCGACGAATCAGAGAGCTACAAGTGCGGCGCCCAGCTCGCCGTATGAACCGCGTCGCCTCGCGCCGCGAGTGTTCCCTTCCCGGCGTTGTATTCCTTCCACGTCACCGGCTTCTCGCCAACCGGCAGCTGCTCCATCGTAATGCATCCCTGCACCGGACACACCTGCGAGCAGAGATTGCAGCCGACGCAGGCTTCCTCGATGATCTCGACGACGGGTCCGCCGCCCTCGCGCGGCAAGCGGCGGATGGCCTGGTGCGCACCGTCTTCGCACGCTGCCCAGCACAGCTCGCACTTGATGCACTTGTCCTGATCGATGCTCGCGATGAGATGGTAGTTGAGATCGAGGTTCTCCCACTTCGTCACCTTTGACACCGCGCGGCCGCATATCTCATCGATGTTCCTGTAACCTTTCTCGTCCATCCAATTGGACAGCCCGTCGCAGAGATCGTCGATGATGCGAAAGCCGTAATGCATCGCTGCGGTGCAGACCTGAACTGTGCCAGCTCCGAGGGAGATGAACTCCGCGGCGTCACGCCACGTCGCCACTCCGCCGATGCCGGAGATCGGAATCTGCACGTCCTTATCGCCCGCGGTCGCAGCGAGCATGTTGAGCGCAATCGGCTTTACAGCGGGGCCGCAGTATCCGCCGTGACTCGACTTTCCACCCACATTCGGGAGTGGCGTGAATGTGTCGAGATCCACCCCGACGATAGAGTTGATCGTGTTGATGAGCGACACGGCGTCGGCGCCTCCCTTCTTCGCCGCGCGCGCAACGTTCGTGATGTCGGTGATGTTCGGCGTTAGCTTCACGATCACCGGGATTTTTGCCACTTCCTTGACCCACCCGACGATGTCGCAGGTGTAGCCGGGATCCTGTCCGACGGCGGCGCCCATCCCGCGCTCGCTCATACCGTGCGGACATCCAAAGTTCAGCTCGAAGCCGTCGGTGCCGGTGTCCTGGGCGCGCTTCACCATATCGTGCCACGCCTTTTGATTCGTCTCCACCATCAGCGACGTGATCACAGCGTGCTTCGGATACTTTTTCTTTACCTCGGCGATCTCGCGAAGATTGTCCTCGATCGGACGATCGCTGATAAGCTCGATGTTATTGAAGCCCACCATCCGCTGTGGCCCTATATCAATTGAGCCGTAGCGCGAGAACACATTGAGAATCGGCTCCCCGACGGTCTTCCAAACCGCGCCACCCCAGCCGAGATCGAACGCCTTCGCCACCTGGACGTACGTGTTCGTCGGCGGCCCCGAAGCGAGCCAGTACGGATTCGGGCTCTCGATTCCGGCGAAATTGACTTTGAGGTCTGCCATTATCTCATTCCTTTTGTATGCGTCACGCGCGGAGGAGCACGTCGCGGTGCGACGGAAGCGGCTTGCCGCCGAGCGCGGCATTGATGTTCGCAGCTGCTTGCTTGCCTTCCGCCGCGGCGTTCACGATCTCGGCGCCACCGCTCAGGCAATCGCCGGCGACGAAAACGTTTGGCAGCGTGCTAACCACACCTCCGTCCTGAATCGTGATTCCAGCGGACTTGAGGAACTCCGCGTTGCGTCCCTGCCCGGTTGCGCGCATCAACATATCGCACGGGATAACGTGTGTTGAATCAGGAATCTCAACGAGCACCGCTTTTCCGTCTGCGCCCGGCTCTCCCATCGCGCTCTTCACACACTCGAGCCCGGTCACGCGACCGGTTCCGATGACTCGCTTCGGTACAGTGAAGAACTTGAACTCGCATCCGTCATTCTGCGCGAGATGATACTCGTACTCGTACGCGGGCATCTCTTCCTCGCCCCGGCGGTAGACAATGGTCGCGGTTTCGGCGCCGAGGCGCTTGGCCTGGGTAACGGCATCGATGGCAGTGTTGCCGGCGCCGACGACGACGACGTTCTTGCCGACGGGAGTTGCGTCGTACGAGTGCGTCTTCAAGTGCTCGATGAAACGGAGCGCGTCGATGACGCCGGGGATGTCTTCACCGGGAATGCCGAGCTTCCTAGTGCCGGTGAGCCCCACCGCGACGAGAACTGCGTCGTAATTCTTACGGAGATCATCGAACGAGATGTCCAGTCCGACTGTGACACCGCTCTTGATCTCCGCGCCGAGGTCTATGACCATCTTCGCTTCGGCGAGAGCAATCGGCGGCCGCATCTTGTACTCGGCGATACCATAAGTATTGAGACCGCCGGGAACCGGATGCGCGTCGAAGATTGTCACCGCGTGTCCCATCCGGCGAAGGTCCTGGGCGCAGGAGAGACCTGCGGGGCCGGCGCCGATGATCGCCACTTTCTTACCCGTGTTCTTACCGGGCTCGAACAGGCGCAGATTTTTTTCGATTGCGTAGTCAGTCGCGTAGCGTTGGAGGAGCGCGATCTTGATCGGCTCTTCGTCGCGATCGTTGAGAACGCACGCGCCTTCGCACAGCACATCCACCGGGCAGGCGCGGGCGCACGAGTGCCCCATCGGATTCGCGTCGAGGATAACGCGCGCGGAGCCCTTCAGGTTGCCGGTGTTGATCTTCTTGATGAACGACGGGACGTCGATGTGCGTCGGGCAAGCGATCATACACGGCGCGTCGTGGCAGAAGAGACACTTGGAGGATTCGACGAGCGCCGCATCGCGCGTCAGCGGGGGCGCGATGTCGGCGAAGTTCGCCTCCAACTGCGTCATCGGCAGCGGATTCATCACGTGCGGCTCCGGGAGGAGCGGGCCCTGCGTCGCGGAAAACGCGACCGGATTATTCTGAGGCATAGACCGTGGCGAGGTTTCCAGAGGGTGCGAACAGCTTCATTCCGATGAGGTATGTAAACCCCGACACTGCGACGCCGACAAACCACGCCCAGTCGTAGAGGTGGGCAAAGAACGGTGACGGCTTCGCGGCGCCGATTGCACCCAGAAATCCGGGGAGATTGGGAAGGACGCCAAGCAAAAACGCAGCGATTGCGATCCAGTTGATGCCGCCCCAGTACTCGTATCGTCCGCCGCGGCGGAAGAGCTCGTCAACGGCAATCTGCTTGTGACGGAGAATGAAATAGTCGGCGATCATTATTCCCGCGACCGGCCCGAGGAGCGCACCGTACCCGATCAGCCACGCAAAGATGTAAGCGGCAGCGTCGTTATACAGACGCCAGGGCATAATGAGAATTCCGATTACCGCAGTGATCATCGCGCCCTTCTTGAACGAGATGCGCGAAGGCGAGATGTTGCTGAAGTCATTGGCCGGCGCGACGACGTTTGCGGCAAGGTTTGTGGTCAGCGTCGCGATGGAGAGTCCGAGCATCGAGATGACGACCATCACCGGCCCGCCGATGTGCGCGAGCAGCTCGACGGGATCGGAGATCCTTCTGCCGAAGATTACCGCCGTTGCGGTGGTGACGACGGCGCCGATGAAGGCGAAGAGCGCCATCGTGCCGGGAAGTCCGAGCGCCTGACCGACAATCTGATCCTTCTGCGATTTTGCGAAGCGGGAGAAGTCGGGGATCGAAAGCGCCATCGTTCCCCAGAATGCGACCGCCGACGTGAGGCCGGCCCCGATCCAGCCACCGCCGGCGCCGGTGCTGGGGCTTGTTGCCGTCTGTGGCGGGTTGGTGAGCATAGGCGCCCAGCTGCCGACGCGGTACCAAGCCCAGATCAACAGCGCGATGCCGATCGCAAGAAGCAGTGGCGAGCCCCACGTTTCTAGAAAGCGAATGGACTCCATTCCGCGAATGACAATCCAGACGTTGATCGCCCAGAAGATCATAAAGCAGATGAACTCGCCGGTTCCGATTCCGACGAACGACGGAAGGACGTTGGGAATGTGCGCGATTCCCGGCGCGATTGCCTCGATCATCTTGAAGATCGCGTAGCCCCCGATCCAGGTCTGAATGCCGAACCATCCGCAGGCGACAACGGCGCGGAGAATCGCCGGAACGTTGGCACCGAGCACGCCGAACGCGGAGCGCGCGAGAACTGGAAATGGAATTCCGTAGCGCGTGCCGGCGTGGGAGTTGAGCAGAATCGGAATGAGAACGATGAGATTCCCGAGGACGACCGATCCCACGGCAGCCTGCCACGTCCAGCCGCGATCGACAAGACTCGACGCGAGCGTGTATGTCGGAATGCAGATCGCCATTCCGATCCAGAGACAGGTGATGTGCCACCAGCCCCACGTCCGCCGCTCCGGTGTTACCGGCGCGAGGTCGGCGTTATAGAGCTGCGGATCGTAGGGGGTACTCGTCACGCGACTTCGGACAGGGCCTTGTCGAGCCGGCGCGCGCCGTCATCGATTTCCGACGCGCTGATGAGCATTGACGGCGCGATGCGGATGACGTTGCCGTACAATCCGCCCTTGCCGATGAGCAGCCCCTGCTTCTTCGCCGCTTCCATCAGCTTGTTGGTGCGCTTGGGCGCCGGCTCCTTCGTCTTCCGGTCTTCGACGAGCTCCATCGCCTGCATCAATCCCATTCCACGGACGTCTCCAATGAATGGATACTTCTCCTTGAAGTTCTCGAGATGTGCGCGGAGCTGCGCTCCACGCTCTGCGGAGCGCTTCGGAACGTTCTCGCGCTGCATCACCGTAAGCGTTTCGTCAGCGACAGCCATCGCAAGCGGATTTCCACCGAAGGTCGAGATGCTGAGACCGGTGAATGCATTGGCGACTTCTTCAGTGGCGATCGTGGCGGCGACGGGCATTCCATTCGCGATTCCCTTCGCGAAAGTCATTATGTCCGGCTCGACGCCCCAGTGCTCGATGCCGCACCACTTGTCGCCCGTACGGCCGAAACCCGTCTGCACTTCGTCGCAGATGAAGACACCGCCGTATTTCCGAATGATGCCGACGGCGATCTCGAAATACTCAGGCGGAGGAACGATGAATCCGCCGACGCCCTGGATCGGCTCGGCCATAAACGCGGCGGGCTTCCCAGTCGTAGTCGTCTGGATGAGGTTCTCGATGTCTGTAGCGCAGCGCACTCCGCACGACGGATACTCGAGACCAAACGGGCAGCGGTAGCAGTACGGTGACATCGCGTGCTTGATTCCGGCGACCTGCGTCGGAATGAGCCGCCACGGCGCGTGACCGTTTACGGAGAGCGCGGTGAGACTGCGGCCGCTGTATCCGTGACGGAGGACGATGATCTCTTCCTTTCCGGTGTAGATCTTGGCGAGAAGGATCGCCGTCTCGTCCGCTTCGGTTCCACTGGCGGTGAAGAAGCTCTTCTTCAGCTTTCCCGGCGTGATGTTCGCCAGATGCTCGGCGGTGCGAACGAGGTTCTCGGTCGGATAGAGCGTCGAGGTGTGCTCGAGCTGCGCGACCTGTTCGTGAACGCGCTCGACGATGTCGGGATGGCAGTGGCCGAGACTCAGCGTGAGAATGCCGCCGAAGAAATCGAGATAGTCGCGCCCGTCCGCGTCGCGAACGCAACAGCCCTGGCCGGCGGTGAGGACGATCGGCTCTTCGTAGTAATTAGCGACGCATGGGAATAGGAATTCCTTGTGCTTCGCGCGGACTGTCGCTGAATCCATCTGCTCACGTTCCATTGATCTCACCCGTGGGTCGGCTCGCGGGCGACGAATTGTCCGCGCCCGGTTGTGCCGACAAATTTGCCGTCGCGAGCCTGCACTTCGCCACGAAGAGTGACGACGCTCGCCCTTCCCCTCCTCTCCCAGCCCTCGTAGGCGCAGTAATCCACCTTGGAGAGACTGTCCGCCTGCGAGAACGTGCCGCGGAACTCCGGATCGTAAATGACGAGATCGGCATCGCTGCCGACTTGAATCGCTCCCTTCTTTGGATACATCCCGAAGATCTGCGCCGACTTCGTGCTGCACGAATCAACCATCGCCTGCAGCGATATTTTGCCCGGCACGACACCGTATGTGTGGACGAGATCCACGCGCTCCTGGATCGTGGCGATGCCGTTCGGAATCTTCGTGAACGCGTCGCGCCCCATAACCTTCTGGTCGGCGAACCGGAAAGGCGCGTGATCGGTGCCGACAGTGCTGATCGACCGCGACGCGAGTCCATTCCAGAGTACCTGCTGGTTCTTCTTCTCGCGGAGCGGCGGCGACATCACGTACTTCGCGCCCTCGAAGTCCGGCCTGGCGGCATAGGTCTCGTCGAGAACGAGATGCGGCGCAACAGACTCGATCCACACATTCACGCCGCGGCTGCGCGCCGCTTCTGCCTGGCGCACCGCCTCTTCGCAGGACGTATGGACGGTGTAAACGTGCGCACCAGTGAGAGACGCGAATGTGCAGATATGATTGACGCCGCTTGCCTCGACGGCGGGCGGGCGCGACGGGCCGTGCCATTCGGGCCCCGTCTTTCCCTCGGCGAGGAGAAGCTTCTGCATCGCATCCACCGCTTCCGCATTCTCGCAGTGGGCGGTGACGATGACACCGAGCTTCTTCGCCATCTGCATCATCGCGAAGAGAGATTCGTCTGAAAGATCGAGTGCGCCCTTGTAGGCCAGAAAGACTTTGAACGACGCAACGCCGCTATCCACGATCTTCTTGAATTGATCGCGGACGTTTGCTTCGAAGCGCACGACGGACATATGAAAGGTGTAGTCCATCGCGGAGATGCCGTCAGCTTTCGACTTCCACAGCTGAAATGCGTCGAAGGGATCGTCGGAGGGGCCGGGACAGATCATCTCGATAAGCGTCGTCGTACCGCCGGCGAGCGCCGCCTTGCTCGCGGAATCGTAATCGTCGATCGCGAACGACCCCATGAATGGGAGATAGATGTGGACGTGCGGGTCTATGAACCCGGGAAAGACGTATTTCCCCGCCGCGTCTATCACCTCGACATTTTTTTCCGGCAGCGACACCGCGTCGATCGTCTTGTCGATGCGCGTGATCGTCTCGCCGGAACAGTAGATGTCGGCGACGTAATCTTCGGTGGCGGTGATGATGCGCCCGCCCTTGATGAGAAGCGCCATCGCCGATCTAAGGAAGCTGTTCCGTCAGGTCCCCGTAGGTGTCCGGGCGACGGTCGCGATAGAACTGCCAGGTGCGGCGCACTTCCTCGATCATCGAGAGATCAAGATCAGCGATGATGAGCTCGTCGTTGTCCTCGCTGCCGGTGGCGAGGAAGTTTCCGCGCGGATCAACGAAATAGCTGTTGCCGTAAAACTTCCCGATGTTCCACGGAGCCTCGGTGCCGACGCGATTGATGCAGCCCATAAAGTAGCCGTTGGCAACTGCGTGAGCGGGTTGCTCGAGCTTCCACAGATACTGCGACAGTCCGGCGACCGTAGCGGACGGATTGAAAACGATCTCGGCGCCGTGCAATCCGAGGAGACGCGCGCCCTCGGGAAAGTGGCGGTCGTAGCAGATGTAGACGCCCACCTTGCCGACCGCGGTCTCGAACACCGGGTAGCCGAGGTTGCCGGGCTTGAAGAAATATTTTTCCCAGAATCCCGATGTCTGCGGGATGTGATTCTTACGATACTTGCCGAGGTAGGTACCGTCGGCGTCGATCACGGCTGCGGTGTTGTAGTACACGCCCGCCATCTCGCGCTCGTAGATGGGAACGATGATCACCATCTTGTGGCGCTTGGCGATTTCCTGCATCAGCTCGGTCGTCGGACCGGGCACCGCTTCGGCGATGTCGCACCAGCGCGAATCCTGACTCGGACAGAAGTACGGGCCGTTGAAGACTTCCTGCAGGCAAAGGATCTGAACTCCCTTCTTCCCCGCGTCCTCTATGTACGGCAAATGCTTTTTGAGCATCGCGTCGCGCACATCCGGAACGGATGCCTTCTCGTCGTTAAGCGGGTTGCTCATCTGAATGAGACCGCAGCGTACGATGTTTGCGGCCTGCTTGGGCGTGCTGGGCATCCATTCCTCTCGTGATTTCCAACGTTGCGTTGGAGCCAGATTACGGCGTCTGTTCGCGGGGGGTCTATAGTGTCGGAGGGCTCACTGCCGCGCAAGAGGATTTTGCGCCTTGCAGATGGTCTTTTTCATAGCGCATCTTCGGCTGAATCCCGTGCCGAGAATACTTCCTCCTCTGAAGATCCGACTGATCGTGAATCCGGCCGCCGGCCGCGGACGCGCGCGTCATTCTCTGGCGAGCGTATCGCGGGCGTTCGCGGCGGAGCGCATCGTGGAGATCGCGCTCACGGAGCGCAGCGGTGACGAAGAGCGTCTCGCCGAGCGGGCGATCGCGGATGGAATCGACACGATAGTGGCCGTGGGAGGCGACGGCACCTGCTCGCGGATTGCCAACGCGATTGTCGCGAGCGGATCGAGCTGCCGGCTCGGCGTCGTTCCGGCGGGGACTGGAAACGATTTCGCGAAGACGCTCGGAACGGCGCGGTTGAGCCACGCCGAGATCGCAAAGCTCTGCGCGGGATCTTCCATCGCGCGGATGGACGTCGGCAAGGTGGGCGATCTTTACTTTCTGAACGGGTGCGGATTCGGTATCGATCCGGAGATACTCGCCGATACGCTGTCCATCAGGTGGCTGCGCGGCAACGCCGTTTACATTTGGAGCGCGCTGCGAAAGCTGTTCAACTATCCCGGGTTTTCAGCGAGGGACACATCGGCGCCCGTTGGCGAGAGCACTCTTCAGATGATGCTAACCGCGTCGAACGGGCGGATTTTCGGCGGCGCATTCAAGATCGCGCCGGAGGCATCGGTGTGCGACGGAATGCTCGACATCCACACCTTCGCGGATGCGGCCGCGGCGCGGCGGTTCAAGATCTTCCTCGCCGTTTTCTCCGGGAGCCACGCGACGATGCCCGAAGTCTCGTTCTCGCAGCACGCGTCGCTCAAGCTCAATTTCGACTTCCCGCCGCCGATGGAAGTAGACGGAGAGCTCCGGCAAGCGGCGAGCTCGAGAGTCGAAATCGAATGCATTTCCGGCGCGCTCAGCGTAGTCGCCGCGCCGGGATTCCCGCTCTAGCCAGGCGGGATCTGCATCATCACCTGATCGCCGGGGCGGACGTTGACTTCTTCCGAGATGGACGCGCGCGAGCTTCCGATGGGATCGGCCACGAACCTGATCGTGGTTGCGCTCATCATCACGTCGGCGGGAATTACAAACGTCGATGTGGACGCGCCCGACGCGAGGCCGAGGCGGACGCGCTCGGCGCCGCGCATCACGTAGATGGTCATATCGAGGTAAGCCTGATTGTCCACCTTGACCGTTGTCTGGGGCTGCGTGTTCAGCGGACCAGTGCGCATCGGTCCGCAAGCGAACGCGACTGCGGCAGAGGCAAGAGCAAGAAGTCGAAGCTTTTTCATATGGTCATCTCCTGTGTCTGATACTACCAGGAAGCACGACCCGTTCCACTATCGCAACTTTGCGGCTTTCTCGACCCTCTTGAAGTCCGGGGTTTCCTCGGCAAACTGGCTGTCCGATTCGAATTTCATTTCCGTAACCTTCCCCGTACGGTCGAGCGCGAAGGAGATGAAGTCCTTTCCATCGCGGTGGTCGCGCCAAACAACGCGAAATGTGTCGTAGTTCCAATGCTCGATGTCGGCGATGGACTTCGGCGAAAGAGTCAGCAAGAGCTGGCCGGCGGCGAGCTCGACTCGCGCCGAGCCGTACAAGGAATCCTCGTAGTCGCCCGTGTAGCGCTCGAGAGGCAGTGACGGATGCGTTCCTCTAATCCTTGCCGCGTCCCTTTTGCGCTCGCGCTCTTTGTCCGCCGCTTCGGTCCCCCGCGCTTCTGCGAGATTCTCGCTGCTCCAATCCTTGGGGGGCGCGCCAAGGAGCAAATCGAACGCCTTGTACATCAGTGATTCGCGAAGTGCGTTACCCTCAAGATTGGAGAGAACGACGACCCCCGCCCGCTCCTCGGGGAGGAGTCCCACCATCGCCGCCATCCCGGAGAGATTGCCGGCGTGGCGCAGCATCTCGCGGCCGCGGTAATCCGAGACGCTCCACCCGATAGCATAGCTCTGCAGGTGGGTGAACGGATTCATCGCCCGATAAGCGGAATCGATGCGCATCACAGTCTGTGGGGTGTGAGTCTCGCGGAAGTTCTTCGCCGAGACGAGGCGCTTCCCGCCGACGCGCCCGCTATCGAGCTGGAAGCGGAGCCATCGCGCCATATCCGCAGCGCTCGAGTTGATGGCGCCGGCCGCGGGGATCTGATCCATATTCGTGTATGGCACGATACGGACGGTGTCGTCCACCTTGGCGTGAGGGCTGGCGACGTTGTCGAGACGCGGCAGCACATTGACCGTCGTCGTGGTGGCCGTCATCCCGAGCGGGATGAGTAATCTCTCCCGAATGAGATCGGCCCACGATTTGTTGGTGACTGATTTCGCGATTTCGCCGGCGGCGGCGTACATCAGATTGCTATAGCCGTAGTGGGAGCGAAGACTCCACGTTGGCTTGAGAAAGCGTACCCTGCGTAGAAGCTCACCGGTATCGTAATCCCAGCCGCCGGTCCAAAGCAGATCGCCGCGCGCGAGCCCGCTGCGATGGGTGATGAGATCGCGGAGCGTGAGCTCGCGCGTAACCCAGGGATCGTAGAGCTGAAAAGACGGAAGGCGCCCGGTGACGCGGTCATCCCAGGCGAGCTTCCCGTCGTCCACTAGCATCGCGAGGAGAATTCCAGTGAACGCCTTGCTGTCGGAAGCGAGCGCGAAGAGAGTGTTAGCGTCCACCAGCTCGGGTTTTCCGAGGGTACGGACGCCGTAACCCTTGAGAAGAAGAATGGAGTCGTTGCGCACGATCGCGATCGCGATGCCCGGGACCTGCCAATCGCGCATTCCTTTCGCGACGTAGGCGTCGAACTCCGACGCCTGGAACTGGGCGCTCGCTTGCTGCGGAGCGAAGGCAAGCAGCATTGCTACGAGAAGTGAGCTCGGGTATCGTCGGCGCATAGTGGACGAAATTACCGGTGAATCCGGCGAGGGGCCAGCGGATGCGATTGACTCAGGGGTGCGCGACTGAGAACTTCCACTCATCAACGTGAAGCCATTCATCATCGGTATCGCCGGCGGGTCCGGCTCGGGTAAATCCACTGTCGCGCGAAAGGTGGCTGAAGGTCTTCCGACTTCGTCGGTCGCTTTCATTGATATGGACGCGTACTACAAGAATTTCACCGAGCTTTCGCTCGACGAGCGGCGCCGGCTGAATTGGGATCACCCGGACGCGTTCGACTTCGACCTGCTCTGCCGGCACCTGGAGCAGCTCTCTGAGAGCAAGCCCATCGACAAGCCCGAATATGATTTCGTGACGCACCTCCGGTCGGAGAAAACGCGTCACATCGAGCCGCCGGAGGTCGTCGTCATTGATGGCATCCTCCTTCTAGTGGACGAGCGCGTGCGGGAGCTCTGCGACGTGAAGGTTTTCGTGGACGCAGACGCCGACATCAGATTGATTCGCCGCATCAAGCGCGACATTCGAAGCCGAGGCCGCCCGCTCGACGAGATCCTCGATCAGTATTTATCTACGGTCCAGCCGATGCATCTCCAGTTCGTCGAGCCGAGCAAGCGCTACGCGGACGTGATCGTCCCGCGCGGCGGTCATAATGAGATCGCGATCGAGATGCTCGTCGCTAAGATCCACCGGCGGCTGCAGAAGGGATCGCGCGCGCCCTCGGCGTAGCCAGGGAAAGCAGTCCGGAGTCCACGCCAGGGATTACGCATTTCGCCGGAAAAAGAAAATGGAGGCCGGTTTCGCCGGCCTCCACCAACTTCACACACTCTTTCTCTTGATGCGCCCTCTCGGAATCGAACCGAGAACCTACTGATTAAGAGTCAGTTGCTCTAACCAATTGAGCTAAGGGCGCTCTACAAAATTCATTGGCGCGCCTGGAGGGAATCGAACCCCCGACCCACAGCTTAGAAGGCTGTTGCTCTATCCAACTGAGCTACAGGCGCACGACCAATTCAAAGTAGTCAGTCCCAGAGCGCGAATCAATCGCCGATGGGCGCCGAGGAGTAGATACTTTCGGTCAGAGTTTTCTGGAGCCGGCGAGTGATCGGGCCGGGCTTCCCGTCCCCGATTGGTTTCCCGTCGAGAGACACGATGGGCATTACATCGGTGGTGGTTCCGGTGAGGAACATTTCCCTGAGCTGCGGGATCTCGTCCTCCCTGATCGGCGTACGGTCGATCTCGACGTTGAGCTCCGCGGCAAGCTTCTCGAGCACCGAGCGCGTGATGCCGGGGAGAATGTGCGTATCGCTCGGATGCGTACGGAGCGCGCCCCCGACTACTCCGAAGATGTTCGTCTTGGAGCCTTCGGTAATCTCGCCGTCGCGAATGAGAACGGCCTCAGTCGCTCCCTTCTCCGCCGCGTACTGCGCGGCGAGGACGTTGGGAAGGAGGTTCACCGTCTTGAGATCGCAGCGCCCCCAACGGAGATCGGGATGAGTGACGGCGCTCGTCCCCGACTCCTGAAGCGCGGTCATCGGCTTGAAAGGAATCGCCGAGATGTAGATCGTCGGCGCAATCGGAGATGCGGGAAATGCGTGGGCGCGGGTCGCGGTGCCGCGAGTCACCTGGATGTAGATCGTCGCCTCGCCCTTGAGGAGATCGTTTTCCTTGAGGAGTCCGGCGGCGATGTCAGTCAGCGCTTCGACCGACTGGCCAGCGGGAAGCTCGATTCGAATTCCGGCGAGACTGCGCTCGAGACGGCGGTTGTGAAAATCGGCGGCAAAGAGCCGGCCCTGTACTACGCGGATGACCTCATAAACGCCGTCGCCGAACGAGAAGCCGCGGTCTTCGACCGATACACGGGCTTCGTCGCGCGGGAGAATCTTTCCGTTGAGATAGACGAGATCAGCAGGCATCAACGATTGTAGCGGAAGACCGCGCGCAGGCGCTAGGGTCTGGAGATTGGGCCTGTCGCAGGGGTCGGAGCGGATTTGGGTGTCGCCGCCGGCGGCAAGTCCTGGCACGAGTACTTCGCATCGGGTGATTTCCGCACCTGGGCGTCGAACTTCGCCAGCACAGTTCGCGCCTGCGCAATCTCGGCCGCGGTGGCGCGGATCGTAATCGCACGATCGAGAGCGGGATAGATGCCGTGACCGTTCGATCTGACGTACGGCTCGACAAGCTGGACCGCCCTCGGTGACCACAGGCAAGTAAACGGGATTGTCTCGACCACGAGGTCGGGTCTTGCTTTGTCCAGCGGTCCGAGAACGCCATCCATTGCAAACCAAATCGTAACGCCGAGCGCGCCGAGCAATAGCCAACGAACGAAGCGCGCTGTTCCGTGGCGCTCATTGGCGAGAATCGCAGCCTCTGTGATCACAATCGGGTCGGCGCGCGACGTCAAGGAATCAAGCGCCAACCTGAGCGAGCGCTCGCGCTCGAGCACGACACTTCCCACTCGCGAGCAGTCGGGACAGCTCGCGAGATGCTGTGCGAGCGGAGTCTGGCCGACGAGCTCGGCGGCAGGAGAAGACGCGAGAGCCTTCAGCGAGTCCTCACAGGAGATGATGTCAGATTTCATAACGTGGGTGGCGTGAAAGGATCTGCGCGCGGATTGCCGCCCGCGCCTTGAAGAGATTAGCGCGAACGGTCGTGGCTTTCGTCTTTGTCAGCGCGGCCGCTTCGGACGGGGTGAGGCCCTGGATGTCCACAAGGTCGAAGATTTCACGCTGCTT
>JBKJHG010000036.1:0-2754 GCA_046599115.1 Gemmatimonadaceae bacterium
CACGGTGCGCCGTCGAACGCGCATCGTATCCGTGCGTGATGTCAGGATGCGGGTTTCAAAACTGTATCCCTTTTTCGTCGCCGGTCCGTCGCCGCGGCCCGTGATGCGCGCGGACACACTCTATTGGGGCGTCGCACTCTACGCTCTCTCCAGCTCGTATCCCCTCGCCGAGCGGCGGAAGGTGTGGGGAAGCGACCGCAGCTACGTTCACCGAGTGGGCACCGCGCTTGTGAACGGGAGAACCGGGCGTGTCTACGCGGCGCTCGATTTACCTCCCGAGCCCGTCACGGCCGGTTGGATCAAACGATTCGAAACAGAGCAGTCGCTCAGCGCCGCCCAGGTAGTGCAGCACGCGTTATCGATGAACAGCTTTGGATCAGCGGCGACTCCTGCAGCGGCGGACACCTCTTTCCGCGCCGGAGTCGTCCGCCTCTATTCGCGAATGCGCTCCGCGCTCTCAGCGGGCGATCTCCGCGGCTTCGGGCTCGCATATGATTCGCTCGGAGCGCTAGTAAGGACGGTCGAAAAATGATAGACTTCCAGCTCGTATCCTACCGCAAGTTTCGCTCGGAGAAGGCGTGAACATCCACGAATATCAGGCAAAAGAAATATTTCGGAAATTCGGCATCCCCATTCCTCCCGGAGAGATAGCGCGCACTCCCGAGGAGGCTGAGGCGATTGCCAGAAAGTTTGGCGGCACGGTGGTGGTGAAGGCCCAGGTGCACGCCGGCGGACGGGGGAAGGCGGGCGGCGTCAAGCTGGCCAAGACTCCTGAAGAAGTACGCACGATCGCGGGACAGATCCTCAAGCTGAGGATCAAGGATCTGCCGGTCGAGAAGGTGCTCGTCACACCTGCCGCCGACATCGCGACCGAAGCGTATGTCGGAATCATCGTGGATCGCGTTTCCAAGAAAGCGGTCTTCATGGTGAGCCCGGCCGGTGGAATCGACATCGAGGAAGTCGCCGCAAAGACTCCCGACAAAATCGTTCGCCATCCGGTTGATCCGCGTTACGGACTTCAGTCGTACGAGGCGATGGACCTCGCGTTCTTCCTCTACGACGACGTCAAGCAGGCTCGTGCCGCAGCGAAAATCCTCCAGCAGCTCTACGCTGCATTCGCGGCGAGCGGGGCGTCGCTTGCCGAGATCAACCCGCTCGTGACAACTCCCGCTGGCGACGTCGTCGCGCTTGACGCGAAGATGGTCATCGACGACAACGAGCTCGACCGCCGGCCCGACATCGCTGCGCTGCGCGACGAAAGCGCGGAAGCGCCGAGCGAGGTTCTGGCGAGAAAGGCGAATCTCACCTTCATCAAGCTCGAGGGAAATGTCGGCTGCGTCGTCAACGGCGCCGGCCTCGCGATGGCGACGATGGATCTGGTGAAGTACTACGGCGGCGATCCGGCGAACTTTCTCGACATCGGCGGCTCGTCGAATCCCGAAAAGGTCGTCAACGCGCTTCGCATCATCACATCGGACCCGAACGTGAAGGCGATTCTCTTTAACATCTTCGGCGGCATCACCCGCACCGACGACGTCGCCAACGGGATCGTGACGGCGATCAAGGAGAGCCCGCTCAAGGTTCCCCTCGTCATCCGGCTTACCGGAACGAACGAAGAGATCGCACTGAAGATCCTCACCGAAAACGGCCTTGCGGCAATGACTGATATGGACGAAGCGGTAAAGAAGGCGGTCGCGCTCGCGACGGGAGGAAAGGCCGCGTGAGCATTTTCATCAATAAGGAAACTCGTCTCCTCGTCCAGGGAATAACCGGGCGCGACGGATCGTTCCACGCCAAGCAGATGATCGAGTACGGGACGCAGGTGGTCGGCGGCGTGACGCCCGGAAAAGGCGGACAGACGTTCGAGAACACCGTACCGGTCTTCAACACCGTTGCTCAAGCCGTGAAAGACACGGGCGCCAACGCGACGGTGATCTACGTGCCGCCGCCGTTTGCCGCCGACGCGATGATGGAAGCCGCCGACGCCGGCATCCCGTTCATCGTCTGCATCACCGAAGGAGTTCCCGTCCTCGACATGACACGCGTGTATCCGTTCGTGAAAGAGAAGGGCGCGCGCCTGCTCGGCCCCAATTGTCCGGGACTCATTTCCCCGGGACAGTCGAAGGTCGGAATCATTCCGGGAAGCATCTGCACGCCCGGTCCGTTCGGTCTCGTCAGCCGCTCCGGCACTCTGACGTATGAAGTCGTCTACCAGATGACACGCGCCGGTATGGGTCAAACCACCTGCGTTGGAATCGGTGGCGATCCGATCAACGGGACAAACTTCATCGATTGTCTCGCCGCATTCGAAGCCGATCGGGAAACGAAGGCGGTCGTGATGATCGGCGAGATCGGCGGCACCGACGAGCAGGAAGCGGCGAAGTTCGTGAAGGAGAAGATGACGAAGCCCGTCGTCGGCTTCATCGCCGGGCAGACGGCGCCCCCGGGCCGCCGGATGGGTCACGCCGGTGCGATCATCTCGGGCTCAGCAGGAACCGCCGCCGAAAAGATGCAGGCGTTTGAGGACAACGGGATCGGGGTGGCGAAGAGGCCGATCGATGTCGTGGCGCTGCTGAAGAAACAACTCCCAACTAGTAACTAGTAACTAGTAAATTGCCGCCGGTCCTTCCTGCACATCGGGACTCCGATCGACGATGGACCTCCGAATTTATTTACTAGTTACTAGTTACTAGTTGCTAGTTAGTTCACACAAAACTTTTCTAACAACAATGCCCTCCAATCGCACTCTCACCA
>JBKJHG010000169.1:0-3432 GCA_046599115.1 Gemmatimonadaceae bacterium
CCAGGCACTGTACAGTGAAAACCTGGCGACGCCCACGGACACCGCGTCGCTACCGCAGCCGGTGGTTTCCGCCGCAAAATCCGTCGCTGTGCTGCCGTTCGCAAATATGAGCGCCGACGTGGAGAACGAATATTTCACCGACGGGATGGCGGAAGAGCTCATCAATGCGCTGTCGAGGATCCAGTCACTCAGAGTCGCGTCGAGAACGTCCTCCTTTGCGTTCAAGGGCAAGAACGAAGACATCGGCGAAATCGGACGCAAGCTGAAGGTCTCCACCGTGCTCGAGGGAAGCGTTCGAAAGATCGGTAACAAGCTGCGCATCGCGGCGCAGCTCGTAAATGTCGCCGACGGCTACCAGCTCTGGTCCGAGAAGTTCGACCGCGAGATGGAGGATGTTTTTACCATCCAGGACGAGATCTCACAGGCGATCTTCACCGCGCTTCGCGTCATACTCAGCGAAGGAGAAAAACGCGCCATCGAACGCGACCGAACGGTCAACGTTCAGGCGTACGAGTACTATTTGCGAGGACGCCAGTACATTCACCAGTGGAGCCGGAAGAGTCTCGAGTACGCAAGGCAGATGTTCCGGCGGGCAATCGAAATCGATCCCGGATACGCCCTCGCCCACGCCGGACTCGCCGACAGCTGCTCACTCCTGTATATGAACTGCGATGCCCGCGAGCAGAATCTCGCGCAGGGAAATGCCGCCAGCCAGAAGGCGCTCGAACTGGGGCCGGATCTCGCCGAATCGCACGTCGCGTGCGGGCTCGCGCATTCACTCAGCAAGCGGTTTAGCGATGCGGAACGCGAATTCGAACACGCATTGCGTCTTGACCCGAAGCTTTTCGAGGCCGCCTATCATTATGGTAGAGCCAGAATCGCTCAGGGAGAGTTCGCCGAGGGCTCGAAGCTGTTCGAGCGCGCGTGCGCACTGCGCCCGGAAGACTTCCAGGCTCCGACTTTTCTTGCACGCTGTTATCGGGGAATGGGCCTGATGGCGGAAAGCCTCGCAATGAATCGCAAGGCGCTGAGGCTTATTGAGGAACGGCTTGAGCTCAATCCAGATGATGCCCGAGCGTGCCAGCTCGGTGCCGCCAATTCATCACAGCTCGAAGAAGTCGACAGCGCCATCAACTACGGCCGGCGCGCCCTGGCAATCGATCCGGATGACCCATTGCTGCTCTACAACATGGCCTGTATGTACGCGATGCTTGGAAACTCGGATGAATCACTCAACTGTCTTGAGAACGCGGTCGACAAGGGATACGGCCAAAGGGATTGGGTAGCACAGGACTCCGATCTCGATTCGCTCCGCACACTCCCGCGATTCCAGACGATCGTCGCGGCGATGTAGTGCACCAAGGGCGTGCCTTTCTAATTACGACTAGACTTGTCGGGATTGATTCCGGCCGCTAGAATTCGCTTAAATTCCACCACGAGCGAAGCGTGAAGTCAAAGTGGGTGTTGGTGCTTTTTCTCTCTGCCATCAGCGCGCGTGAGGCATCCGCGCAGAAGGGATACGAATTCGAGGTTTACGAGGCGAAAATCTCCCCGCGCGGAGGCGGTGACCTCGAGCTTCACACAAATTTTGTCGCGCTCGACGCGCCCGAATCCGACCCGGCGGCTGCGCCACTTAAGCGGGCGTTCCGTTCCGCGTTCGAGATGAGCACCGGTATCACTTCGTGGCTCGAGGGGAGTTTCTACGTGGTCGGGTACGCGCGGTCTGGAAGAGGGCTCGCGTACGTCGGTAATCGCGCACGCATCAATGCGATTCTTCCGCAGTCAGCAGAGTGGCCACTCCAGCTCGGCCTCTCCCAGGAAGTCGGCTACGCGCGGAAGGGGTTCGCCGAAGATCGCTGGGCCTATGAGATCTCGCCGATCGTTCAGTTCAGGGCGGCGGGATTTGCCGTCGTCGCGAATCCCGCGCTAGAGCGCAGTCTTGACGGCGGCGCGCATCGCGTCGAGTTCGAGCCGCGCGGAAAAATCTCCCACGCCGTCGGCGACAACGCGAGTCTCTCGCTCGAGTACTATGGCGGAATCGGGCCCGTGCTGAAGGCGGAGCCGGCGGCGGAGCAGCATCACCAGATTTTTGCGTCGGTCGAAACGGACCTCGGCAGCCGTATGGAAGCGACGCTCTCGATCGGCCGGGGCTTCACCAGAAAGTCCGATCACGGCGTCATCGCAACGAAGATCGAGTACCACTGGGGGAATTAGAGCTCCGGGCCGGTTTGCCGCCCGGGTCACTTTTTGCGACCTTCCGTCACCGATGAACCGTTTATCATTCCGGCGATGACCGCTCCCGTCAGAACATCCCGCCGCCCAGCGCGGCCCGCTGGAGAGACTCCTCACGAGCGCGCCGCCGCCGCTGCGGCATTCGTCAGGAAGTACCGATGGCTCATTCTCCTTGGCTTGATCACCGCCGCGATAATGGAGGTGCTCGACACCACCATCGTCAACGTTGCGCTCCCGCAGATGGCGGGCAACCTCGGCGCGACACAAGAGGAGATCGGCTGGGTGGCCACCGGTTACATCCTGTCGAACGTGATCTTCCTCCCGATGACTGCGTTTTTCGCCGCGCGGTTCGGGAGGCAGCGGTATCTCACCTTTTCGATCGTGCTGTTCGTCGTCGCCTCGTTTTTCTGCGGGACTTCGCACTCGCTGGTGGAGCTCGTCTTCTGGCGCATCGTGCAGGGGGCGGGCGGAGCGGCGCTCCTCTCCACTGCGCAGGCGACCCTGCGGCAGATTTTCACCCGGGAAGAGCAGGCTCTGGTGCAATCCGTGTTTATGCTCGGCATCATCGTCGCGCCCACACTGGGGCCGACACTGGGCGGATGGATCACCGACAACTACACGTGGAATTGGGTCTTCTTCATCAACGTTCCGATCGGAATCGCGGCGGCGTTCCTCGTCACGACCTTCCTTCACGACGCACCGGATACGCAGGCGAAGCGCGGCACCGTGGATTGGACCGGAATCGGCCTTCTCACCGTCGGCGTGGGCGGCCTGCAATACGTGCTTGAAGAGGGAAACTCGAAGGACTGGTTCTCCGACAACACGATTCTCCGCCTGGCGCTGCTTTCGGTCACTTGTCTGACGGTGATGGTCTGGTGGGAGTTGAGCAAGCGCAATAAGCATCCGGTGGTGGATTTTCGCGTGCTGCACAACAGAACACTCGCCGCGTCTATCTTTCTTTTCGTCACGCTTGGGTTCGGCTTGTACGGAGGCGTTTTCCTTTTCCCGATGTTCGCGCAGGGAATTCTTCACTTTACTCCGACCGAAACGGGATTGGCGATGCTTCCCGGCGGAGTCGCGACCGGCGCAAGCGCGCTGCTCTGCGGATGGCTGCTAAACGGAAAGAAACCACTGGCGGACGCGCGTGTGCTCATCGCCTGCGGCATCGCGTTGTTTGCATTCTCGATGTGGCTGATGGGA
>JBKJHG010000226.1:0-3383 GCA_046599115.1 Gemmatimonadaceae bacterium
GGTCGCACTGGATTTTCTGCGCGAATCCAGGGTCATCGCCGTCACCGGCACCAACGGTAAGACGACGACGACGGCGCTCATCGCGCACATCCTCCGCGCGCTCGGGAAGAACAGCATCCCGGCCGGCAATATCGGAATGCCGCTCTCGTCTCTCGCGCAGCGTAAGGAAAAGCCGGCGTGGGTCGCGCTCGAGATGTCGTCGTTCCAGCTGCACGATACGCCGGGAATCAAGCCGCTCGTTGGAGTCCTCACGAATCTCAGTCCCGATCACCTCGACCGGTACGCGAGTGTCGAGGACTACTTCTTTGACAAGTCGCTGCTCTTCGCGAATGCGGATGCCGGCTCACTCTGGGTGGTGAACGCCGACGATCCGGAGTCGCTGGCGATGACGGAGCACGTGAAGGGGAAACGGTATCTCTTCTCGCTTCAATCGCCCGCCGACGCCTGCTACGACACCGGCTCGCTCGCCCTCAAGGTGCTGGGGCGGGACCTGATCCTGCGCAGTGATCTCGCGCTCATCGGCTCGCACAACGTCGCCAACGCCCTCGCCGCGGTTCTGGCCGTAATGGTCGCCGACAGCTCATTCACGAAACCTGCGGCGAGAGAGGCGATCGCCGAAGCACTGCGAACTTTCCGTCCTCTCGCTCACCGGCTGGAGCGTGTCGCCGAAGCGAACGGCGTGCGGTGGATCAACGACTCGAAGGCGACCAACGTCGCCTCGGCGAAAGTCGCCATCGAAGGGATGGAGCGGCCCACCGTGCTGCTCCTCGGCGGCAAGCACAAGGGAGAGTCTTACGCCCCGCTTGCGGAGGCGATACGAAAGAACGTCAAGCGCGTCATCGCTTATGGGGAGGCGGCGCCGCTGATCGCGGCCGATCTTTCCGGCACAGTGAGGGTGGATACGATGGGGACGAGCTTCGAGGAAGTCGTCGCCGCGGCGCGAGCGGCGGCCAAGCCGGGGGAGAACATTCTCCTTTCGCCCGCGTGCTCGAGCTTTGATATGTTCGGAAATTACGAGGAGCGAGGCGAGGCTTTCAGAAAATTGGCGAATGGCTGAAGCGATCCGGTACAAATGGAAGATGGGCACCGAAGCGCGGGCGCTCAGTCTGCTCACTTTCATTCTCCTCGCGTGGGGATTGGCGACCGTCTATAGCGCCAGCGCCATCGTGGAGATGGAAGCGGGGCAGAGCCCGCAGCACCTCCTGCTGCGCCAGGCGACCGGAATGGTTGTCGGGCTCGCCATCTTCGCCGTCGCGGCGAAGATGGACGCGGAGCTCTGGTCGAAGTGGGCGTGGCCGCTGATGATCGCGACGATGCTGGCGCTTCTCATCATCGTGCTGCCGTTCACACTGCGAATCGCGCCGAGAATTCACGGCGCGAGGCGCTACCTGTTCGGCGCGTCGGTGCAGCCGTCGGAGTTCGCCAAGCTCGCCGTCATCGTATGGTCGTCGATGCTAATCGTGAAGAAAGGGGATGCGCTGCGCCATCTTCGAAAAGGGCTCTTACCGTTTATCGCCGTCATCGGACTACTCGACCTGTTGGTGATGGCAGAGCCCGATCTCTCGCAGGCAATGATGTACACGTTGACGCTGGGGATTGTCCTCTTCGCCGGCGGTGTTCGCGTCGGTCATTTCGTCGCCCTCGGTAGCGTGCTCATTCCCTTTCTGTTCACCAAAGCGCAAAAGCTGAACTACGTGCTGCTGCGGATGACGGCGTTTCTCGATCCGGGCTCCGCTTCGTCAGTGACGACGTACCAGCTCAAGCAATCGCTCATCGCTGTCGGATCGGGTGGAATCGGCGGCGTTGGGTTCGGACAGGGTAGGCAGCAGTACGGATTCCTTCCCTTTGGGTACGATGACTTCATCGGCGCACACATCGGCGAGGAGTGGGGATTCGTCGGGATGTTTGTGCTGGTGATATTCTTCGTCGTGTACGGCGCGCTCGGCTTTCGCATCGCCAGGAATGCGCGTTCACAGTTCCAGACTCTCGTCGCCGTCGGGATCACCATCACCATCATCCTTACCGCCTATCTGCACATCGGCGTCGTCACGGGACTCTTGCCGACGACGGGACTGACGCTGCCGTTCATCTCCTACGGCCGCTCCAATCTCGTGCTCTCCCTCCTGATGACGGGGATCCTCGTCAACATCGGCAGCACTCGCGAGAAGGTGATGGGCACACACGCTACTGATCCCGTCGCGCTGAGGGCGATACCGCTCGGATGACGATCATATTCGCAGGCGGCGGTACGGGCGGGCATCTCTATCCGGGGATCGCAATCGCGCGGGCGATGGTGAAGATCGATCCTCCGGTCGAGCCGTTCTTCATCGGTGCGAAGCGCGGGATCGAGAAGGACGTCCTTCCCGGCGCGGGATTCGAGTACGAGCTGCTCGATCTCCATCCGCTCTATCGCGCGCGCCCGTGGGAGAATTGGAAGACGCTGCTCGGCGCGTTCTCGGCGTGGCGGAAGATCGGCGAGAGAGTGAAGGCGTATCAGCCGGACGCGGTCGTCGGCACCGGTGGCTATGCGTCGGGGCTGACGCTCGCCTACGCTGCGTGGAAGAAGATCCCCTTCGCGATCCAGGAGCAGAACACGTATCCCGGCTTGACTACGCGCTTCTTCAGCCGGTATGCGTCGCAGATCCACTTGGGTTTCCCCGAGGCGCGCGCGCTGCTCAAGCCATCGGCGAAGGCGAAGATCTTCGATTCCGGAAATCCGATCGAGCCACCGCCGGCCGACTCGCGAGACAAGCGCGCCGGACGTGCGGCGTGGGATTTTCCCGCCGAGGGCGGCACGGTGCTGCTCGTGTATGGAGGAAGCCAGGGGTCGCAAGCGATGAACGAAGCGGTCGCAGGATGGATTCGGAGCGGCATCCCCGAGGAGTTGCACATCATATGGGCGACGGGGCGGGGCAACCACGACCAGTACGCGGATCTCGAATCGCCGCGCGTAAAAGTGCGGCCGTATCTGACCCCGGTGTCTGATGCGTATCGCGCCGCCGATCTGGCGCTTTCACGCGCCGGTGCGATGGCGACGGCTGAGCTTTGCGCGTGGGGTCTGCCGATGATTCTTGTTCCGCTTCCAACCGCCGCCGCCGACCATCAGACGGCCAACGCTCGCGCACTGGGAGCGGCGGGCGCAGCCGTGGTGGTACTGCAGTCGGCGATGTCACCGGCGACGCTCGCGGGCGCGGTGAGCGGGCTCGTTGCCGATCCGGCGCGGCTCGGAACGCTGTCCGCGCGCGCGTTGGAGAGGGCAAGACCTCACGCTGCAGAACAGATTGCACAGGCAATACTTGACCTTGCTTACCTCAAGTAGTTTCGAGGCACTCCAGTGAGCCGCTCGGCCCACTTCGTTGGCATTGCCGGGGCGGGGATGAGAG
>JBKJHG010000029.1:0-7497 GCA_046599115.1 Gemmatimonadaceae bacterium
TTCTCGCTCACTCCATAGATGCGCTTGATCTTCTGCTTTTCACGAAGCTGCTTCGAGTACTCCGACATCTTGCGACGACGGGCGGTCGATGCTCCATGCTGTCCTGGCGGCGTCGGACGACGCTCGACGGGGCACTTCTCGGTGAAACACTTCGTCGCCTTCAGGAACAGCTTCGTTCCCTCGCGGCGGCACAGGCGGCAGCTCGGTCCGGTATAGCGCATTGTTAGACTCTCCTGCGCTTCGGCGGACGGCAGCCGTTGTGCGGAATCGGGGTAACATCCTTGATCGACTTCACCTGCAGACCCGCGGCGACGAGCGCCTGGATCGCCGACTCGCGTCCCGATCCGGGACCCTGAACGCGAACGTGCACGCGGCGGACGCCGAGGCTCATTGCCTCACGCCCGGCCTGCTCGCCGGCAACAGTCGCCGCGAACGGCGTGGACTTCTTCGAGCCCTTGAAGCCGGCCTTCCCCGACGATCCCCACGACAGCGTGTTGCCGTGCGGGTCGGTGATGGTGATGGTCGTGTTGTTGAAGGTCGCGCTGACGTGGGCGATGCCCTCAGCCTCGACGACTTTCTTTGTCTTCTTGCCGATAGCCATTACTTCGTGACCTTCTTCTTACCCGCGATCGCGCGGCGCGGCCCCTTCTTCGTGCGGGCGTTTGTATGCGTACGCTGTCCACGGACGGGAAGGCCTCGACGATGGCGAACGCCACGGTACGAGCCGATGTCCATTAGACGCTTGATGTTCATCGCGACTTCGGTGCGGAGCGCGCCTTCGACGCGGAAATCCTTTTCGATCGCCTGACGGAGACGGTTGGTGTCCGTGTCGTTGAGATCGCGGATTCTCTGATCCGCGTTCACGCCGGTGGACGCCAGGATCCGTCGCGCTGTCGCGCGGCCGATGCCGAAGATGTAGGTAAGACCGATCTCGACTTTCTTCTCGCGCGGAAGATCCACGCCTGCGATTCTAGCCATGATCAGCCCTGCCGCTGCTTATGCTTTGGATTGCGCTTGCAGATGATGCGAGTGACCCCTTGGCGCTTGATCACCTTGCAGTGCTCGCAGATCGGCTTGACGCTGCTTCTAACTTTCAACCGAGTAGCTCCGATTAGACGTAGAAATCCCCGGCAGTTTGAGGGCCCGGGGCGTTTCCTGAGTAGCCTTGTAAAGTAGTGTGGCTATTGAGGAAATGCAAGAACGCTCGCCTCGTCGACTCCCTGTCCGGGTGACGGGCGCCGAGACCTGCGGCCAGCCGTGAACTGCGGGGCGTGAGAAATGCCCCAAAAATGCGTGGATCGCGAACCGTGCATCGACTTCAGCAAGGAGACCGAATGACCCCAAAACGGTCAATATTCGCCGCTCGCGTGCGCTGGGTTCCACTTGTTTTCCTTCCCGCCGTCCTGGCCTGCGGCGCGAGCGAGGCCGTGGGCGTTTCTCTCGTCAGCAATACCGGTCAAACCGTCACTGTGACCTCGGGGACCCAATTCACAATCACCCTCGGCACCGTGGGCCCAGGCGATTATGCGGTCCCGCCCGCGGTGTCAACGACCTCGGTGCGCTACCTCACGGTCTCTGTCGTCGAGCCATTCGTCCCCGCGGGTCCGAGGCAGCGTTTTGTTTTTGAGGCAAATGCACCCGGAACAGCGGTCATCGTCTTCAGCCACACCGGCAACAACCCGATTGTGGCCGATACAGTCGTCGTTCGCTGATCCCTAGGCTTTCAGCGCGTCGATCCTAGCTCGCGATTCTCCCAGCATCTTGTTCACGTACCGCATCGCCGTCGCCGGATCGGGGTCCGCCGTCACCGTGCGCCCGAGGACGATGTAGCTCGCCCCCGCACGCACTGCCTCAAGCGGAGTGACGGTACGGCGTTGATCGTTCCGCGGATCGCCGGGACGCCGTATGCCGGGCACGAGAAGACTGAGCCGGTCTCCGTATTCCCCCTTCACCGAAAGCGCCTCGAGTCCGCTGCAAACGACTCCGTGCGCTCCGGCGTCAGCCGCCTGCCCCGCCAGTCTCAGAACTTCCCGCGATAGATCGAGGCGCGCTCTCCCCCACGCCAGCCGCACTCCAGTGGTGTCGAGCGAAGTCAATATCGTAACGGCCAGAATCCCGCACTTTTCGCCGCCACCTGCCACCGCCGCTTTCATCATCTCCCGCCCGCCAGTGGCGTGAACGGTGAGCAGGCTCGCCCCGATCGAAGCCGCGCGCGACGCCGCTTGCCCGACGGTATTGGGAATGTCGTGCAGCTTGAGATCGAGGAAGACCGATTTCCCAAGCGCCCGCAACGCTTCGACGATCTGCGGGCCAGCCGCGGTGAAAAGCTCGTTGCCGACTTTGTAGTAGTCGCACGCGTTGCCGATCCGTCCGACGAGATCCATCGCCGAGCGCGCGTCGGGCCGGTCGAGTGCAACAATGGCGCGAACTTTTTTCATGGCCATCTCAGCGTCCCGCGGAGCTCTGAAACATTCGCGACTCCGTGTTTGACGCACCACTTTTCCAGATCTCCCACAATCCTCGGCGCCAGCCGCGGATCGCGCATCGCGGCCGTTCCGATGGCGACGAGCGACGCACCGGCCATCATATACTGGAGGAGATCCGTCGCCGATGAGACGCCGCCGACTCCGATCACCGGGACGTTAACCGCCTGCGATACGCGATACGCGGCGAGCAGGCCGATTGGCAGCAGCGCCGAGCCGCTCACGCCGCCGGTCCCGAAGCCAAGCACCGGCGCGCGGCGCTCGACGTCGATCGCGAGTCCGGGAAATGTGTTGACGACCGTGATTCCGTCGGCGCCAGCGTCCACCGCAATCATCGCGGTGTCGGCGATCTTCGGCAGCGTCGGTGAGAGCTTCACGAACAAGGGCCGCTTCGTCGCTTCGCGCGCGCGGCGAATCAGCTCGGCGAGCGAGGCCGGATCGGACCCGAATTCCATCCCGCCCGCTCTCACGTTGGGGCAGCTGACATTCAGCTCATACGCGGAGATGGAGGGCGAGTCGTCGAGAATCGTGATCACTTCCGCGAAATCGGGAGTCGTGTTGCCGAGCACATTCACGATCACGCGGGCGCGGCTGAGATTTTTCTCCAGCCACGGCAGGTGAGCTTTGCGAACTTCGGCCGCACCCGGATTCGCGAGACCGACGGCGTTGATCATTCCGTCCGCGAGCTCGGCGACCCTTGGAGCTGGCGCGCCGGAACGGATTTCGAGACTCACCGCCTTGGTGACGAGTCCGCCAAGGTCGTCGAGTTGGATGAGAGACGCGATCTCGCGTCCGTAACCGGCGGTGCCCGCCGCGAGAAGCAGCGGATTCTGAAACGTTATCCCGGCCGCGCTGACTTCGAGGCGGGACGGCGCCATTTCTACTTCGTACCGCCCACGCGCGATTCGTAACGCGCGAGATAGTTGAGAACCGACGAGGCAATATTCCGTGCGATGGCCGTCTGGTTTTCAGAGTCGTGCAGGTACTCGGCTTCGGAAACGTTGGTGCCGAAGCCGATCTCGACGAGGACAGCCGGCATGAACGATCCGCGCAATACCGCGAAGTTCGCCTGTTGCACTCCCCGGCTCGGACCGGGATGTATCTGCTTCAGTCCATCCTGAATCGTCAGAGCCAAATCGCTCGACTCGCGAAGGTGCTCGTTCTGCGCCATATCGGTGATGATGAAGCTGAGCGGATCTCCCTTTTGCGCGTTCGCCCCAGTCTCGAACCGTACCGCCTGGTTTTCCATTTGTTCGACGCGCCTCGCTTCCTCGGTTTTCGCTTCGGCGAGAAAATATGTCTCGAAGCCGCGCTCGCGGGCACCGATCGCGCCCCCTCGGCCCGGCGCGTTGACGTGAATCGATATGAACAGATCGCCGTGATTGCGATTCGCGATCGGGCCGCGGTCGTAGAGACCGATCAGTGTGTCGGTCGTGCGCGTCATCAGCACGTCCATCCCTTGCGCGCGAAGAGCGTCCGCGAGCTTCATAGCGACGGCGAGGGTGACCTCCTTCTCGACGAACCAGCTGTCGTGGCCGATCGGCCCCGACATTCCGCGGTCGGGCCCGCCGTGTCCCGCGTCAACGACGACGAGCCGCCGCGTCGGGTGCGCGTATGAGACAGGCGGCGAGCTTCCACTCGTCGACGCGCTGGACGGTCTTGAAACGGGGCGATCGGACGATGTAGGATGCTTTACGATCGTCGAGAATGACCGAAGCTCGCCGAGCTCCTGGTCGTAGAAGTACCCGCCGCCGTACTGGGGGATGACTTCGGTCACCAATTGCAGCGGCAGCAGCAGCACGTCACCGCGGCGCTCGGGAGCGACAGCGAGCGGAACCACGATACTGTCCGCTCGCGCGAACGGAACGCCTTCCATCAAATCGATGCGCGCGTTGGGGAGCACGAGAGCGAAATGACCATTCGCCTGGACTCTGATGCTTCCGCCGATCGCGGTGGAGAGCAGGTCGGCGCGGACGAACGATTTCCCATTCGCGACGACGACGGGCACGGACTTCTGCGCTGCCCCGTTCCTGACGATGACCGGCTTCGGCGGCATCGCCACCTGCAGCATCAGCGCAAGCGCGGCAATCACGCCCTGACGCTCCGTGCTCTCGCCATCTCCCGCTCGTCGTCCTTCTTCTTCAGGTCGGCGCGCTTGTCGTGGAGCTTTTTCCCCTGACCGAGCCCGAGCGCGACCTTCGCCTTCCCCTTCTTGAAGTACAACTCGAGAGGGATGAGCGTGAGCCCTTTCCGTTCCACCGAGCCGATCATCTTCTTTATCTCCTTCTTGTGGAGAAGAAGCTTGCGCGTGCGGGTCGGCTCGTGATTGAAGTAGCTCGCCTTCTCGTACGGCGAGATGTGGAGATTGATCAGGTAAACCTCGCCTGCGTTTAGAATGGCGTAGGAGTCGCCGATGTTCGCGCGGCCGTTGCGCAGCGATTTCACCTCGCTCCCGGTCAGCACGATTCCCGCCTCCCACGTCTCGAGAATGTGGTAGTCGTGCGACGCGCGTTTGTTCCGCGCGATCGATTCCTTCTTCGGCGCTTCCTTTTCGTCTTTGTCTGCCATCGCACTCGCAAGTTAGAATCGCATCAGTCCATCAGAAAGGCCGATGTCGCGTTGACTTGTGATGCGGTGCTCTCTTAAGTTCAGACGAAGCACGCCGGAGTGGTGGAACTGGTAGACGCGCTGGCTTCAGGAGCCAGTGAGCGCAAGCTCGTAGGGGTTCGAGTCCCCTCTTCGGCACTGACTGCCCCCTCGTAGAGATTGTTGCGGGACCGATAGCACCGGGGGTCGGAAGCAGGGCGCCCGAGCCGCCGGACAAATCTCAATCGAGCCCTTTAGCCGACCGTCTCCAGAATCGGCAGCCCCACCCTCTCCCGAACTGTCGGCTCGTCCTCGAGCAGATCCGCCAGCGTCACCGAGCTCAGCACATCGTCGATCTTCCGCTGAAGCATCACCCACACGGGACGAATGCTGCAGTTGTGCGACGACGAGCAGCGGTCCTCTTCCACCGGATGGCTGATGCAGTGCAAGTCGAACGTCTCGAGCTCAGAGGCGTGAATGACGTCGCGCAGCGAAATCTCCGCCGCCGGCCGCGAAAGCATATATCCGCCCCGCGCGCCGCGAGTGCTCTTGATAACCTCCGCCCGGCGCAGGCGCAGCAGAATCTGCTCCACGTAATCGGCCGGCAGCCGCTCCTGCGCGGCGATGTCGCGTCCCGTCACCGGAATTGCGCTCGCCCGCTTCGCCAGATGAAGCGCGCATATCACACCATACTCGGCCCACGTCGTTACACGCATACAATCACGTTAGGCGGAAGCCGATGAACGTACAAGTGCCGATCGCGCTCATCCGGCTGACGCGCCGCCGTGTTTCCCGCCTGGAACGCCGATCTCGGTCATCTTCCGCAGGTCGAGCACTTCGTCGATCTCGGCGTCCGGCAGCACTTTCTCGCGCTTCACCAGATCGCGGATGAGGACGTTCTCCTTCACCGACTGTTTGCTGATTTCGGCGGCGCGGGCATATCCGATCTGCGGCGCGAGCGCAGTTGCCAGCGCGGCGGAGCGCTCCACCCAGTACTCGCACATCTCGCGGTTGGCTTCCATTCCGGTGATCGTCTTCTCGGCGAGCACTCGCGCGGCGTTGCCGAGGATCATCATCGAGAGAAGCACGTTGTAGGCGATGACCGGCATCATCACGTTCAGCTCGAGCTGCCCGTGCTCCGCTGAGACGCTGACGCAGGCATCGTTGCCGACGACCTGGAAGCAGACCTGGTTCACCATTTCCGGTATGGACGGGTTCACCTTCCCCGGCATTATGGACGAGCCCGGCTGCACTGCGGGAAGGCGGATTTCGTCGAGGCCGGTGCGCGGCCCGCTAGCCATCAGACGCAGATCGCTCGAGATCTTGCTCAGATCGAGGGCCAGCACCTTCATCTGTGAGCTGAACGCGGCGACATCACCCATCGACTGCATCAGTTGAATGCGATCCGCGCCTTCGCGCACGCCCGGCTTCGGCAGCGATTCGTTGAGGTGCTTTACCATCAGCGCCGGATATTCGGGCTCGACGTTGACGCCCGTCCCAACGGCGCTGCCACCGATGCCAAGATCGCGGAGGTAATCGGCGGCCTGCTCGACGCGCTTCATTCCGCGCCGGAGCGAGCCGGCGTATCCCGCCATCTCCTGGCCGAGCCGGATCGGCATCGCGTCCTGAAGATGTGTGCGCCCCGACTTCATCACTCCGTCGAACTCCTTCGCCTTCTTCTCGAACGCAGTGGCGAGCAACTCGAACGACGCCAGCAGCTTCGGAAGCTCGGTGACGCAGCCCAGTCTGATCGCCGTCGGAATCACGTCGTTGGTGGACTGGGCCATATTGACCTGATCGTTCGGATGTACGGGCGAATACGTCCCGCGCTCGCCGTCGAGCAGCTCGTTGGCGCGATTGGCGAGCACTTCGTTCGCGTTCATGTTGTGCGAAGTGCCGGCGCCGGCCTGATAGACGTCAACGACGAAATGCTCGCGGTGCTTGCCGGCGAGAATCTCGTCGGCGGCAGCGATGATCGCGTCGGCGAGCTTCGCCTCGAGGCGGCCGGTCTCCTTGTGAGTCAGCGCGGCAGCGCGCTTGATGCGCACCGTCGCTTCGACAAACGCGGGGAGCGGCTTGATGCCGCTGATGGGAAAGTTCTGAACCGCGCGCAGCGTCTGAACGCCGTACAATGCCTCGGCGGGGACTTCTAGCGGGCCAAGGGGATCCTTTTCGGTGCGGGTCTTCTGTGTCATTGAGTTCATCAGGACTGAATGATGCGCGCCGTCCCGTTGAGAAACGGGTTCGATTCACGCTCTTCTTTGATGGTGGTGCTCATTCCGTGTCCGGGATAGACGACGGTTTCGGGCGGAAGCCGGGAAATCCTCTCGAGCGACTGCGCAAGCTCGGCGGGATTGCAGAACGGAAGATCGGTGCGGCCGATGGAGCCGGCGAACAGGCAGTCACCAACGAGGGCGATTCCGTTTCC
>JBKJHG010000059.1:0-3217 GCA_046599115.1 Gemmatimonadaceae bacterium
AGACAACTGCGACGCGGTCGCTCGAGCTGCGAGTTGATATCGATCTCATAGCGCTGAATGCTGCCACGAATGAGTGCGTTGGCTTTCGTCTCTGTCGCATCACGGAGGCCGAGCCGGTCACGGACGCGAGTGCGCAGCGCGTCGGTCAACTCCTTCGGGAGCTGCGGCGTCGGCGTTTGATTGTCGAACGAGGCGACGGCGAACGTATGAATGTTCGCCGGCAGCCCGCCGCCGGTGAACCCGTAAGGGATGCAGCCGGCAGCAAGGAGCAGTATGGCGCTACGGATTCCAGATCGACGCATCGAATGTCCCGCCCTCCTCGGTGCGGACGATAATGAGACGAAGCTTGCGGCGCGCCGACGGCACCTCATAAAGAATCTCGCCGTTGGACGAGCGGCTGACCTGCTCGGCTATCCTGCCGCCCGGGATGTGGGCAAGAGACACGAGCGAATCGCCCTCTGCGCTCACCCTCCACTCAACAGGACGACCCACGTCGGCGCGAAGTAAGGCGCCATCGGTGGCGACTGTTGTATCCGGCAGCGGCGGAATGGAGAGACGCCCAAAAACGGCCCACATCAGCGGAACGGGGGGGAGCAGGCGCTTAACCATCCCGCCGGCGTTGGCGCGAAGCGTGTCGCCAACGAGGGCGGCAGCGCCTCCGAGCCCACCCATAAAGAAATCGACCCGCGCGCTGTCGGGGGCGGCGAGACGAACGGCACCCTCGCCCCGGGTGAACGATTCCCCGTCAGTGTATTCCCACCGGAAAACAATCTTCTTGTGCACCGGAGCGAGCTGCAGAGGCGGGAGAGAGAGCATCGGCGCCGGAACTCCTTTCAGCGGCTGCACCGATGGCGCGCAGCCGGCCGCCGCTGCGAGGCAGATGAACGTGATGCGCTTCATTTCGCCTCGACCGACGTGATGACATCACCCTGCGTGATGCGATCGAGAACGTCGAACCCCGAGATCAGCCTGCCGAACACCGTGTAATGTCCGTCGAGATGCGGCTGGGGCGAATGGGTGAGGAAATATTGGCTCCCGCCCGTGTCGGGCCCGGACAGCGCCATTCCGACGGCGCCCCGCTCGTAGCGGTGGCGATTCATCTCGTCGCGAATCGCGTAACCCGGGCCGCCAGTTCCGTCGCCACGCGGATCTCCATCCTGGATGACGAAATTCGGGACGACGCGGTGAAAGTTCGTGTTCCTGTAGTAACCAGAACGGGCGAGAGTGAGAAAATTGTTGACCGTTATCGGGGCCTCGGCGCCGAACAGCTCGATGCGCAGATCACCTCTCACCGTGTGTATCGTAGCGTGAGGAGGCTTGCCGCGATAAACCGGTAGCAGAACCTTGCGCAGCACACCCTCGTACCATCCGAGCGGACGCGGTGTCTCGACGACGGAGGCCCACGAGCGGAAGAGCGGAATTCCCTTCGCCGCGGCGCGCTCTAGCGGGTCGCGCGGAACCGGCAACGCGATCAGAGCAGACTTCACATCCGGCGCAGACGAAAGGCTGTCCTTTTTCCAGAGTGCGCCGAAATATTGAACCGCGGCGAGGCGCGCGTCGTTGGAGGAATCCGCGGCGGACGCGCGATACGCCGCGAGAATAGCCGGAAAGTCGGGCGTGAGCGGCTTGTCGGCGAGTACGCCGATGACGTTGGCGCGCACGAAAAGATCAGGATCGGACAATCCCTTGATGAGCGCGGCGTGCACCTGCTCTTCCATCGGCATCGATGTCGGAGGAGCGATGGCGCCATAAGCGGCGGCGCGCACTCGCGGATCGCCATCACGAGTGAGCGGTATCGCTCGGGCGATTGCAAATGCGCGATCGGCGGTATCTCCGGAGGCGTTTGCCACTGCAGCGCGGAGACGCCAGTCCGGACTCTGAAGCCAGGACACCAGCTCGACGGGCCGAATGCCGGCGCGCACCGCGGACGTGAGGAGGCTCGACCTGTAGCCAACGGACGTATCGGCTGCGATGAGTGTAGTGAAATCCGAATCGGGTTTAACGAAAACGGTTGAGAATCCCTGCGCGGCGGCGACGCGGACATTCGCATCCGCATCGCGTGTGGCCGAAACGAGAATGGATCTGGCGCGAGGGCCGTAGGTGGCGATCGAGCGCAAAGCGTTGACGCGAACTCGCGCATCCGGATCGCTCACAAATCGCTGCAGCACTGCGTACGACTGATCGCCGAGAGAATCGCCTGCGGCGGACTTCGCGAGACCGCGCGCCAGGTCGGCGCGGGCACGCTGCGCACCGGAGGCGAATTCAAGGTACGGTGCCTCCAACTGTGCGCTCGTCTCCGGCGTAAACCGCGGGTTCGCCAGCGCTGGTGAATTTGCCAGCTGGAGGAGATCCCGGACGCCGGCGGGGGCACGGGAGCGCGCGATCGCGTATGTCGCGGCCCACATCACAGAAGGGTGGCCTTCGTTCAAATACGGGCGGATCGCGCTCACTGGAATCGGGCGCATCTTCGCCGCGGCGAGGAGGAGCTGAATCATCGTGTCGTGATCCGTGACTTTGGACCCGAGCGCAGCGAGGATCGCTGATCTAGCGGGGGCGCCGATCTCACCGAGCGCCCACGCCGCTTCACGCGTGACGTCGTGCGCAGCCGCGCCGCCCTTCGCCGCTTCAGCGAGCGCGGCGACCGATGCGGTATCGCGGAGGAGGCCGAGCGCATAGGCGGCGTTCGCCGCGACCGCGCCGTCACGTTCCTTGAGCAGCGCGCGAAGTCTCGGTGCCCCGGGAGTTCCAGTCGGGGCGCCAACCTGGCCGATTGCTAGAGCGGCCGCGGCGCGAAGCGGGCGCCATTTCGCCGCCAATCCTTTTTCGACGAGAGCAAGGTCGAGCGTCCTCGTATCGGTCATCGCCAGCAGTCGCGCGTATGTCGTCAGCTCTTTCTGATTCAAACCGCCCGGAAGCCTTTGCCCGGGAGCGGACGAGAGCGGAGCGAGAACGGCTGCGGCGAGAAGAATTCTAAGTGAGCGCATTCTGAAGTTTTTGCCGAAGCTCGGCGGGCAGTGTGGTGGGCTTGCTCTCGCGGTTGATGGACGCGAGTGTCGTCGATGCGGTAATCAGGCGCGCGCCGGTCTCGGCGTTCTCGATAACATATTCAAAGGTAATCATCCGCGACCTCACCTCCTTGAGCGATGTGCGGACGCGGATGAGCTCGTCGTAGCGCGCCGCGCCGTGAAAGCGCAGGGTCGCCTCGATGACCGCGAGC
>JBKJHG010000063.1:0-4201 GCA_046599115.1 Gemmatimonadaceae bacterium
CGATAAACCAGCGGTCACGATTCTGGCGCATCGCGGCGGTGCTCTTTCTCGTCGTGAACGCCGGCGGCGCCATCTTGGCCTTCGTGCAGGGCGAGCAGATGCACGCCGAGATGCACCTTGCCCTGTTCGGGGCCGCGTTCGTCGGTTACGCGTTCTCGCGCGCGGCGCAGTCGCGGAACCACGAGCTGCCACCGGCCGAGCTGGAGGACCCGCGCGTCGAGCAGCTTCAGCGCTCCATCGACGCGATGGCGCTGGAGCTGGAGCGGATGGGAGAGAAGCAGAGATACACGGAGAAGCTCAACGCCGAGCATAGGGACGCACCCGGCGAACATTAGCACCTCCCTCGTGACACCCACCACTTTGGCGATAAGATTTACCATATGACGAATCCCAAAGAGCTGACGATACGCGGCCTGATCCTCGGCACGCTCATCACAACTGTCTTCACCGCGGCGAACATTTACCTCGGCCTCAAGGTGGGACTCACCTTCGCTTCGTCTATCCCGGCGGCGGTGATCTCGATGGCGATCCTGAGCGCCTTCAAGGATTCAACGATCCTCGAGAACAACATAGTGCAGACGGTCGCGTCGGCAGCGGGCACGCTCTCGGCGATCATCTTCGTCCTGCCGGGACTCGTCATCGTCGGATGGTGGACTGGCTTTCCCTTCTGGGAATCGTTCCTCATTTGCTTGAGCGGCGGCGTGCTCGGGGTGGTGTTCACGATCCCGCTCCGACGCGCGCTGGTGACGAATTCGGACCTCCCGTATCCTGAGGGAGTCGCGGCGGCCGAAGTGCTGAAAGTCGGCGCCGGCAGACGCGGTGAAGGGACGAGCGACAGCGGCGAGGCGCGCGAAGGACTCCGCGCCGTCATTCTCGGCTCCGTCGCATCTGCAGGGCTGGCGATCGTCAGCGGAACGAGGGTCATCGCCGGCGGTCTCTCCGGCTTCATCGCCCTCGGTGGAACGGCATCAACTGGTTACGATTTTGCTTGGTCGCTTGCACTGCTCGGCGCCGGTCATCTCGTCGGACTTTCCGTCGGAATGGCGATGCTCGTCGGCCAAGTGATCTCGTGGGTCATCGCCGTTCCGTGGCTGACCTCGATGATACCCGCAACGGCGGGGCAGGATATCGCCGCGCACACGATTGCCATCTGGCGGACACAGGTTCGATTCATTGGTGCGGGGACAATCGCTGTTGCCGCCATCTACACGTTGTTCCGCCTCGCGAAACCTGTAGTTGGCGGACTGGTCAGTACGCTCGCCGCATCGAAAGCCGTTGCCACCGACGACGACACCGATCGCGATCTCGCCCCGATGTGGATCTACATTTTAACCGCGATCTGTCTCGTCATCACCGCGTGGCTCGCCTACACATTCGCGCACGCGCAGCCTGCGTTGGCGCCGAGCGCGCTCAAGCTGACGCTGGTGGCGGTGCCGTTCGTACTCGTGATCGGGTTCGTCATCGCCGGTGTGTCCGGCTATATGGCAGGCCTTATCGGCGCGTCGAACAGCCCGATTTCCGGCGTGGGCATCCTTTCTATAGTAGTAGCCGCTTCGCTTGTGGCGCTCGTCGTCGCGCCGACCGTGGATACGCGCCAGGCGTTGGTGGCGTTCGCACTCTTCATCACGGCGATCGTGTTCGCCTGCGCGACGATATCGAATGACAACCTTCAGGATCTGAAGACAGGGCAGCTCGTCGGGGCATCGCCGATGCGGCAGCAGATAGCGCTCATAGTCGGAGTCGCGGCGGGCGCGACGGTGATTCCCTTCGTTCTGAATCTGCTCGCAAAGGCGTATGGATTCGCCGGCGCGCCGAACGTGGGCGTGGTGGCGTCGAATCCCCTTCCCGCGCCCCAAGCGACGCTCATCTCTGCGCTTGCGCAGGGAGTCATCGGCGGTCACCTCGAATGGAAGATGCTGGGAATCGGCGCCCTCATCGGCGTCGCTCTCATTCTCGTCGACACGACACTCGGCGCGATGAAGAAGCTGCGCATTCCGCCGTTGGCGGTGGGAATCGGGATTTATCTTCCGATGTCGGCGACGTTCGCCGTTATCATCGGCGCGGTGCTCGCGCACTGGTACGTCAAACAGGCGAAGAAGATGCCCAATCCCGAGCGCGCGGAGAGACTGGGAACCCTGGTCGCGTCGGGGCTTATTGTCGGTGAATCGATGTGGGGCGTTCTGAACGCCGGACTCATTGTGGCGCTTTCGAAAGAAGCGCCGATCGCACTTGTCCCCGAAAACTTCGCGCTTGCGCCGTGGCTGGGAGTCATCGGATTCGTCGGCGCTATCGTATGGCTTTACGGCTGGATGTTGAGGAGATCTAGAGAAGCGACGCGTTGATAGGGATGATCAAACGAATCACCGAATCGGCACTTCTCCTGGGGGTGCTCGCTTCATTTGCATCCGCCCAATCGCCCGCGAAATCAGACCGCGCCCGCTGGAACCGGGAAGCCCGCGCCGTCACGATCACGCGCGACGACTGGGGGATTCCGCACATCCACGGTCACACCGACGCCGACGCCGTCTTCGGGCTCATCTACGCGCAGGCCGAGGATGATTTCAATCGTGTCGAGTCGAACTATTTTGGAGCGCTTGGGCGGAGCGCGGAAACGGAAGGCGAGGGATCGATCTACAAGGATCTCCGGTACCGGCTGATCAACAACCCTGATTCATTGAAGGCGATCTATGGTCGCAGTCCGGCGTGGCTAAGGTCGCTGATGAACGCGTGGGCCGATGGGTTGAACTTTTACTTGTACAAACATCCCGAGGTTAAGCCGAAGGTCATCGCGCGCTTCGAACCGTGGATGCCGCTGGCGTTCAGTGACGGCAGCATCGGGCCCGACATCGAGAGCGTGAATCTCTCCGCGCTGGCTGCATTCTACGACGCGCACTTAACGGCATTCGACGCAACGAACGAGATAAGTTTCTACGAAAAGGATCGCGGCTCGAACGGGATCGCCATAGGCCCGCAGAATACGCTCTCGCATCACGCGCTGCTCCTCATCAATCCGCATACTTCGTTCTTTTTTCGCGCCGAAGTTCAGCTGACGAGCGACGAAGGCCTGAATGCGTATGGCGCAGTGACGTGGGGACAGCTCTTCATCTATCAGGGATTCAACGCCCACACGGGTTGGATGCACTCTTCTACTGGCGCCGACAACATCGACGAGTATTTGGAGACAATCGCAACGAGGAATGGCCGTTTCTTTTATAAGTATGGGACCGGAGAGCGGCCTGTCACTGAAGAGAAGGCGGCCATTCGATATGCAAACGGCCGCGGAATGCTCGAGAAGACCTTTACGATCTTTCGCACACATCACGGGCCGATCGTAAAGGACCTGGACGGAAAGTGGGTCGCTGTGCGGCTGATGCAAAAGCCGGTGAACGCGATCGTTCAGTCTTTCACGCGAATGAAAACGAAGGATCTCGCATCCTTTCGGAAGACGATGGAGCTCCACACCAACTCGTCGAACAACACGACGTTCGCCGACTCCCAGGGAGACATCGCGTACTTCCACTCCAATTTCATTCCGCGCCGGGATACTTCGTTTGACTGGACGAAACCTGTCCCCGGCTGGGACCCGCGCACCGAGTGGCACGGGGTTCTCTCCATTGATGAAAGTCCGAATGCAATCAACCCCGCCAGCGGATGGTTGTACAACAGCAACAACTGGCCGTGGTCGGCGGCGGGATCCAACAGTCCGAAGCGAGCCGATTTCCCGAAGTACGTGGAAAAGGCGACGGAAGAGTCGCCTCGCGGTTATCACGCGCTGAAAGTTCTCCCTGGGAGAAATGACTTCACGGTGGAGTCGCTCATCGCCGCGGCATACGACAGCTATCTCCCCTCATTCGCGCGGATGCTTCCCGGCTTGTTCAAATCATACGACGGGCTTTCCGCCTCCGATTCTCTCCGTCCGCAGCTCGCCGGACAGATCGCGACGTTACGCGAATGGGATTTCCGCTGGGGAACGAATTCCATCCCGACATCGCTCGCCGTGTTCTGGGGTGAGGACATTGAGACTCGCGTCGCCAGCGAGGCGCGCTCGGCTGGGCTGTCCGCCGAAACGTACGTCGTCGAACGGGCGACTGACGCCGAGAGACTGCAGTCTCTCGTTGCAGCATCGAACAAGCTGGAATCGGATTTCGGAAGTTGGAAGACGCCTTGGGGGGCGATCAATCGCTTTCAGCGAATCACCGAC
>JBKJHG010000125.1:0-6332 GCA_046599115.1 Gemmatimonadaceae bacterium
CAGGTTGACGTTCGCGAGACGCCGGTACTGCTCAGCTTCCCGCGCTATGTCCCCTGCGCGATCACCCTGCTCGCCGTTTGTCTCGAGCGCTTCCGAGAAGCAGTCGGGAGCTTCGTACACATCTCCGCAAACGGCGGCTATCGCTCACCCGCGCACGCGTTGTCGCGCCACGCCTGCCTTCACGCTTGGGGGACGGCCGCGAACATCTACCGAATCGGCGACACGTATCTCGACACTCGCAGCTCGATTGAGCGCTTCTCGCTCATCGCCCGCGAAACGCTGCCGGGCGTGTGGACGCGACCGTACGGTTCCCCGGCCGGATTTGCGGAAGACCATTTGCATCTGGATCTGGGGTATGTGACCTCCGTTCCGAGGGATGTACACGCGTGATCAAGAAGAAACCGTCGAATCAGAACAAGAAGCATAGCTCCGAGCTTATTCAGCTCGCCGCAATCGGGATGGAAGCCGAGTTTGCGGTGATTCTCGACGGCGAGCAGGTGAAGCCGGAGGATGTGTTCCGTACCCCGCGCAACATTATCCGCGATGAGATGATGCATCGCACCGGACGGTCTTATCATCTCCCGACCGGCGGCGCGATCTACTTCGACACGGGAGTCATCGAGGTCGCGACCCCGGTGATCGAGATCGGGCGCGGATGTGCCGCCAGGGCCGGCCGCTCGCTGTGGGAGGGAATCCTCTTTCTCCGCCAGGAGCTTGACGCGTGGCAGGAGGAGAACGGGCACGAGGTACAGCTCGTCGGATTCAGCACCCACTACAACATTTCTTTCGAGCTCCCCCGCGCAGAGCAGGGCGAGACTCGCACTGTCGAGCAGCTCGCGCTGTTGCTGACGTATCTGCTCCCCATCCCCGTGATGCTCCTCGCCGCCAACCGGCGCTCGACCGGAATCGGCGTTCGGCCCCGCGGCGACCGCATCGAGATCACCGCAGACTTCACCCCCGATGCGCCGCTGATGATCGCTACTGCGACGCTGATCGTCGGAATCGTGCGCGAGGTGATGTCGTGGCCAAGCTACGAGCTGCAGTCGCTCGACGACGCCAAGCTTCCACTCATTCGCGGATTCGCCCCCGTTCCGCACACGTCGCGAAAGGGATGGCTCGCCCGCTACACCTGCTTTCCGCGAAATCCGTTCACCGCGAAAGTGGACGAAGTTGACTGGGACACCACCGACGGCCGCGTGATGTCGCTGCGCGGAATCGCGGGAAGAATCGCGCGCCACTTCTGGCCCAACATCAGAAGAATTTCCGATCCCTTCACATTGCGCCTGATCGGCGCCGTGATGCGCGGCCGCGCTCCGTCTCTGCTCGATCTCGACGACCGTCCCGAGGAGTACGAAGACGTCGGCCGCCTCTGCACCTGGGACGATCTATTCCCCGAGAAGATTCTTCCCCGCTCTCTCTACGAGCGTGTCCTCATCCACGCCATCTCGGGGCAAAAGCTCCATATGAACGGCGAGTGGTACACTCCAACCGGAATGCGCGGCTGGTCACGCGTGATTTTTAGGAGGAGAGCCGACAACACCACCCACATCTTCACACTGGATTACCTGCTCCAGCATCTGCCAAAATGGGAGCGGCCCCACCGTAAGCGCCGCCGCGGAAAATTATCCGCCAAACAAACTCGTACGAATAAGGGCTGACCCGGCTCGGTCCGCAGTTTATCTGTTCAGCGCGTCGAGTAGCATCGAGTGTATCCCCCCAAAACTCCCGTTCGACATCACCACCACCACATCCCTCTCCCGTAGCCTCGGCACCAAATAGCCGACGATCTCCGCCGGCTCCTGAAACTGCGCCGCCGGCTTCCCGCTCTTTGTCCACGCCGAGACCAGCTCCGCCGGGTTCATCGCCGTCTCCGCGGTGTATCTCTCCGGATGAAACAATCCGCCGAGCACGACTTCATCCGCGCCCGCGAAAGCCTTCTCATAGTCGCTCTGAAATTCGCGACGCTGCGCCGTGTAGCTCCTCGGCTCGAACAGTGCGATGATCCGCCGCCCGGCGTACTTCTGCCGCACCGCGTCAATCGTCTCGCGCACCGCCGTCGGATGATGCGCGAAATCGTCGATCACGACGACGCCCCGCGCCTCCCCCTTCACTTCCATCCGGCGCTTGACGCTCAGGAAAGTGCGGAATCCTTCTTTGACTCCCTCCCGGTCGGCACCGATTGACTCGGCGACGGCGATCACGGCCAGCGCGTTCCGGACGTTGAATGCGCCGGCGAGCGCCGTCGTCACGTCGCCCCACAGTTTCCCCCCGCGCATCACGCGGAAGCTCGTCCCCGTCTCGCCGAATGAAACGGTCTCCGCCGTCCAGTGGCGAGCCGGGTCGATCGGCGCACCGCTCGCCCCATACGCGAACGATTCCACCGGCGCGAACGATTTCTCAGACAGCTTCCGCACGATGGGAGAATCCCATCCCGCCACCAGCGTCCCGTTCCGCGGTATGAGATTGATGAACCTCGAGAATGCCCACTCGTATGCTTCGAGATCCCGGTAGATGTCGGCGTGGTCGAACTCGATGTTGTTGACAATCGCCGTGTCCGGCAGGTAGTGCCACATCTTCGGCACCTTGTCGAAGTATGCCGTGTCATACTCGTCAGCCTCGATCACGAAAAACTTCGAGTCGGTCAACCGGAACGACTTGCCGAAATTCTCCGCCACGCCGCCGATCAGAAACGACGGGTTCAGCCCGGCGCTCTCGAGTATCCACGCCAGCAGCGAAGTGGTCGTCGTCTTCCCGTGCGTGCCCGCCACCGCGATCGAATGCCGGCCGCGAATGAAAAGCTCCTCGATGGTCCGCGCGGCGGACGTGTAGTACATCTTCCGCTCCAGCACCGCCTCGAGCTCTTCGTTCCCGCGCGAAATCGCGTTGCCGACGATCACCACATCCGGCTTATGATCGAGGTTGCGCGGCGAATATCCCTCGGCGTAGGGAATTCCCATCGCGCGGAGCTCGTCCGACATCGGCGGATAAACGTTCTTGTCGGAGCCGGTCACTTCGTGCCCCGCTGCCTTGAGCAGTCCGGCGAGCGAAGCCATCGCCGTTCCGCCGATCCCTATCAGATGGTATCGCAGCGCTAGTCGTCCTTCTGCCCGAACACCGCCATGTTCGAGCTGTGTCCCGGGTTCACTTTCTTATCGGGATAAATCCAGTGGACCGCCTGATTCACCGCCGTCGCCGCCTCGCCGAATCCTGTCGCGATCAGCTTCAGCTTCCCTGGATACGTCGTCACATCTCCCGCCGCGTAAACTCCATCGCGCCCCGTCTCCATCTGGCTGTTGACGACGATCTCGTCATTCTCGACACGCAGCCCCCACGACGTCAGAGCTCCCATATCGCTGTGAAAGCCGAGCATCGGCAGCACCGCGTCGCATTCGATCTCGCGCGTCTCCTTCGATTTCATCTCGCGCACCGTTATCCCCGTGATGCGATCGCCCTTGCCGCGAACATCGTGCAGCTCGTGGAACGGCAGCAGTGAAGTCTTCCCCGCTGTGGCCGCCGTCTGGACATCGCTCACCGTCGCCCCGTGTGCGCGGTACCGGTCACTGCGATGCACGAGCGTTATCTCGCTCGCACGCCCTCTTAGCTGCTGCGCCCAATCGAAAGCCGAGTCTCCGCCGCCGATGATCACGATCTTCTTGCCCTCGAACTCCGCCGGATCGCTCACCCGGTCGTGAATCCCCTTCCCGTACCACGGCTCCGCGCACGCCTGCGGCAGCTTCCTCGGCGAAAACGCTCCGATGCCCGCCGCGATGATGATCGACCTCGTCGGGAACCTGTCAGTTTCCGTCACCAGCACGAGGTGGTCGCCTTCGATCTCCAGCGCGGCGACGTTCTGGTTGAGAAACGACGGAAAGTGGAACTGATCCGCCTGCTCGACCAGCGCCTTCACCAGATCCTTCGCCAGAACCTTCGGGAAGCCCGCGACGTCGAAGATGTACTTCTCCGGGTACAGCGCGGTGAGCTGTCCGCCGAGCTGCGGAAGGGCGTCCACGATCTGAGCCTTCGATCCGCGCATTCCGGCGTAGAAGAGGGCGAAGAGTCCGGTCGGCCCTCCGCCGATGATCGTGATGTCGGTAGTTTCGCGCTGGTCTTCCATCGGCAGCGCGAAATATAGCGGGTTACATTTTGACCCAATGAAGATCTACACCAAGACCGGAGACGCCGGCGATACCGGCCTCTTCGGCGGCGGCAGAGTGCAGAAGGACGACGTTCGCGTCGAAGCCTACGGCGATGTGGACGAGCTGAACGCGGTACTCGGCGTCGTTCGCTCCACCCAGCCTCTCCCGCGAATAGATGACCTGCTCCTCTCCATCCAGCGCGATCTCTTTTCCATCGGCGCCCTCCTCGCCACTCCCGATCGCGCCAAGATGGAACAGCACCTCACCAAGGCGAATCTGAACGAGTCGAGGATCACCGAGCTCGAACGCGAAATAGACAAGTGCGACCTCGAGCTCGAACCACTCAAGTCTTTCATTCTTCCCGGCGGAAGCGAGAAAGCATCTGCCCTCCATTTCGCACGCACAGTCTGCCGGCGAGCGGAACGGCGGGTCGTAACGCTGAGTCACGAAACGGAAATCCCCGACCTCGCCGTGATCTACCTCAACCGCCTTTCCGATCTTCTTTTCACTCTCGCCCGCCTCGCGAACAAGCTCGCCGGCTCCGGTGAAGTAGCCTGGTAGCCTCGGTCGTCAGCGGCACCGGGCAGTCGAAGATCCACGTCCAACCAGGTCTCATCAGCCAGGTCGGAAAGCTCGTCACCGGATACGCTCCCGCCCACCGGTATGCCGTCGTCACCGACACCAACGTCCACAAGCTCTACGCCGGCGCCGTCGAAGCCAGCTTCGCCCCCACTACAATAGATGGGGTGAAGATCTCGCCGGGTGAGTCCCACAAGACCCGTGAGACCTGGACTATCATCACCGACGCTCTCCTCGACGCCGGTCTCGGACGCGACTCAACGATCGTCGCATTGGGCGGCGGGGTCGTCGGGGACATCGCCGGCTTCGTCGCCGCGACCTATATGAGAGGGGTCAATTTCGTCCAGGTGCCCACCACCCTGATAGCGATGGTGGACGCTGCGATCGGAGGCAAAACGGGCGTGGACACCCCCGCCGGGAAGAATTTGGTAGGCAGTTTTCATATGCCCGCGGCGGTCCTAATTGATCCCGAAGTCCTTGTCACTCTTCCACTTAGGGAACTGCGCGCAGGATTTGCAGAAGTGATCAAATGTGGCGTGGTGGCGGACATCGGTTACTTTTCCTTAGTCCGCGAAGCCCTGCCCGACCTTCTCTCCGGAGGTCTTGGGAGAAGTGACAGGCTGGAGCCTCTGATCGTAGGGGCTATAGAGATAAAGGTCAAAATCGTCGCTCAGGATGAGCGCGAAAGTGGCCTGCGGAAAATTCTGAATTTTGGACATACGATCGGCCACGCTGTTGAGACTACCAGCGGGTATTCGTTGCTGCACGGAGAGGCGGTCGCGATCGGGATGGCGGTGGAAAGCGAGATGGCGGAAAAGATTGGTGTCGCCGAGCCAGGTACGACCGTCATAATCGAGGAGGCGCTGAAGCTGGCGGGCCTTCCGACAAGACTCCCTCCCGAGTGCTCACCGCAGCGGATGCTGGAAGCGATGAGGTCGGACAAGAAGTCGAGGGATGGAAAGATCAGATTCGCGCTTCCGGCGCGGGTTGGCGAGATGGCGAAGGATGGATCCGATTGGTCGGTGCCAGTTGCCGATGAGCTAATAATGGAGGCGATGAAATGACAAAAAATCCTGAGCTTCGCCGCGACTACGCAATGCGTGTCGCGGAGGGTGCGCGGCCGTCGAGGAAGGGCGAGTATTTCCGCCTCCTCATCGCCGGGGTGCTTGCCATCGCCTTCGTTGTCACCGGCGCGGCTCATCTTCCCACAAACAACTCCGACAGCAAGAACATCCCGATGCCGGTCGGCGCACTGCCGCGTCTCGTGCCGGTCATCGTGCGCGCCGCCCATACCGTCCCCGCTTCTATGCGAAGCATCCGCCGCGGCAGCTTCGTTCCAGGTCTGGCAAGCGCGTTCCGCGCAACTGCCCGTGAAGCGATGCTTATGCGCGACGGACTGATGCCGCGCGCGCCGGGAAAATTCGCCCCTGCCGAAGTCGGTGAGGTCGTCCCCATCTCGCTCACCCAGTATTGCAACAAGGGTGAAACGCGCCGCGGGCGCTACGTTCGCCCCGGAATCGTCGCCGCGGACCCGCGCATCTTCCCGCTCGCCCGCTACGTCGAGGTCTTCCTCGGCGACAAGTACCTTGGCCGCTATCTGGTGGACGACACCGGCGG
>JBKJHG010000137.1:0-6676 GCA_046599115.1 Gemmatimonadaceae bacterium
CTCCGACTTGACGGTTTCCGACGTTCCCTTCGGTGAGCTTCCGTCGCTTGAGAACGGAAAATTCGGATTGCTGATTCGCGACGGCTCAGAGAAGGAGATCCACCTGCCGGGTGAGGCGCCGACGATTATCGTCCGGCACGAAGACATTCGCATCAACGGTGCAGTCAATCAGGATGGAATTTTCAGCGGCACAATTGAAGAGAGGGTGAGCGGCGCCAATTCGCTTTTGTTCAGGATGAACAAGGGCCGCCCCGCCGATTCGATGGTGCGCGTCAGTCTCACGCGATCGATAGCCGGATCCCTGTTCGAAGGCGCCGAGGGCGACAGTCTCACCATCATTACACCGCCTGACACGTCAGGCGGGCTAATCGTTCGGATAAACGTCAAGAATGGAAAGGCCGCCACCGAAGTCTCGTCGCTCGAGCTGCTGACGAACCCAATTCGTCCTTATATCGTGCCGGCACGAATGATCGCTGATCTGGAGAAGGCCCCGCCGCGCACGATGCCCATCGACTTGTCCAGGATCGCGCCGGCGAGCCCTCGCAGCTCGACAGCAGTCATCACGCTCCCCTATGGCTGGCACGCACTGCTGCCGAAGAACAGCTTCTACTCAGGCTTGCTCGGTGATTTCGCGATAACGTTTGAGCAGGTCGGCAGCGAGCTGCGCATCTCGAGAACAATTTCCGGTGCGAGAGGCACCGTTGGCGCGGACCGAATCGCCGACGTGATTGCGGCCCTTAAGCAGCTGACTACTGACAACGCGCGCACGATCCCGATCCAGAAACAGTAATCCGAGCCGGGACTCGCCCGTTACTTCTCGTCCATAAACGGATAGCGGTAGTCGAGGGGTGGCGAGAAGGTTTCCTTTATGGATCTCGCGCTGACCCAGCGCACCAGATTGAGCTTCGATCCCGCCTTGTCGTTCGTCCCCGACGCTCTCGCGCCGCCGAACGGCTGCTGGCCGACGACAGCTCCGGTCGGCTTGTCATTGACGTAGAAGTTGCCAGCCGCGTTGCGCAGGTCGAGCATCGCTTTCCGCACCGCGCTCCGGTCACGCGAGAAAATCGCGCCGGTGAGAGCGTACGGCGACGTGCGGTCAACGAGAGCCAGCGTTTCCTCGAATTTGTCGTCGGGATAAACGTGCGCCGTCACGACGGGGCCGAAGATTTCCTCGCACAGCAGCTTGAACGCGGGGTCTTCCGTCTCCACGAGCGTCGGCTCGATGAAGTACCCGTCGTCTCCCCGCGCGACTCCGCCGGATAGAACTTTTCCGTTCGAGCGTCCGTGATCGAGATATTCGCTGATCTTCCCGAACGCTTTCTTGTCGATCACCGCGCCCATAAAGTTTCTGAAGTCGGTGACGTCGCCCATCTTGATGTCCTTCATTATCGCGACGGTGCGGTCGCGAACCTCCGGCCAAAGCGACTTCGGCACATACACCCGGCTCGCGGCCGAGCACTTCTGACCCTGGTACTCGAATCCGCCGCGCGCGATGGCGACAGAGAGCGCGACTGGATCCGCCGACGAATGCGCGACGATGAAATCCTTACCCCCCGTCTCACCGACGATGCGCGGATACGAGCGGTAGTTCGACATCGAAGCCCCGATCGTCTTCCACATCGAGTTGAAGACACCCGTGCTGCCGGTGAAGTGCACGCCCGCGAGATCGCGGTGGGAGAGCAGTGCGCCTGAGATCATCGCGGCGTCGCCGGGGACGAAGTTGATCACTCCCGGCGGAAGCCCCGCCTCCTCGAGCAGCTTCATCAGGTAGTACGCCGACAGCATCGCGCTCGACGCGGGCTTCCAGATTACCGTGTTCCCCATCAGCGCCGGCGCGGTGGGAAGGTTCCCCGCGATGGAGGTGAAGTTGAACGGCGTCACCGCGTAGACGAATCCCTCGAGCGGGCGGTAATCGAGCTGGTTCCACATCGTCCGGTCGCTGATCGGCTGCTCGTCGTAAAGCTCCTGCGCGTAGGCGGGATTGAATCTCCAGAAATCGATCAGCTCGCAGGCGGAATCGATCTCCGCCTGGTAGGCCGTCTTCGACTGACCGAGCATCGTCGAGGCGTTGATCGTCGCGCGCCACGTCGTCGTCAGCAGCTCGGCCGCCTTGAGCAAAATGGCGGCGCGATCCTCCCTCGCCCAATTCGCCCAGTCCTTCGCCGCGGCCGCGGCAGCTTTTGTCGCCTCATCCACGTGTGACGCATTCGCCTTGTGCCAATCGCCGAGTACGTGACGATGGTTGTGCGGCATCACCGACTGCGCGAGTTCGCCCGTGCGGATTTCCTTTCCGCCGATGACGATCGGGATGTCCACCCGCTCGTTTACCATCGAGGCGAGGCGTTCCTTGAGCGAGGTGCGCTCGGGGGAGCCGGGAGCGTAGCTCTTCACCGGCTCGTTGACCGGCTTCGGGACTCGGCGGGTGCCGTTCACGTTCACTGCCTGCGAATCGGACATCTCAAATTCCTTTTTTGGGCGGCTGATCTCCAAAGATACCCACTTTGCGCGCAGTGCCGCATCTTCTACGACAGTGAAAAATACTCTTCGATTTGTGCCCGTCGCTTGTGTTGTCGCCGCATTGATCTCTTGCTCCCGGGAGCCCGTGAAATGGTCGGATGTTCATTACCCCCTTGCCGGCACGGCGGGCGGTCCGATCGACACTGAAATTGACTCGACCATCGCGGATTCCACGAGCGCGCAGGTCTCGATCCCCGATCCGTCACGCTGCCGAACAAGCGTCCGCATCGCACGCTCCGGCAAGAGCTTTTTCGCCGCGTGGTGGAGCGTGAGGCGCGACAGCAGCTCGACCCTGCTAGCCTCGCGCAGTGACGACGGCGGGCCCTGGACGCTACCTGTCGTCGTGGACAGCAGCGATGCCAGTCGGCGCGGATGCGCGCGGCCGGCGCCATCCATCGCCACCGACGTCGTGAGCGGTTACGTGCACATTGCGTACTTCATAGAGCCCGCAACGGGCGCCGGCGTTTTCTTTGCCCACACTATGGATAGGGGCGCGTCGTTCCACGCCCCCGTGCCATTGGTGTTCGGCGGTCGTCCCTCGGAAACGTCGGTTGCCGCCGAAGGGGAGAAGGTCGCGGTCGCATATGAAGACCCGAACAGTGCGCGGCCGCAAATCTTCGTAGCGCTCTCGAAAACGATGGGTCACCTCTTCGAGCTGAAGCTCCCCGTCTCGGAGGAGAGTGGCAGCGCGGTCGATCCGGTCGCACACCTCCGCGGCACGAAGCTGGATGTAAGCTGGATTGAGCTCAATGCGTCGGACTCGACGCAAACACGCAACGCATCACGCACGGGAATCTGGAAATGACCTCACGCAATTCAACGGCGGGCGAGCGCTTCCTCGGCGCCCACACCATAGACAACGGCGGCATCCATATGGCCGTGCGCCGTGCCGGCAATGCAGGGATGACAGCGATGCAGCTGTTCACCGCGATCCCGAAATTCTACGGCGACAAGTCCTCGATCAAACCGGAGCGCGTCGAGCGGTTCAAGACCGCTCTCAGAGAGACGAAAATCAAGCCGGAGAACATCGTCGTGCACGCGGCTTACGTGCTTAGCGTTGCCACGCCCGACGAGGAGAAATGGGCGCGCGCCAGCGGCGGCTTGACCAAGGAGATGGAGCGCTCAAGCACGCTCGGCGTCGGCGCGGTTTGTTTCCACCCCGGCTCGGCGGGGACGAGCGACAGGTCGGATTCAGCGAAGCGGATTGCCAAGGCTATCACCGCCGCGCTCAAGGCGAACGACTCTTCCACGCGGCTGCTGGTGGAGAACACCGCCGGGGCGGGGAAGACGATGGGGAAGACTGCCGAGGAGGTTGGCGAAATACTTTCTCACGTCCCGAAAGCGCTGCGAAAACGCACCGGATACGGTCTCGACACCTGTCACTTGTTTGCCTCGGGATACGCCATCAATGAGTCGAAAGCGAAGCTCTCCGCCATCCTCGACGAGTTTGAAAGCGAGACCGGCGAACCACCGTCATTCTTTCATTTGAACGACAGCGAGGGGGAGCTCGGATCGAACCGTGACCGGCATATGCTCATAGGGGAAGGGCAGATCGGAATGGCACCGTTCGAGTGGCTGATGGACGACCGCCGCACTATGGGAATTCCCCTCATTCTCGAGACGCCGCAGCTGAATTACGACATCGCCGACGATGACGATTCCCCTGATCCCTACGACGTCAAGATGATGAAGCTTCTCCGTTCCTGACCACTTTCCCCTATGGAAAAAGCCGGTTTCTCCTATGACGGAAGTTGTATTTCCCTATTGCTCGGCAGATACTGACACTCTACTTTACTCCGCGACGGGGCAGCTTTTCACTCTGTGAACCGCGTCGATCACTCACCAGGAGACCAGATGGCCGCAAAGAAATCGAAGGCTAAGAAGGGTAAGTCGGCGTCCAAGAAGTCTGCACCGAAGAAGAAAAGCGCAGCCAAAAAGTCGAGCAAGAAGAAGTCCTCGTCGGGCAAGAAGAGAAAGCCGAACGCAGCTTTTATGGCTCCGATGACTCCGAGCTCGCAGCTCAGCAACGTGGTCGGCTCGAACGCGATCCCGCGCACCGAAGTCACCAAGAAGCTCTGGCACTACATCAAGCGTAAGGGACTCCAGGACAGCAAGAACCGCCGTATGATCAACGCCGACGAAAATCTGCGCCCAATCTTCGGTGGAAAGAGCCAGGTCTCGATGTTTGAGATGACGCGGCTCGTCAACAAGCACCTGAAGAACGCATAAGCCATTGGCGAAAGCATCACCAAAAGGGCGCGCTCAAAAGGCGCGCCCTTTTTCATCCGCTCGCGCCGTCGTGCTGTGGGAGAACATCAAGTCGATCCTCGGCGCGCTGTTGGTGTTCCTCGCGCTTCGCGCGTTTCTGATCGAAGCATACCGGATCCCCTCCGGGAGCATGATCCCTTCGCTCCTCGTCGGTGACTGGCTGTTCGTCAACAAGCTGGTCTACGGTCCGCACATCCCGTTCACGAATTCGAGTCTTCCGGGCTACGCCGAGCCGAAGCGCAACGACATTGTCGTTTTCGTGTCGCCCTACCAGCAGGATCACCCCGAAGACCGCACGCCGACGCTGGTGAAGCGCCTCGTCGGGGAGCCGGGCGATACGATCCATATGAGAAAGGGACTTCTCTACGTCAACGGAATCGCGCAGCGCCAAGGGTTCGGCGTGCTTCCTCCCGTGGATTCGTCGGCCGGCAGCGAATCGAGCTGGCTGTTCGACTGGCAGAAGCCTCTCGGGTTAAAGGGCTCGCGCTTTGGAGCCGCTCCCGCCACGCCTACGCACGATGATTGGGGACCTTTGGTAATCCCCGCTCGTCATTTCTTTATGATGGGCGACAACAGGTACAACTCCGAAGACAGCCGCTACTGGGGATTCGTTCCCCGGGAGAACGTGCGCGGCCGGCCGCTGTTCATCTACTACTCGTACAACGGCGACGACTCCGATCGCCCGCTGCCCTTCATCACCGACATCCGCTGGAGCAGGATCGGCCACTGGGTTAGGTGAGAGAGGCAACCGTATGTTAACCGCACGCCGAGCCGCCGAGCAGGGGAGACGGTTTGCCCGCGGCGATTGGGATCTCGACGAACCGGAGTCGTTCAAGCGAATCGCCCGCTCGCCGGTCGAGCTCGCCGTTATCACCGGTGTGCTGATCCGCCTCTTCCGTGCCCTCATTCTCACGCACGGGCCGGTGGACAGCCTCCTCTATCTCGGCTCGTCCCTCGCGCTCGGCGCGATTTTTCTCCTCACGATGGCGACGCTCCATCTCGGCCGGTTTCGCGTGGCCGATTGGCCGTGGCGTGCCGCGCTGTTCGCCGTCGTCGAGACGGCCGCGGAAATGGGAACGAGTCTCGCCCTTATCGCGATGCACCGGGAGCCGTGGGGAACGGTCCGCGCCGAGTTCCAGGACTGGCAGGCGATGGCGCTCGGAGTCCTCTTCTGGCGACTGGTGACGGTGACGCTTTTCGCCCTCATACTCGGCTGGACAATTCATCTAGTGCAGACGAAGCTGATTCCGGAGGCGGGCGAAGAAGACCCCGGCTTCGTGGAACGCCGAGGGCAAAGCCCTCTCTAGGCGGCGGGTGATTATACTTCGAGGTGAAGCGCAACCCGTTCGAGAGGAACCGAAGATGTACGATGAAAGACTTGTAACGCCAATGCGTCAGGAGCTGACGAGCATTGGGATCGCCGAGATGCGCACCGCTGAAGAGGTGGACGCCAAGCTCGCCAATTCACAGGGCACTACACTCGTTGTGGTGAACAGCGTTTGCGGATGTGCCGCGAGGAATGCGCGCCCCGCCGTCGCTGCCGCACTGCAGCATTCCGTGAAGCCGGATTCACTGACGACGGTATTCGCCGGAATGGAAAAGGAGGCCGTCGACCGCGCCCGCAGCTATTTCATCGGCTACGGTCCGTCGTCGCCGCAAATCGCACTGCTCAAGGACGGCAACGTCGTCCTGATGCTCGAGCGCCATAACATCGAAGGGCGCACCGCGGAAGAAATCGCCGGTGACCTCACGGCGGCGTTCGACAAGTACTGCACTGCGGAAGCCAACGTCTGACTACAACCCGATTTACTAGTTACCAGTTACTCATTGCCGTTAAACGTTGGCTTCCGCAGTGCAGTACTTGTCGAACGCCGCCGTGAGGTCACCGGCG
>JBKJHG010000037.1:0-16829 GCA_046599115.1 Gemmatimonadaceae bacterium
ACACGCTGCGTCTGCCGCGCCGCGGCGCCGGCGGCAACACGCTCCTCGCGACCAACGATTGCTTCTTCGTCTATCCGACGAAGCTGCGCGAGTACCAGAGCCGGTATCGCGGATCGTTCCTCCACGGCGGCGTGACGCCGGAAGAAGTAATTCTTCCGCTGGCGCTGCTCACTCCGACAGTCAGGCGGTAGATGTCGGCATATCGCCGGCTTTCTCCGTTTCTTCGTCCGCACGCCTGGCGGATGGTTATATCGATCATCTGCAATGTGCTCGCGGCGCTGCTCGATGGTTTTTCGATTGCACTGCTGATTCCCTTTCTCAACATCCTCTTCCATCAGCCGGCGATCGGGATGACGAAGGGATGGGTCGCGAAGCTCCTCAACGCGACAGTCGGCAGCCAGATCGTCCCCGGCCGCGAGATGGAATCTCTGCGCAACGTGATTCTGCTCGTTCTTGCCGCAGTGTTGGCCAAGAACATTCTGGTGTGGGTGGCAGGGCAGCTCGGCGCGACGCTGCAGGAGTTCGTCACGCGCGATTTGCGCAATGCCGTCTACAGCCATCTCGCGAATCTTCCGCTCGGATACTTCACGCAGATGAAGGCGGGACAGATTCTGTCGCGCGTCATCAACGACACTTCAGAGACTCGCCTCATTCTGACACAGCTGGTCACCCAGGCAGTGCAGTCCGGCGCGACGGTGATTGTTTTTGTCTTCTTCCTCTTCAGCATCTCGTGGAAGCTGACGCTTTTCTCGCTGCTCATACTCCCGCTGCTCAGCGTTGCCCTCTCTCCGATGCTAAAGCGTCTGCGCAAGGGCGCCGCCCGCCGAGGGAACCAGCACGGAGAGATGACCAGTGTTCTTCAGGAGACGATCGCCGGCATCCGTATCGTGAAGTCGTTTCGCACCGAGAAGCACGAAGAAGAGCGGTTCAATGAGGGCAGTGAGCGTTACGCGCGCAGCACGGTCAAGGTGACGAGGCTGATGCTGCTTGCTGCCCCAGTGACTGAGGTCATCGGAATGGTTATCGCCGTTCTCGTGCTGTGGATCGGCGCCCGCGAGGTTCTCACCAACGGCGCGATGACGGGTGCGACGCTTCTCGCATTCCTGATGGTAGTCCTTCGCTGCCTCCAGCCTCTCAAGCAGCTTTCGCAGATGCCGTCCACTGCGCAATCGTCGATGGCGTCGGCCGATCGTCTGTTCGAAATTCTGGATTCGCCCGCCGAATATCAGCGCGACACCGGTACGATCGAGAAAGCGGTGTTCGAGAAGCAGATCGAGTTTGACCACGTCAGCTTTACTTACGGCGACGCTCCCGTGCTATCAGACGTCAACCTGATCGCGAAGAAGGGTGAGGTCATCGCTCTCGTGGGGCCGAGCGGCGCGGGAAAGAGCACGCTGGTGGATCTGATTCCCCGATTCTACGAGCCGACCGGCGGGACGATCCGCCTCGACGGAGTGGATACCCTTCGGATCAAGCTGCCGGCTCTGCGGGCACTGACCGGAATCGTCAGCCAGGAGACGGTCCTCTTCAACGATTCGGTCCGGAACAACGTCGCCTACGGAACCCCGGGACGTTATTCGGACGCCGAAGTGGAGGCCGCCGCCCGGGCCGCGAACGCCCACGAATTCATTCTCGAGCTTCCGGACGGCTACGACACGATGCTCGGCGAGCGCGGAACGCGTCTCTCAGGGGGTCAACGCCAGCGACTCGCGATTGCACGGGCCTTGCTCAGTGATCCACCGATACTGATCCTCGACGAAGCGACTTCCGCGCTGGACACGGAGTCGGAGCGGCTGGTGCAGGAAGCGGTGGACAGGCTTCTCGAGGGGCGCACGGTTTTTGTGATAGCCCACCGGCTGTCAACGATCACGCACGCGGACCAGATTCTCTTTCTCGACCGCGGAGAGATCGTCGAACGCGGCACGCACCAGCAGTTGCTCGACAAGCAGGGCGCATATTACCGGCTGTACTCGATGCAGTTCGGGAACGGGGCGCAGGCTCCAAATGGGAAACAGAAGGAAATGATCTCCACAGCGAGCTGACGTGAGACTGATTTTTCTACATACGGCGAGAGAGTGGTCGGGCACTGCCCGTGCGTTTGCCCGCGCCGGACGCGGCCTTGCGAGCCGCGGCATCCACGTGACTATGGTCGCGCCACCCGACAGCAATGTCGAGCTCGGCTTCAACTCGCAGAGCAGGGACGGCAACGAGCACGCAAAAGAGCAGGGCTTCGACGTGATCCCCTACAGCTCCGAGGGGTTCTGGTATTTCGCGTCGCGCCGTTTTCGCAAGCTCTTCCGGAAATGGGACGCGAACGCCGTTTTCGTAACGACCGATCGTGAGCACCTCATCGCCGCGATGACGTGCTGGCTGGCGAGACGAGGCGCGGTCATTCGTCGCACGCCGGCAGGTGTGAAGCTGGAGATGAGTCTTTCCGGCCGGATCGCATCGCGCCTCGCTCCGACAATTTTCCTTTTCGCCAATGAAGCAGATCGCCACGCCGCAGTTCTTCCCAAGCGTGCCGTTCAGCAGTCGGTCGCCGCACTGGGAGTTGATGCCGAGAGTTACGGTTATTCGGCGGAAGAATCCGAAGCAGCTCTCGAAGCTCAAGTGGAAGAGGGCGCAGCGGCGGAGAATCGCGCGAGATACATCGTCTGCGTTTACGATCCCTCGTCGCGTGGTCGCGCCGCCACAGCCATTCGCTGCATCTCGATGCTAGCGCCGCGCCACCCTGATCTCCGCCTTCTTATAGTAGGCACCGGCTCCGATCACGAAGATCTGCGGATGCAGGCTTCCGCTCTCCGCATCCTCCATCTCGTCAGCTTCCTCGGGGAGAGAGACGATCAGGTCAGCATAATGAGAGACGCCGATCTCGGATGGGTCGTCGCCGAAGGCGACACCGCCGCATACGGAATTCTCGACCTGATGGCGCTCGGAAAGGCGGTCGTGACGAGTGACACGGGAGTCGGGCAGCACTATGTCGCGAACGGAATCAGTGGCACGCTGTATACCTCCGACGACTCCGCGTCCACCGCGGCTACCGTTGCCGGCCTCCTCGGCCACGAAGAGACTCGTCTCGCGATGGGCCGCGCGGCGCGCACGCGCGTGATGCGCGATTTCACGGAGAGCGATATGATCGAAGCGTTCGCGCGCGTCGCCGAGCTCGCGCAGAAACGCTCGAGGCAGAAGTAGCAGAGGTGCCGGGCACCGGCCGCGCCACCATAACGGTGGTGATCGCGGCGCACAATGAATCCGCGAACATCGAGGCCTGCCTCGCCAGCGTAAGCTGGGCAGCGGAAGCGATCGTCATTGAAAACGATTCCAACGATGACACCGTCGAGCGCGCCCGCGGCGTCGGCGCGAAAGTGATCAGTCCGGCGTTCACGACGATCGGCCACGCGCGGAACGCCGGAATCGAGATCGCTACCTATCCGTGGATCCTCGTCCTCGACGCCGACGAGAGATGTACGACCGAGCTCGCTGAAGAGCTGCGCGCGGTTGCCGGAAAAACATCCGGCCCGGAGGCGTACCGGATTCCACGCCGGAGTTATTTTCTCGATCGCGAGATCAGGCACGGCGGATGGGAGCGCGACAAGCCGGTGAGATTCTTCTCACGCAATCTCCGCTATGACGACAAGAAAGTGCACGAAGGTGTTCGCTCGATCGGCGTCGTCGGCGAGACACGCGGAACGCTCCTTCACTACACCTACGCGTCGCTGGACTCGTACTTCGAGAAGCTCAACCGTTATAGCCGCGACTGGGCGGAACAGAACTTCGCCAAGGGCCGCAGAGCCGGGCCGTGGTCGGCTCTGGTGCGGGCGCGGCTCCGTTTCGCCTCGATGTACATCCTCAAGGGCGGATTTCTCGACGGTGGACACGGTCTCATTCTGGCGCGCCTCGCCGAGGAGAGCGTGATGGCGAAATACGCGCGCCTATGGGAAATGACGCTGAGGGAACGCGCGGGCAAGGGTCGGTAGCTTTGCGCATTCTCATCATCGGCAGCGATCACCAGTGGAGAATGGAGCGCGCCACCGAGCGCGCCCTCAATCGGGCTGGACACAAGACGCTACTCATTGACGATCGCCGCGCGAAGCGACTCCTCGGGTGGAAGCTCACTCAGCGCTGGGCGCTGTTCAACGCGAAGCGTTTTCGCCCGGATTTTGTCTTTCTCTCCAAATGTCTCGCTCTCGACCCGGAAACGGTCGGCAAGATCATCGACGGAAAACCGAACGCGATGTGGTACCACGATCCGCAGTGGTTCCGTGATACTGATCGCCCCGACATCGCCCACATCGCCGCAATCGGAAAGCTCTCAGAGACATTCTTCGTTTCAGGCTTCGACGCTGAATGGCGCGCTCTCGGGCTTCCGGCGAAATATCTCCCCGCCGCCGGCGACGCCTCCATCAAGCCGATTCCATTCGAGACTCGCTACGCATCAGCCGTGACGTTCATCGGCACCGGATACGACCCCGCCCGATCGGCGATTCTTCTCGAAGTTGCGAAAATGCACGACGTCCGCGTCTGGGGACTAGGCTGGGAGAAATGGCGCGAGCCGCTTAAGTGGACGGGGAAGCCCGTCGAGGGAAGACAGTTCGCCGCCGTCTGCTCCAGCTCCAACATCACGCTCGGCATCAATCCCGCCATCGCGAAGGGCGGCAGCAACTACACCTCCGACCGCACCTGGATGGTGATACTCGCCGGCGCATTCTACCTCGGGCAGGGAACGCCCGGGATGCGCGAGATGCTCCACGATGGCGAGCACTGCGCCTGGTACGAGGACGCCGCCGATTGCGTCGCCCAGTGCGACCGATACCTCGGTGACGCACTCGCCCGTGAACGCATCCGCGCCGAAGGGGAGAAGTTCGTACGCGCCAATCACACCTACGACTCGCGCATCGCAAATCTTCTCTCCGGTGAAGCGTGGACGAACCCGCTCTCCCGCGCGTGAGGCATCTCTTCGTCACGCAGGACTACGCTCCCGACCTCGGCGGAATGGCGCGGCGTCATCTCGAGCTGTGCCGCCGCTTCGGCGATGGCGAGGAGACGACAATGGCCGTCTCCACTATCGCTGCGCCGTCGGCGAGAAAGTTCGACGAGAACGAGCAGTATGTCATCTACCGCCAGCCCTTCACGTTCAAACACGCAAACCGGTTCGCGAACGAGATGCGGTGGGCCGCCTGGCTCACCTCGGGCCGCGGCAGCAGCTTCGACGTGTTGCACTGCGGTAACATCCGCCCCGTCGGATATCCTGTCTGGCTCGCCCACGCCGCGCGAAAGAAGCCGTACCTCATCTACGTGAACGGCGGAGATCTTCTCCGCGAGCGAAAAAAGGCGCGGGAGAGCCGCATCAAGCGTTCGACCGCGCGCAAAATTCTTGGCGGCGCAGCAGGAATCGTCGCTACGTCGGAATGGGTCGCAGAGCTAAGCAGGGAAGTCCTCGATCTCGTTGGAGTAGAAAATGCGCCGCCTGTCGGCGCGCTCGGGCTGGGCACCGATCCCATTCAGTTTCACCCATCGCGCGACACCGGGACGCTGCGCCGCCGCTGGGACGTTGGCGACGCGCCGATAATTCTCACCGTCGCGCGGCTCGTTCCCCACAAGGGACAGGACAATGTCATCCGCGCGCTCGCGGTACTTCGTCACCAGTTTCGGAATCTGCGCTACGTCCTCGTCGGCGAAGGTCACGACGAGCAGCGACTGCGCGAGCTTGCGCACGAGCTCAACGTCGAAGATCGCGTTGGTTTCGTCGGCGCGATGCGCGACGACGAGCTGCCTGAGGCGTACGCCACTTCGACCCTCTACGCGGGAATCTCCCGCATAGACCGCGAGGTCAACGCCGAGGGTTACGGTATCTCGTTTCTCGAAGCGGCTGCCTCGGGTGTGCCTTCGGTCGCCGGCGACTCGGGCGGCGTTCGCTCGGCCGTGCGTGATGGAGAAACCGGGATCATCGTACCCCCGGAGAGCGTCGAGGCGATCATTGACGCCATCCGCACGATGTTGGTAGAGGTGGATCGGCGCAAAGCGATGGGTGTCGCCGCGCGTCACGCCGTCGAGACCTATTACAATTGGGATAGAGTCGCGCGCGACACACGTGAGTTCACTTACAGCGTGATCGGCCGGCCACTCTCCAAATCCGAATGAAGCCAACCGCCAGCCACTACGCCGAGTACTACTCGCTGCGAGGAACGGTCGCCGCGCTGCGAGCTCTGCCGTGGGAAACGGCGGGCCGCATCGGTGCGCGGCTCGGCGAGCTCGGTTATCGCCCCTTCGGAATCAGAAAGCGCGTCGTCGAAAAGCAGATCGCCGGAGCGTTTCCGGAATGGCCACCGGAGAAAGTGAAGCGCGTCGCGATCGGATCGTACCGTCACCTCGGACGCTCCGTGATCGAGACTGCGCTCCTCGATTCGCTCGGCAAGGAAGGACTACTCAAGCTCGTCGAGAGCGTCGAAGGCTGGCATCACGTCGAGGAAGTGATGGCAAAAAAACTCGGCGCGATTATGGTCACCGGGCATATCGGAAATTGGGAGCTTGCCGGCGCGTATATGGCGGCGCGCGGCATTCCGATTGACGTCATCGCCCGCGAGATGGCGAACCCGATTTTCGACAAATACCTCAACAGCACCCGCGCCGGAATCGGAATGGTCGTCGTCAAGGATACTGACGCGGTCAAGAAAACTCCGAGGTCGCTGCGCGCGGGCCGGGCGGTAGCGTTCGTCGCCGATCAGGGAGTGATGGGGCTTGCTTCGACCTTTGTCCCGTTCTTCGGCAGGCCGGCGAAAACCCCCCGCGGCGCCGCGGTATTCGCCTTGCGATTCAACGTACCCGTACTTTTCGTCGTCGCCCTTCGCAAGCCCAACGGGAAGTATCGCATTGTGATCGAGCCTATCGAGGCGAATTCAACCGGTGACCGGGAGCAGGACGTTGATGGAATCGTCGCGCGGTTCACGCAGGTGCTGGAGAAATGGGTGCGCGTGGTGCCGGAGCAATATTTCTGGCAGCACCGGCGTTGGCGCCGGCAGCCTCCCGATACACCCGCCGAGCTGCGCGATCCTACACTCTAGCGCGAGGCGATAACGTGCTCGATCCCGCTCAGAGAAAACGATTCTTTCGCGACAATCGCGCGCGGCTCGGCCTCGTCATCGTCGTGGTGATGGGACTGGCGGCGATTCTCGCTCCGCTCATCGCGCGCCAGAGTCCGATCAACATTGATCTGAATCATCTTCTCGAGCGTCCGTCGGCCGACCACTGGCTCGGCACCGACGTACAAGGGCGCGATCTCTGGTCTCGGCTCGTATTCGGCGCGCGCGTCTCGCTGACGGTCGGATTCATCTCGCAGGGAATCGCGCTCCTCCTCGGGGTGACGCTCGGAATGCTTGCCGGCTTTTACGGAAAGTGGGTGGACGAGGTAATAATGCGCCTCGCCGATGTCACGCTCGCGTTCCCGACGCTGCTCCTCCTCATCGCGATGGTCGCGGCGCTGCAGCCGTCGATGACTGTCGTCTTCGCCACGATCGGTGTCGTCGGCTGGGCGGGAATGGCGCGCCTCGTTCGCGGGCAAGTTCTGGTCGTGCGCCAGCTCGAGTACGTGCAGGCAATTCGCGCGCTGGGTGGCAGCGACATCAGGATAATGATGCAGCACGTTCTCCCGAACGTGATCGCGCCCGTCGTCATCGCCGCGACGCTCGGTGTAGCCGGAGCGATAATGGCGGAGGCGGCGCTGTCGTTCCTCGGGCTCGGAGTTCCGCCGCCGGCGCCGAGCTGGGGCTCGATGATCGCCGATGGTCGCGACCTCGATCAGCTGCGTCATTCGCCGTGGACGTCGGTGTTCCCGGGAATGGCGATTGGGCTCGCTGTGCTCGGCTTCAACCTGCTCGGCGACGCGCTGCGTGACGCGCTGGATCCGAAGCAGCATTACCGCAAGGTGAATGTCGCCCTGGAGCCGCCGTCTGCGCGCGATCCTATAGCGATGGTGGAGGCAAGAGAGCAGCAGGCGTGACTTGCCGATTCACCCCGCCGGTCGCAGCATAGTGCAGGTGAGCAAAGGAGCCCTGCTGTTTCGAGCGAACGTTGCAGCTGCCGTCGCAGCTTCGCTGTTTTGCGGCCCGCCGCGCGACCGCACGGCGGATACCAACGCGGCGCAGCCGGTTGTTACGTCCGAGAGCTCGACTTCGCCCGGCATTCCCGCGGCGCAGCGCGCGTCGATTGAGCTCAAGGAAGTCGTTCACGGTCTCCCCGACCCCGTCTATCTCACCGCGCCCGCCGGCGATCCGCGCCTCTTCGTCGTCGAGCAGGCGGGGCGCATTGTCATCGTCAAGAACGGCGCGCTCGTGGCGCGTCCCTTCCTCGACATTCAGAGTAAAGTCGGGAGCGGAGGCGAGCGCGGACTCCTCAGCGTCGCGTTCCACCCGCAGTACAGGACGAACGGCTACCTGTTCGTGAACTACACCGACAAGCACGGCGACACGAAGATCGAGCGCTACACAGTTTCGCGCGATCCCGACGCCGCCGATCCCGCCACTGCCAAGCTCATTCTCAAGATCGATCAGCCCCACCCAAACCATAACGGCGGAATGAATCTGTTCGGCCCCGACGGAATGCTCTACATCGGAATGGGTGACGGCGGAAGTCAGATGGACCCGAACGGAAATGGCCAAAGCAGCAACACCCTTCTCGCGAAGCTGCTCCGCATCAACGTTGACAGAGGCGATCCGTACACGATTCCTTCCGCGAACCCGTTCGCGAAGGGCGGCGGCCGCGGCGAGATCTGGGCGACCGGCCTCCGTAATCCGTGGCGGTTCGCATTCGACGGGAAGTATGGGAATCTCTACATCGCCGACGTCGGGCAGAATCAGTATGAGGAAATAGACGTCGTCGGGATGAACCGTGCCGGCGTCAACTATGGGTGGAGCGTGATGGAAGGATTCAGCTGCCTCCGCGGAGCGTCGTGCGATCAACGTCCGTATCAGCGGCCGGTACTTGCGTACGATCATTCCGAAGGCTGCTCGATCACCGGTGGCTTCGTTTATCGCGGCAGCGAGATTCCCGCTCTCGACGGCCACTATTTCTACGCCGACTACTGCTCGAGCTGGCTGAAATCCTTCAAGCTCGTGAATGGAAGAATCAGCGAGCAGACGGAGTGGCCGGTCGGGAAGGTCTCTGCGATCGCGTCGTTCGGGCTCGACGGTGTGGGGGAGCTGTATCTCGTCTCGCACGTTGGGCGGATTTTCAAGATCGTCGCCTCGGGGATCGCGCATTAGCGCGCCGGAGGAGGAGCTCCGCCACTCCACCGACATCCGCGCGCTCAAGCCGGACGCCACGTACTCGCGCTCGCTATTCGACAAGATGGGCGGCGAAGCAGCTGACGTTTTCAACGCGCTCAAATGGGCGATCGTTCCGACAGCCGCCGGCGCATTCATCGGCTTTTTCTGGGTAGACAAGCAGGGGCTCCCTCCCAATCACCGGCTCGCGGTCACCTATCTCGTGCTCGGCGCCGTAATCGGCGCGATCATTTTCGGTGGGACGTCGTTCCTTTTCATCTGGGGATTTTCCCGCGCGATGGGAGAGGGGCTGCACTCATTCCTCCATCCGGGCGCCGAGTACACACGCGATTATTCGCGTGAAGATTCGCTCGTTGCTAAGGGGAATGTTGCAGGCGCGCTTGCGTCGTTTGCGGCAATCATCGAGGCGGAGCCCGATAATATCGACGTGCGGCTGCGCGCCGCAGAGCTGTATCGGAAGAACCTCGGATTCGAAGAGGCGTCGGCTCTCTATCGCGACGTGCAGACGAAAGCGCAGCGTCCGCGCGACGACATCCAGGCATCGCTGCGCCTGATCGATCTCTATCTCATCTGGCCCGAACACGAGGGCCGATCGATGCGCGAGCTGAAGCGGCTCATCGACAAGTATCCCGGGAGCGAAATCGGAAAACGTTCAATCGCGGCGCTCGCCAATCTCAAGCGCGAGCGCTTTCCCGACGCAACCTGATCAAATCGCTTCAACTTCTGCCGCGGCGCGCTCCAAAATCTCCTTGATCTTCCGGATCTGTTCCGGCGTCCGCTGCTTGTTCTGCGAGACGTAGATCGCGCGGCCGAGGTCCTTCATTCCGCGGTGAACGTCCATCATCGGCTCGCCGAATATGCTCTGCGCGAACTCGGCGATGCGTGAGAAAATGTCGTCGATGAGCGGCTGGTTCTCGGCGAGGTATGCGCGCCCCTCGTCCGTGATCTGGTAGATCTTCTTTCCGCTCTCCTCCGGAGTCACGCGGGCGTAGCCGAGGTCTTCGAGCATTGTGAGAGTCGGATAGACTGTGCCGGGGCTCGGAGAGTACATCCCGCCGAAGCGCTCTTCGATTTCCTTGATGATGTCGTAGCCGTGCCGCGGCTTCTCATCGAGCAGGCGCAGGATGACGTACTTGAGATCGCCTTGGTCGAACACGCGCGCGCCGCCGAATCCGCCGCCGAATGGTCCGCCGCGCCACTTGCCGTGCTTGCCTCTGAACATTCCGCCGAAGAGCTGGTTGGGGTCGAACGGCTTGTCGCCGAAAGCCCACCTGAATCCCGAGTCGCAGACCTTTTTGTCCATCGGGCCCCCCGATTTGGAGCGTATTGAGCCAGTTAGCCGCCAGTAGGCGACACCGATAGTACTGGCGATATATCTAACGCCCTAAAGCTATATCTGGCGATATATCGGAGTCAAGTCCGGTCGGTCGGAGCGTTCTCTTCGGGCAGGTCCTCGCGCACTGCTGCGCAGTGACGCAGCCGCGCTGCTCGCTGCGGATTGCCCTCCGAGAACGCCCCGATCGCTCCCGATCTTAACCGCTAGCGGACTCTGAGAACTGCATAGTCCCGAGCGCCCTTCTTGATCAGGTAGTAGCCGCCGGCCAGCGGCGCGATCGAATCGAGCGTGGCATCTCCGCTCACTCTTTTGCCATTCACGTACACGCCGCCCTGCTCGAGCAGCCGGCGTACCGCGCCCTTCGAAGCGGCGAGCTTCAGTGTCACCATCGCGTCGGCGACGGACGGAAGCGCCGTGACTTCGCTGAACTCGACTTCCTTGCTCAAGGCGGCAAGAACTTCAGCGGAAAGCGATTCCGGATCCGCCTTTCCGAACAGCACGCTCGAAACTTCTCCTGCAACGCGCGCCGCGTCGGCGCCGTGAACTCTCGTCGTCACGTCGTTCGCCAGCGCCTGCTGGGCGGACCGCTTCTCGGGAGATGATTTCGTCGCTTCGTCCAGCGCCTCGATCTCTTCCCGGGGCATCAGTGTGAAGAACCGCAGGAACTTGCCTGCATCACGATCGTCCACGTTGATCCAGTACTGATAGAACTTGTACGGCGACGTCAGATTCGCGTCGAGCCACACGCTCCCCGCCTCAGTCTTCCCGAACTTCGTTCCGCTCGCCGTCGTCACCAGCGGCATCGTCAACGCGTGAGCGCTCGTGCGCTCGACTTTTCGAATCAGCTCGATTCCGGCGACTATGTTCCCCCACTGATCGCTGCCCCCGATCTGGATCGTCGCGCCCTCCCGCTTGTACAGCTCCAGGAAATCGTACGCCTGGAGGAGCATATACGAGAATTCGGTGAACGAGATCCCGCCCTCGAACCGTGACTGCACCGACTCCTTCGCCAGCATCACGTTCACCGTGAAATGCTTGCCGATGTCGCGCAAAAGCTGGATCGCACCCAGCGGCTTCAGCCACTCCACGTTGTCACGCATCATCGCCGCGGATTTTCCGCCGAAATCGAGAAAGCGCTCCAGCTGGCTTCTCACTGCCGCCGCATTCGACGCCACCACCGCGGGATCGGAGAGCTGGCGCTCGACGCTCTTTCCGCTCGGATCGCCGATCAGTCCCGTTCCCCCGCCCACCAGCACGATCGGAGTGTGACCCGCGCGCTGGAGATGCACCAATCCCATCACCGGGATCAGATTTCCGATGTGAAGGCTCGGCGCTGTCGGATCGAACCCGCAGTACGCAGTGCGCTTCTCCCCAAGGAACGATTCCAGCTCGGGAGTGGTCTGATATACGAGCTCCCGCCAGGCAAGCTCAGCGAGGAGGCCGGTGTTCTGCGTCATTGGCTCAAAATAGCTAACTTCCATTTTCGATGCCCTCCGCCCGGCGCTCCTTCAAAAAGCAGCACCCTACGCTCATCCGGGCAGTCCTCCTCGGACTGACTTTCGTCGTCTCCATCGGCATCGGCCTGCTATACGGCGGGTGGGCGCTCATCTGCCGCGGCAACCAGTGCCCATCGATCGAAGTTCTCGCCGACTACACGCCTCACCAGACTTCGAAGCTCTATGCAATTGACGGCCGCTTCATCGCCGAGCTCGGGCTGGAGCGGAGAACGCTCGTCAAACTCGACGAGATCCCGAAGATGGTGCAGGACGCTTTCGTCGTCACCGAAGACAAGCGCTTCTACGACCACGCCGGAATCGACTGGCATCGCGTCGCCTCCGTCATCGTGCGCGCCCCCATTCGCGGATACGCGCAGGGATTCTCCACCATCACGATGCAGCTGGCGCGCAATGTCTTTCCCGAGCAGATCAGCCGCGAGAAGACGATCGTCCGCAAGCTGAAGGAAGCAAAGGTCGCGCGCGAGATCGAAGCCAAGTTCGACAAGAAAAAAATCCTCGAGCTTTATCTGAACCAGATCGACCTCGGCCACGGCGCCTATGGCGTCGAGACGGCCGCGCAGCGCTACTTCGGAAAGTCAGTTCGCGATCTCAACATCGCCGAGGCGGCGACCCTTGCCGCGCTTCCGAAAGCGCCGAGCCGGTATAATCCGAGCCGGTATCCCGAGCGCGCCATTCAGCGCCGCAACACCATCATCGAGCTTCTTCGCAAGAACGGCAACATCAGCGACGCCGACGCCAGCCGCGCTCGCGCCTATCCTCTCCAGCTTGCGACGAAGCTCGAAGCCGGCGAGACCGCTCCGTATTTCGTGGAATGGGTTCGCGAGCAGCTCGACGCACAGTTCGGCAAACAGCTCTACGAGCAGGGGCTCAAGGTTTACACGACGCTCGATCTCGATATGCAGACCACCGCCGAGCGAGTGCTGGAGCGTCAGGTGAAATCGATCGAGGCCGGGCACTACGGCGCGTACCCGCACGAGACGTACGAGTACTATATGGCGCATCACCCCGACGGCGAAGAAGGAACCGGAACGTCGCCCTATCTCCAGGGTGCGTTCCTCGCGCTCGATCCGCGCAACGGAGCCATTCGCGCGATGGTCGGCGGCCGCGACTTCTTCGACTCGAAGTTCAACCGCGCCACGCAGGCGCTTCGTCAGCCAGGCTCGACGTTCAAGCCGATCGTTTACACCGCCGCCATCAAGAGCGGGCGCCCCGCGTCATACATCCTGAACGACAGCCCGCTCACCGTCAACATGCAAAGCGGCCCGAACTGGACGCCGCAGAATTACGACGGACGATTCCTCGGCCTCATACCTATGCGGAAGGCGCTCTACGATTCGCGCAACGTTCCGACGATCCGCCTCGGAATGGAGCTCGGTGAGCAAACTGTCATCAACGAGGCGCGCAATTTCGGGATCACGACACCGATCCCGGCGTATCCATCCATCCACATCGGCGCCGCCGACGTGTATCCGATGGAGATCATCGCCGGGTACAGTGCATTTGCAAATCTCGGAGTCCGCGCCACGCCGAACGCGATCCTCCGCGTCGAGAACGCCAAGGGGGAGATTCTCTGGCAGCCGACGCCAACTCGCACGCAGGTGATGTCCACCGAGGAGGCTTGGATGATGGTGGATATGATGAAGGACGTCATCCGCCGCGGCACAGCATCCGGGAGCGTATGGGGCGCGGGTTTCCACTATCCCGCCGGCGGAAAAACCGGGACGACCAACGACGGCACGAATGTCTGGTTCATCGGCTACACCGCCGATCTCGTCGCGGGCGTATGGATGGGACTCGATAAGCCGCAGAAAATAAAACCCAACGCGCAAGGTGGCGTGCTCGCCGCTCCGGCCTGGACGAGCTTTATGACCGAGGTGTATCGCCGCAAGCCCGCGCCACCCGATTGGCCGCGCCCGGTCACCATCGTCACGCGCGAGGTTGACTCGCGCACCGGTTTGCTCGCGTCGCCCTACTGTCCAGCGAATCAGGCCTACACCGAGTTCTATGTCTCCGGCACCGAGCCGACTATGGATTGCGCGAGCGGATCGGGTTTTGGAATGCCCGGTATGTCGAGGTCTGTTCCCCTGAGCGACACATCGGGTCCGCCTCCGATTGCGCCGAGTCCGGTGCCGGTCACTCAGCGTCCGCCGCCGCGCGCGACACCGATTCCGATCAATCCCTCTACTGTGCGCGACCCGCAGGCAGCGGCCGCCCGCCGCCAGCGTCCGACGATATTTGCGCCGGTAGACACCGGAAAGAAAAAGGACTCGACCCCCGGCGCGCCGCACTCCCTCCCGCATTGATGCGCTACCACGCGCGGTGGGTTCTTCCCATCGCGTCCGCACCGATTCAGAACGGGACCGTCGTCGAAGAGGACGGGCGCATCACCTACGTAGGACCGCGCGACGGCGCTCCGCCGGGCACCGACTACCACCTCGGCGATTCGCTCATCCTTCCCGGACTGATCAACACCCACACGCATCTCGAACTCACCGTAATGCGCGGCTTTCTCGAAGATCTCTGCTTCAGCGAGTGGATCAACAAGCTCCGCCGCAGCCGTAACGAAGTTCTGACCAACGAGATTCTCCTCGACTCCGCCCGTCTCGGAATTCTCGAAGGACTCCAAGCTGGAGTGACGACTTACGCCGACACCTGCTCCAGCGGAGTGGCTATGCCGGCGATGAAGGAGCTCGGCGTGCGCGGGGTGATGTATCAGGAGACGTTCGGCCCCGATCCTTCCGCCGCCGATTCGGCGATGGCCGAGCTCGATCGCCGGATCTCCGCACTCATCGGCGAGCAGACCGACCTCGTCTCACTCGGCGTTTCTCCGCACGCGCCGTACACGGTTTCGGACGATCTCTACGCCGCCGCCGCGCGTTATGCGGTCTCGAACAATCTCCCGCTCGCGATGCACGTCGCGGAAAGCAGGGAGGAGGAGGAGATCGTCGTTGACGGCACGGGCGATTTCGCCGAAGGTTGGAAGAAGCGCGGTATAGACCCGAAGCCGCGCGCACGCTCGCCGATCGCCCTCCTTGAGAAGCTTGGCCTGCTCACCGATCGCTCGCTGCTGATTCACTGCGTGCGCCTCGACGGCGCCGACATCGCGGCCATCGCCTCGCACCACTGCGCCGTTGCGCACTGTCCGGCGTCGAACGCGAAGTTCGGTCACGGAGTTGCTCCCATCCTCCCACTCATAGCAGCGGGCGTGCGCGTCGGTATAGGGTCGGATTCCGTCGCCAGCAACAACCGGATGGATCTCCTCGACGAGGCGCGCCTCGCCGTGCTGATGCATCGTGCTGTGTCGCAGCGTCACGACGCATTCGACGCGCGCGATGCGCTTCGCTTGGCGACAATCGGCGGCGCGACCGCGCTCGGAGTCAGCGATCGGGTCGGAACTCTCGAAGTGGGCAAGGAAGCAGACATCGCCGCATTCCGTCTCGACAGCGCACGCACCGTTCCTTCCGGTGACCCAGAGGCGGCGGCGCTTTTCGCGCTCTCCGGAAGGTCCGCCGATCTCGTCACGGTGAAGGGGCGGCGGTTGGTGGAGAAGGGAATCACTGCCGCGCCGATGACGCCGCTTCTACATTCCGTCTCCGCCGCCTCGGCCGCGCTTCACGCCTGGGCCGAGGCGCACGCCGGGTAGATTGGGTGCGATGGGCGGGGTATCTTCAGGACGAACAGTCTTCCGGTGAGCAGATGAATCAGAGCGACGTGCGTTATCGAATCTGGCGCGATGGAAAGTTCGTGAATTGGGAGGATGCGACCATTCACGTCGTCAGCCACGTCGTTCACTATGGATCGAGCGTGTTCGAGGGCATCCGCTGCTACGCAACTCCCGACGGCCCCGCCGTCTTCCGGCTCAACGAGCATATGCGCCGGTTCCACGACTCCTGCCGCATCTACCGGATGCCGCTCGCATATTCCGCCGAACAGCTCGTGCAAGCGGCGGTGGACGTCGTCGCAGAGAACAACCTGCCGCACTGCTACCTTCGCCCGGTGGCGATGCGCACCGGCGAGCAGATGTCGGTGAATCCGACCGGCACTCCAATCGAAGTGTTCATCATTCCGCGCACCTGGGGCCGCTACCTCGGCGACGACGCATTGGCCAACGGTGTGGATGTCGGAGTCTCGACCTGGCGTCGCCCCGCGCCGGATACGATTCCGGCGATGGCCAAGGCGGGCGGTAATTATCTCAGCTCGACGCTGACGAAGATGGAAGCGAAGATGAACAGCTACGCCGAAGGGATCATGCTTGATTCGTTCGGATTCATCTCCGAGGGAAGTGGCGAAAATCTTTTTCTCGTTCGTGACAAGAAGCTGTACACGGCGACGGTGGGATCCGGGATCCTTCACGGCATCACGCGCGATTCGGTGATGCGCATCGCCCGCGATATGGGATTGGAAATCGTCGAGCAGTCGCTGCCGCGTGAGATGCTGTACATCTCGGACGAGATGTTCTTCACCGGAACTGCGGCCGAGATCACGCCAATCCGCTCGGTGGATCACATCGAAGTGGGGAATGGAAAGCCGGGCGAGATCACGCTTGCGATTCAGAAAACGTATATGGATATCGCAACAGGAAAGGCGAAGGACAGGTACGGTTGGCTGACGAGGGTGCCGAGGGTGACGGCGAAGTAGCTGCAATAGCAACTGCAACCGAACGGCAAATGAACTGGACGCCAGACTGTAGTCTATAAG
>JBKJHG010000203.1:0-18914 GCA_046599115.1 Gemmatimonadaceae bacterium
CAGTAAGCACAGCAGTAAGCAGAAAAGCTTGAGGCCCGGTCTCGAAAGAGGCCGGGCACCGGGAAGAGAGACGGAGCGTCCGAAAGGACGCTCCGTCTTTTTTATTGTGCAACAGCAACTGAACGGGATGCGAGTGGCGAGCAGGTAAGGAGCGAGTTGGGGGACAACCACTTCAAGACCGTTCGATGGATTTCCCGCGCGTAAGGACGATTACGCGGAACGAGCTCCCTCGCGCAAGAGTGTGGGCTGGGAGGTGGGGATGCTCGCTGCAGTGCGCTCGGCGGCTCTTATAGGCATCGATGCCTACGCCGTCACGGTCGAGGTGGATGCTTGCACGGGTCTGCCTCAGTGGACGGTGGTAGGGCTTCCATCGGGAGGAGTGAAGGAGAGCCGCGAGCGGGTAGGCTCGGCGCTCGCGAATTCCGGCTTCGCGGTGCCACCGCGCCGGATCACTGTGAATCTCGCACCGGCAGACGTGCGGAAGGACGGCACTGCGTTCGATGTACCGATCGCGTTGGGCGTCCTTGTCGCGACGGGGTTGCTTGCGGCAGAGACGCTGCGCGACGTCGTCTTCATCGGCGAGCTGGGGCTGGATGGAAGCCTGCGCGCGGTGAAGGGCGCGCTGCCCGTCGCCCGCCACGCGCACGGAATCGGCGCGAAATGCCTTGTGATGCCAGCACGGAATGTCGCCGAAGCTCGGCGGGTGGGAGGGCTCGCGATATCGAGTCCGGATTCGCTCGCGACGCTGGTCGCGCAGCTGCGATCCGGCGTTCTCGTAGAGGCGCAGGCCGAGACGACCCACCATTCGGAGTTGGAGGGCGCCGATGATTTCACCGACGTCGTGGGTCAGGAGAGCGCTAAGCGCGCGCTCGAGGTTGCCGCGGCGGGGGGTCACAATGCATTGATGATCGGTCCGCCGGGTGCGGGAAAGACGATGCTCGCGCGTAGACTGCCATCGATTCTTCCCTCGCTTTCCGATGAAGAGGCGCTCGAGGTGATCGCAATTCATTCCGTCGCCGGCGTGCTTGACGCGGCGCGAGTGGATACGCCGGCGCGCCCATTCCGGTCACCGCACCACACGATCTCGGCGGCGGGCCTGGTCGGCGGGGGAAGCTCGCCGCGGCCGGGAGAGGTCAGTCTTGCTCACAACGGCGTTCTCTTCCTCGACGAGATGCTGGAGTTTCCGCGCAGCGTCCTCGAGGGGCTTCGCCAGCCGATGGAGGACGGCCGTGTAGTCATCGCGAGGGCGGCGCACACGGTGGCTTATCCAGCGCGATTCACTCTGGTGGGAGCGTCGAATCCCTGTCCGTGCGGCCACGCCGGGGCGGGATCGGCCTGCAGCTGCGCGCCGGGTGACGTGCTCCGCTATCTGTCGCGGATCTCTGGCCCGCTCGCGGACAGGATTGATATGCACGTCCCGGTGTCGGCGGTGCCGCTCTCCGATCTTGCCGCCCGACCCCGCGGGCGGAGCTCGGCCGAGATCAGGGTCAGCGTCGAGCGCGCGAGGGCGGTGCAGCGGGAACGATACGCTCGAATCCGCCTTGGCCAATGCAACGCGCACGCAAGCGGCCGGCTGCTGAGCGCGGAGTCCAACTGGACGGCGGACGCGCGGAGGCTGCTGGATTCGGCCGCGGAATCACTGTCGCTTTCGGCGCGGGGTTACCATCGCGTGATGAAAGTCGCGCGCACGATCGCAGATCTCGATGATGAGCGGCGCATCAAATCCGCGCACGTCGCGGAGGCGCTCCGCTACCGGCCGGCGGCACGGGCTGGTTTGCCTCACCCCGCCGCGCAGGGTATTCTCCCTGGTAACTCACGACCATTTACCACGGAATCGGAATGTTCGGTTGTCTGCGCAGACTCGGGTGTCTCGTCATCATCATCGCCGGCCTCGGAGCCTGGTACTTCTATACACATCTGAGAGGCAACGATCACGCACCGGCGCCCCGCGCCGATGCATCGGCGCACTCCGGCTGGGAGCCGCTAACGCAAGCGGACGCCGAGCGGGGCAAGCGCGCAGTCGAATCGCTGGCGCAGCGAACGGGACCCGTGTTCGCGAACATGACGGCGGCGGAAGCCGCATCCTACATTTTTCTCGCGACGGCGCGGCAGCTGCCGGCGTCGGCGAGCAAGATCCAGGCGTCGGCGGTGAACGACAGACTGAACGTGCGAGCCGAAGTTTCGATTAAGGACTTTGGCGGCGCGGCGGTCCTGGGGCCGCTCGGCTCACTCATCGGCGACCGCGATACGGTGCAGCTCGGAGGGCACATCCACGTCATCCGGCCCGGAGCGGGAGAGTTCATCGTTGACGAGATGAAGTTCGGGCGCGCGCCGATTCCAGGGGTGCTCATTCCGCGACTCATCGGTCGGTTTCGCAGCGGCTCCGTAGATGGGATGTCCTACCGCGGGCTGCCGATGCCGATGCCGCAGTACATCTCCGACGTGCGGATCGAGAATGGAAAGATCATTCTGTACAAGAGTGTGCCGTGAGCAGGAGGATTCTTGTCGTAGACGACGAAGAGGGAATCCGCGGCGCGCTGGGCCAGCTGCTTGAATACGAGGGCTACGATGTGCGCAGCGCTTCGAGCGGCGCGGACGGAATCGCCGAGTATGCGAAGTGGCGTCCACACCTCGTTTTTCTGGATGTGAAGATGGCGGGGATGGATGGTCTCGAAGCGCTGAAGAAAATCCGCGACCTCGACCCCACCGCGACGGTGGTAATCATCAGCGGCCACGCGACGATCCGCACCGCGGTAGAAGCGACACAGCTCGGCGCCTACGACATTCTGGAAAAGCCGCTCGACACGGACAGGATCCTGGTGCTGCTCAGGAACGCTCTCTCGCAGCTCGATCTGCAGAAAGAGAACGCCCGTCTTCGTGAGGCGGTGGAGCCGTATCAGATCATCGGACACTCGGCGCCGATTCGCGCGCTCGAGGAGAAAATCGAAAAGGTTGCATCCACACCCGCGCGAGTTCTGATTACCGGCGAGAATGGAACCGGAAAAGAGCTCGTCGCGCGGGCTCTGCACCGCGGCTCGCCGAGGGCGTCGAAGCCGTTCGTGGAGGTAAACTGCGCGGCGATTCCGGGAGAGCTGATAGAGAGCGAGCTGTTCGGTCACGTGAAAGGCTCGTTCACCGGCGCAATTCACGATCGGGTCGGAAAGTTCGAGCAGGCGAACCGGGGGACTCTCTTTCTAGACGAGATCGGCGATATGAGTCTGGCCGCGCAGGCGAAGGTGCTTCGCGTGCTGGAAGACAACGTGCTCACGCGCATCGGCGGATCGAAGCCGATTTCCGTGGAAGTGCGCGTCATCGCGGCGACGAACAAGAATCTGGAGCTGGAGATCGGAGCGGGAAGATTCCGCGAGGATCTCTTCTACAGATTGAATGTCGTGCCGATCCACGTCGCGCCGCTGCGCGAGCGGAGAGAGGACATTCCGGTGCTCGCCGAATATTTTCTCAAGCTGTTGACGGCGCGGGAGGGAGTGGTGCCGCGCACGCTGAGCGCGGGCGCGATCGAGCGGCTGAGCGGCCTCGACTGGCCGGGAAACGTTCGCGAGCTCAAGAACACGGTCGAGCGTCTCCTGATTCTGGCGGCGGGAAACGAGATTACCACCAGTGACGTGGATCGTCTCGGGGGACAGCGGATGGCCGACGACACCGGTCTGGCCGCTCTTTCCGGCTGCAAGACTTTCGAGGAGTTCAAGGACGCGGCGGAGAGGGCGTTCCTCCTCGCGAAGCTGCGCGAGTTTGAGTGGAACGTGTCGGAGACGGCGCGGGCGGTGGAGATGCCGCGCTCCAATCTGTACAAGAAAATCGAGCGTTACGGAATGACGCGCGAAAACAGTTAATTCAAATCGAGACAATGAAACACTTCAAGAATTTCATCGGCGGCGAGTGGACGGCGCCCGCGTCGGGCGAGTATTTCGAGAACCGCAATCCCGCCGACCGGAATGACATCATCGGTGGCTTCCCGCTTTCGACGAAAGCCGAAGTCGATCGCGCCGTCGAGAGCGCGAAGCGCGGATTCGAGATATGGAAGAAGTGGCCGGCGCCGGCGCGCGGCGACATTCTCCGGCTCGTCGGCGACTTGATGGCCAAGCGGAAGGACGAGATCGCCGATGCGATGACTCGCGAAATGGGGAAGCCGCTGACCGAGACGCGTGGTGACGTGCAGGAGGGAATCGATACCGCATACTACGCGGCGAGCGAGGGACGGCGTCTCTTCGGCAAGACGGTGCCGAGCGAGCTCCGTAACAAGTGGGCGATGAGCTTCCGGCGCCCGATTGGGGTAGCCGGGCTCATCTGCCCGTTCAATTTCCCGATGGCGATCCCGACGTGGAAGATGTTTCCCGCTTTAGTGTGCGGTAATTCGGTGATCTTCAAGCCTGCCGAGGATGTACCGCATACGGGAACGCTACTGGTGGAGATTCTGCTCGAGGCGGGACTTCCGGCGGAGGTGATCCAGCTGCTGCACGCGCGTGCGCAGGTTGTCGGCGCGGCGATGGTGGAGCACGCGGAAATCCCACTTATTTCGTTTACGGGCTCGACTGAGACAGGGCGCATCGTCGGAGAGACGTGCGGGCGGATGCACAAGCGGCTTTCACTCGAAATGGGCGGCAAGAACGCACAGATCGTGATGAACGACGCCGACCTCGATCTCGCTTTGGAAGGTGCGCTCTGGGGAGCGTTCGGCACGACCGGGCAACGCTGCACCGCAACCAGTCGTCTCATTCTCGAGGCGGGCGTTCACGACAAGTTTATGGCGATGCTTACCGATCGCGTGAAGGCGCTCAAGCTTGGCGATGGCCGGAAAGCAGGGACCGACGTCGGGCCGCTCATCAACGTAGCGTCGCTGGAAAAGGTGGGGAGTTATGTCGAGATCGGGCGAAAGGAGAATGCGCAGCTCGTGTGCGGCGGGAAGCGTCACGCCGCGCTCGCGAATGGAAATTTCTTCGAGCCGACGATCTTTGCCGGCGTCAAGGCGGGCTCGCGGCTCGAGCAGGAAGAAATCTTCGGTCCCGTGCTGTCGGTGATTCGCGTCAACGGTGTGGACGAGGCGTTCACGGTGAATAACGACGTCAAGTATGGACTCTCTTCGTCCATCTACACGAGCAATGTGAACACAGCCTTCCGCGCCCTGAACGAGCTCGACAACGGCATCACCTACGTGAACGCGCCAACGATCGGAGCGGAAGCGCATCTGCCCTTCGGCGGTGTCAAGCAGACCGGCAACGGCCACCGCGAAGGCGGCTGGGAAGTTTACGAGTTCTATTCGGAGACGAAGGTGGGTTACGCAGATTTCTCCGGCACGCTGCAGCGCGCTCAGATCGACAATTATCTGGGAACGCCGGATTGAGGGAAGCGGTATAAAGTTGGTGTCTGATATCGAGCAACGCCGAGCCGACGCGCTGAAGCGCGCCAACAGGCGTCCGAGCGGAGCGCTCTCGTTCGTCGGGCGGTGGGTGCGAATTGCCATTCTCTCGCTGGCGCTCTTCGTCGTCATCCGCGCGTTTGGGATCGAGGCGTTCAAGATTGCCAGCGGGAGCATGGAGCACACGCTGTTCGAGGGCGATTTCCTCCTCGTCAACAAGCTTGTGTACGGGGCCGGCATTCCGGGGTTCGGCGCCAAGCTGCCTGCATTTCACTCGCCGAGGCACGGTGACGTGATCGTGTTCGTATATCCGCTCGATCCGAGCCGCAATTACGTGAAGCGCATTGCCGGAGAGCCGGGGGACACGGTCGAGATGCGCGCTGGGCAGCTGATACGCGACGGCAAGGGCGTCGTGGAGGGGTATGTGCAGCATCTTCCAGCGGGACCGGATCAGGGCGACAGCGATTTTCAGTGGCAGGCGGCATATCTCGTGGGAAGATCGCCCCTCGCAGGCTACCATCCATCGCGAGATAATTGGGGGCCGCTCGTCGTTCCGGTGGGAAACTACTTCGTTCTCGGGGACAATCGGGACAATTCCTCGGACAGCAGATATTGGGGATTCGTTCCCGACTCTCTTGTGCGAGGGCAGCCGATGATGGTCTATTATAGCTATGCTCCTGACAGCGCGAGTCATCTCGACTGGTTGACCCACGTCAGGTGGAAACGGTTCGGAGAGATCGTACATTGATCTTGATTGACACTGGCGTCCAATTTGTGAATCCACGCTTCCCGCAGGTAACACGAGACTAATGGCCGTTTCTGCGAGCAGGAAAGCGTCGCTCGATGAGGGCTCCCTCGACCAGTATCTGAGGGACATCAGCGCCTTCCCGCTCATCACGCGCGAACAGGAAGTGCTCCTCGCGAAGCGGATCAAACAGCACGACCAGGAAGCGCTCGACACGCTGGTGCGCTCAAACCTCCGCTTCGTCGTGTCCGTAGCGAAGAAATACCAGAATCAGGGAGTCTCCCTCTCGGATCTCATCAACGAGGGCAACCTCGGGTTGATCCGCGCGGCGCATAAGTTCGACGAGACGAAGGGGATCAAGTTCATCTCATACGCCGTTTGGTGGATCCGTCAATCAATTCTGCAGGCGCTCGCGGAGCAGTCGAGAATCGTCCGCGTTCCGCTCAACAGGGCCGGCACGCTGCACCGCATCGGCAAGCGCGCAAGCACGCTGCTGCAGGAGCTGGGACGGCAGCCGACGAATACCGAGATCGCCGACGGCCTCGATATCACAGAGGACGAAGTCGCGAAGACGATGATGATCTCGCAGGTGCATCTCTCCCTCGATGCGCCGCTCACGCCGGGCGAAGACAACCGGCTGCTCGATTACCTGCCGGACAATATGAATCCGACGCCGGACGAGATCACCTTCGAGAAGGCGCTTTCCGAAGCCATCGAAGAGTCACTCTCCAGCCTCAAGGAGCGCGAGTCCAAGATTCTTCGCCTCTATTTCGGCCTCGATGGGGAAGATCCGATGACTCTCGAGGACATCGGCACGCTGCTCCGCATCACCCGGGAGCGCGTCCGCCAGATCAAGGAGAAAGCTCTCCTCAAGCTGCGCCACAACTCCCGCCGCCGGGCCTTGGAGTCATTCCTCGGCTGATTTCGGCGCCGCACGGCACGCCATTTTTCGCAGCCAAGTTAGATTTGGAGTATGGCACAACAGAGCTCTTTCGACGTCACCACCGGCGTCGATCTCCAGGAAGTGGACAACGCCGTCAATCAGGCGCAGAAGGAAATTTCCCAGCGCTATGACTTCAAAGGCTCGGTCGCCACGATCGAGCTGAAGAAGACGGAGGGCATTCTCGCGCTCACCGCAGAGAACGACTTCAAGATGGAAGCGCTTTTTGACGTTCTTCAGTCGAAGCTGATCAAGCGCGGCGTGTCGGTGAAGAATCTCGACATCGGCGAAATCACACCGGCGGGCGGCGACACGGTGAAGCGGAACGTCACGCTGAAGATGCAGCTCGATGGCGAGACGGCGAAAAAGATTTCCGCCGCGATAAAGGAAGCGAAGCTGAAGAAGGTGCAGGCGGCCATACAGGGCGAGCAGGTTCGCGTGACATCGGCATCAAAGGACGATCTGCAGGAAGCGATGGCACTTCTGCGCTCCCAGGATTTCGGAGTCGAGCTGAAATTCGGCAACTATCGATGAAGGTCGGTGTCATCACGCTCGGCTGCGACAAGAACACCGTTGACAGCGAGCGTTACATCGCCGAGCTCGGCGATTACCAAGGCGAGCTCACGACGGACCTCGACGACGCGGACGTCATCATCGTCAATACCTGTGGATTCATTGACGCGGCGAAGCGCGAATCCATTGACGCCATCGTCAGCGCGTCGAGCCACAAGAAGACGGGCAGGTGCCAGGCGGTCGTGGCCGTCGGATGCATGGTCGAGCGTCATCGCGAGGAGCTGGCCGCCGAGCTTCCCGAGGTAGACCTGTTTCTCGGCGCGTCGGACGCCGATCGCCTCGTTCCAGAGCTGATCGAGCGCGGCCTCCTCTCCGCTGAGTCGGAGGTGCTGCACCCCGGCGTTCGAGTGTACGCGGGCGACCTGCCGCACGTTCGCTACTTGAAAATCAGCGAAGGGTGCGATCACGGCTGCGCCTTCTGCGCCATCCCGCTAATGAGAGGGAAGCATCGCTCGTTCGCACTCGACGACGTCATTCGCGAAGCGCAGCTGCTGGAGATGCAGGGCGCGCGCGAGCTGAATCTCGTGGCGCAGGATCTCGCCCACTACGGTCGCGACGTGCGCGACGGAAACGGGCTGCCACAGCTGCTCAAGGCGCTGCTCTCCGAGACCGACATTCCCTGGCTGCGAATGCTCTATCTCTATTCGGCGGGGATCACCGACGAACTGCTCGACGTAGTCGCGAACGAGCCGAGGGTGCTCGGATATCTCGACATGCCGATGCAGCACGCGGCAGACGAGGTGCTGGCGAGGATGCGCCGTCCGGAGCGGAAGAAGACGATTCGAGAGAAGGTCTCGCGCTTTCGCGCCGCCGTTCCCGATGTCGCGATCAGAACCACGTGCATCGTCGGCTTCCCCGGTGAAACCGAGGAGCAGTTCGATGAGCTCGCCGATTTCCTCGAGGAGATGCAGTTCGAGCGCGTCGGCGTGTTCACGTATTCGCCGCAGGAGGGCACTCGCGCGGCGCTGCTGGCGGACGACGTTCCGGATACGATCAAGCGCGAACGGCTGGAGCGTCTTACCGAGCTGCAGCGCGGGATCACAGCGGCGCGGTACGAGCAGCGCGTCGGCAAGACGGCGATCGCGATCGTGGATCGAACTGACGCGGGGAATGACAGCTCGATCGCCCGTCTTCAATGGCAGGCGGACGACATTGACGGAGTGACATTCCTCGATGAGTCACTGGCGCCGGGCACGATCGCCGAGGTCGCCGTGCGTGAAGTCGTGGACGACTACGATTTCAGCGCGTCGCTGATCCACGTTCAGTCGATGCCCGTGGTGAAGAAAGTCGTCCGCGCGCGCACTCTACCTTTGCACGCGGCGTCAGTCGGCAGCTACGGCCGTTGACGCGCTCGGCGGATGTGATGTCACGCGCCGCCGGACTATTTCCGGGGGGTGTGAATTCCCCCGTGCGCGCGTTCCGCGGAGTCGGCGGCGAGCCGCTGGTGATCAAGAGCGGGAAGGGCGCGCGGATCACTGACATCGAGGGAAAGCAGTACATCGACTTCGTGCTGTCGTGGGGCGCGCTCGCGCTGGGGCACGCACCGGCGGTCGTGATCGAAGCGCTCGAGCGCGCGATGCGCGACGGAACGAGCTTCGGGGCTCCGACGGAGCTCGAGGTGCAGCTCGGCGAAGCGATTCGCGAACGGATGCCACACATCGAGATGATGCGCTTTGTTTCGAGCGGAACGGAAGCGACGATGTCGGCGGTACGGCTCGCGCGCGCGTTCACGTCGCGCGACGCCATTCTCAAGTTCGACGGATGCTATCACGGGCACGCCGACTCATTTCTCGTCAAGGCGGGCTCGGGGGTGGAGACACTCGGTCTTCCCGATTCTCCCGGCGTCCCTTCCGCGCTCGCGGCGCTAACGATCACGGCGTCATTCAACGATCTCGACGCTGTTCGCGCAGCTGCGCGGGCGACGCCGCTCGCGGCGATCATCGTCGAGCCGGTGGTTGGCAACTCGGGGTTCATTCCCCCGCTGCCCGGATTTCTCGAGGGACTGCGCGAGGTGGCGAACGAGACCGGCGCGCTGCTCATATTCGATGAAGTGATGACCGGATTCAGAATCGCGCCCGGCGGCGCGCGTGAGCGATTCGGAGTCCGCGCCGATCTGACGACGCTCGGGAAAGTCGTCGGCGGCGGGCTGCCGGTCGGAGTGTACGGCGGCAAGCGCGCGATAATGGAAAGAATTGCACCATCGGGCCCCGTTTATCAGGCGGGGACGCTCTCCGGAAATCCGCTCGCGATGGCGGCGGGGATCGCGACGCTTGCGGCGCTGTCTCCAGAGCTGCACGCGTCAATGGATTCGGCGGCGGAGAGATTGGTATCCGGATTCCGTGACATTGCATCGCGGGCCGGTGTCCCGCTCGCCGCTGGTCACGCGGGCTCGATGTGGGGATTCTTCTTCACCGGGGGTCCGGTTCGGAATCTCGACGACGCGAGAAAATCCGACACCGCGCTGTTCAAGCGGTTCTTCCACGCCGCGCTGGAAAGGGGACTCAATCTTGCGCCGTCTGCGTTCGAGGCCGGCTTTATCTCCGCGGCGCACGGCAATGCGGAGATCGATGCGGCGCTTTCGATCATCACCGAATCGCTGGAGGTGGCGCGTGGGTAGAATCAGCTCGCTCTTAATGACGCTCGTGGCTCTGGCTTGCGCCTCGATAATGCCGTCGGCGACGAATGACGGCGCTGCAGTCGCGACAAACGATCAGGGCGTCCGCATCGCGCTGGCGATCGGCGTCCAATCGGGACGTGTCGGTGCCAGTGGAGCGTGGAGGGGTTACGAGGCCGGTGGGAGCAGGATGATCGCGAGCGGTACCGCGAGCGATGCGTGGACCATCACCCGCGATGGCTCCGCGATAAACGTGGAGCGCGGGGGAGCCGGCTCGTCTCGGCACAACTCAATCGTGATTCGCCCTACTGCGGACGGTTCCTACGCGACGTGGAACGGGAAGCGTTTCCGCGGAGAGCTCATAATCAGTGCAACCGACACGGGATTGCTGGTCGTGAATCGTCTCGCGCTCGAATCTTACCTGCGCGGCGTCGTTCCGCTTGAGATCGGCAACCGGAAAGCCGAAGAGCACGCCGCCGTCGAAGCGCAGGCGGTCGCGGCGCGCAGCTACAGCTATCTCCATCTCATTCCGACCCGCGCCTACGATATGATGTCCACCGTGCAGGACCAGGTCTACGGCGGAGTGGATGCCGAGAAGCCTGTCTCCGACGCGGCCGTGGCGGCAACCGACGGAATGGTGGTGATGTACGCGGGAAAGGTGATCAACACGCCCTACTTTTCGACCTGCGGCGGGAGCACCGCTTACACTCACGAGGTCTGGTACAAGGAGGCCGATCAGCCGTATCTCAAGCCGGTCAGCGATAGAATTCCCGGTACCGACCGGTTCTACTGCGATCCATCGCCCCGCTTCAGGTGGACGAGCAACTTCACCGGTGAATCACTTCGTGCCGTGCTAGAGAAGTATCTGTCCGCCTACACCACAGCGCCGAAGGGCTCGGTAGGACGTGTAACCGGAGTGTACGAGCAGGGGCGAACCGAATCCGACCGCGTCGCCGCGCTTCGCGTCGAAACCGATCGCGGCAGTTACTTACTTCGCGGGAACGACATCCGCTTCGTCCTCCGTTCGCCGAACGGCGAGATTCTGAATAGCACATATTTTACGGCTGAAGCGACGATCACCAGCGGGGAAGTGTCAGGGCTTACTCTGCGCGGCGGCGGCTACGGCCACGGAATCGGAATGTGCCAATGGGGCGCGATCGGGCGGGCGCGGGCGGGGCAGGACTATCGGATGATCCTGAGCACGTACTATCCGGGCACGACGATAGGTAAAGCGCGGTGAGCGACGACGTGCGCATCGGGCTCGTCGGCGCGGGAGCCATCGCGCAGCTCGCCCATCTCCCTGTGCTCTCGAAGATCAAAGGTGCGCGCCTTGTCGCCATCGCCGACAACGATCAGGCGAAGGCGAGCGCTCTCGCCGAGCGGATGGGTATTCCACACGTTTTCACAGACATCGAGGAGCTGCTCGAGCTCGATCAGGTTGACGCCGTCGTGATCGCGACGCCGAATCACCTCCACGAACCGCACGTGCTGCGCGCGTTAAAGTCGAAAGTGGATGTGCTGTGCGAGCGCCCACTCTCTCTCTCATCGCGCGGGGTGGAGCGGATTCTCGGCGCGGCGAAGCTGGCGGGACGCAAGGTTGTCGTCGGGAACAACCATCGTTTTCGCACCGATGTCCAGCAGATGTACCGCTTTCTCCAGGGCGGAGAGCTGGGGCGGCTCGTTGGCGTTCGCTCCGGCCAGTATCAGATCAGCAGCGGATCTACCGGGTGGCGCCGGCGACAGGCCGAAGCCGGGGGAGGCGCGTTCTTCGAGCACGGTTATCCTCTGCTCGACCTCGCGCTGTGGCTGACGGACTTTCCCGCTCCCGTTCGCGTCTCGGCGCATATGGACCGCTCGCGTGGGAAGGGCAGCGTGGAAGACTCGATGCTCGTGCATCTCGAATGTGCCGGCGGAATCAGCTTCAGCTTCGATGTTTCGTGGTCGTACATCGGCCAGGAAGAGCGGTGGTGGTTCGAGGTGCTTTCCACGAGAGGCAGCGCGCGACTGGCTCCCCTGCGCGTGGTCAAGGATCTGAACGGGCGCCCTACCGATGTTTCGCCGACTGGCGCTGCGGCGCGAGAGAGCGCTTTCCTGCAGTCGTACCGCGCCGAGCTCACGCACTTTGTCGCGCTGGTGAATGAAACAACGCCGTATGAGCCGCCGGACGACCAGCTGATCGTGATGAAAACCCTGGAGGCGATCTACAAGTCGGCGGAAGAGGAGCGCGAAATCCGCTTGTAATGGGCGAGGCGGTACACCGCCCACGCGACGGCGAGATTCAGCGGCAGAGCGAGGGCGATGATCTCGCCATTGTTCTGGTTCCAGCCGGGAACTCCCTGCAGCACAAACCCGAGCAATGAGACCATCGCGATGAAAGTCGCGAGCCTGGTGACGCCGCGGCTCATCTTTCCGAAGCCGATCGCGATGGGGAGGAGCGCGAACAAACCGAGCGAGAGCGGATTGAACTGGAGGAGATTCTCGTTCTTGCCCATAAAGACGTGTGCCGTGAACAGCCACGCCGCCAGCACCACGAGCCCGAAGAAGCCGGAGAGGAAAGTCCATAGCGTCGTCAGCGACGCGGCCGCGAACGTCGCGAGCCTGGACCCCGTCTCGGCCAGCCGCACGAGGTAGACGATCAGTCCGGCGAGCACGAGACCGATGGCGAGGAATAGCGCGATGTAATTCGGAGGCGATGCGCGCTCCGGCTCACGCAGTGCCTGGAAGAGAGTACGCTCGGTGCGAACAATCGGGATGCGTATGCCGCCCGGACCGGCGACGGTGAGCGTTCGCAGTCGCGACGACATCGGCACCGGGAGGAACATTTCCTCCCAGGCGGTAAGCGGTTTGTCGGCGCGGTGGCCGAGGGCAAGCTGGATCCCGGTGTAGAGGGGAAGATTGTCGGCGGTGAGACGGGCGGTGTGGGAGCGGTATGTGCCGTTGGTGACGACTGTGTCGGTTGCGCCGCGGATCTGAAAGCTGAACGCGCGGTCGAGCGCGTCGCGCACGCGAGTCGAACAGTTGTCGCGAAAGTAGTCGTAGCGGTAATACTTGTTCTGGGGGAGCGAGTCCCACGCGAGCTGTTGAGCGAGAGCGAGGCGTTGTCCCGGCGGGAGATTCAGCTCCTGCGCCAGAACAGTCCGGTTCGCCTCGCGGTATTCCCGGAGTATCCAATCGAGGGGGATTCCCTGCATCCAGTAGTGCGTGTCTCCGCGGAGAAAACGGCCGATGAAGTTCGGCTCGGAGAAGCTGAACATTCCCCAATTGTAGGTGATGTCCTGGCGGGTGTTCGCGTCGTGGATCCAGATCGCGTTGTGCCCGAACTTCGCCCAGACCTCGTCGCCCTGCCCGAATGTAAGGAGATAAACGGTGAGATTGCTGCCGTCAGCGGCGGGAACTTGCGCTCGGGCGGCCTGCGGCCGCACGATGATCAGCCCTATCAGCAGGGGAAGGAGCGCGGTCAGGCGGGACGTGTGTCGCACGCCGTGAAATGTAGCGGTCGGGGGGTTCCGGAATTGTCATATTCGCCAGTCAGGCGTCCCGCTTGCGTATGTAAATCGGCAGGAACAGCTTGGCCCAACCTTTGATCCAGAGTTCAGCGAATGTCCGGTAGGAAACTGTTTCTTCCAATCGCCCTCCTTGCTCTCGCCATCCCCGGCGCGCGCGCCTCGGCGCAGGCCGTTAACGGGCTGAACGCAGATGAGCGCCGGATTGCCGACTACGTCTCGGCGCACAAGCAAGAGGCGCTCGCGCTGCTCGAGAAGATCGTCAACATCAACAGCGGCACCCTCAACCCGAGGGGAGTGCGAGCTGTCGGCGACGTGCTGCGCCCCGAGTTCGACAAGATCGGGATGACGACGCGCTGGATCGAAATGCCGGATTCGCTTCATCGTGCGGGGCATCTTTTCGCCGAGCAGCAGGGGAAGAAAGGGAAGAAGCTCCTGCTAATCGGACATCTCGATACTGTCTTCGAGCAGGACAGTCCATTCCAGAAATACACCGTGGTGGATTCGGCGACTGTCACCGGTCCCGGAGTGAACGATATGAAGGGCGGGGATGTCGTCCTCCTCTACGCGCTGAAGGCGCTCTACAGCGTCGGCGCGCTCAAGGACAGAACGATCATCGCCGCATTTACGGGTGATGAGGAAGCGCCGGGAGATCCGCTCGAGATTGCGCGCCGAGATCTCATCCTAGCCGGGAAGCGCAGCGACATCGCGCTCGAATTCGAGTCCGGAGTCAGCGATGACACCGCCGACTACGCGACGATCGCGCGACGCAGCTCGAGCAAGTGGGAGCTGAAGGTTTCCGGAATCACGGCACATTCATCGGGGATTTTCAGCCGCGGAACGGGCGCCGGCGCCGTGTTCGAGGCGTCGAGAATCGTGGACGAATTCTACAAACAGCTTCAGGGCGAGCAGTATCTCACGTTCAATCCGGCGATCATCATCGGCGGCGCGAATGTGTCGTTCGACCCCGCGACTTATTCGGGAAAGGTCTCAGGCAAGGACAATATCATCGCTCCCACGGCTCTAGTGTTCGGTGACATCCGCACAATTTCCGACGAGCAGCTGGAGAGAACCCGCGCACGTATGCGCGCGATCGTTGCGCAGCATCTTCCGAAGACATCGGCGGAGATCACGTTCGCCGACGGATATCCCTCGATGGCGCCGACCCTGGGCGGGATGAAGCTGGTTACGCTCATCAACTCCATCAACAAGGATCTCGGCATCAAGCCGATGCCGATTCTCGATCCCATTCGCCGCGGAGCCGGCGACATCTCTTTTGTCGCCAAGTATGTGGACGGGATGGCCGGGCTCGGTACGCAGGGGAATGGCGGCCACACGGTGAAGGAAGATATGGATTTAAAGAGCTTTAACCTGCAGGTGGAGCGCGCCGCGCTGATGATTTACCGACTGACTCGATAATGCCGGCGCCGAAGAAGGAACGGAGGACGGGACCGTCGCGCCGCCAGCGGCTCAGCGATTCCGTCACCATCGAACGGCGAAAGAAGAAGCGGCGTCACGACGACCGGCGCTCCTTCCCGCGCATAGGCGAAGACATATTCGGCCACGGTTTCGCCCGCACCCTTCCGCTACTTGGCGAACCGATCGAACGCGACCGCTTTCTGAGCTTTTGCTCGAACTCGGCTGATTTGACGGCGCCGCCGAAGACGATGGTCGTTGCGGCGCATCAGGACGATGAAGTCATCGGCGTCGGCGGGCGAATGCCTCGCCTCAAGAGCGACGTGCTCATCGTCCACGTCACGGACGGGGCGCCGCGCGATCTCAAGAACGCAATCGAGGCCGGCTTCAGCATCCGCGAGCAGTACGCGGCCGCGCGCCAGGAAGAGGTGCGCGAGGCGCTCGAGCTGGCCGGGCTCGTTGCCGACCAGAGCATCACTATCGGCATTCTCGATCAGGAAGCGACTCTGGAACTGGTTCCGCTTACGAAGCGGTTGGTGGAGCTGTTCGACGCCTACAAGCCGGAGATCGTGGTGACGCACTCCTACGAGGGCGGGCACACCGATCACGACTCGACAGCATTCGCCGTCCAGGGGGCGTGGCGGATGCTGAGGGACGCGGGCGCGAAAGTACCTGTTGTGTTGGAGATGACGTCGTACCATTTGCGCACGGGCGACCGTACGTTTTTCGAGTTTCTCCCCTGGAGTGAGGGGGAGGTGTGGACGGTTACGCTGTCCGAGGCCGAGCGCAGCCTCAAGCGCGAGATGTTCCGCCGCTTCCGGTCGCAGTGGGCGGTAGTGCGGCGGTTTCCCCTCCAGGTTGAGCGCTTTCGCCAGGCGCCGGCGTATGACTTTACCGAGCCGCCGGCCCCGGGAATCCTGGACTACGAGCGGTTTGACGTGGCCATTCGAGGGGAGAAATGGAGGGAGTACGCGAAGGGGGCCTTGAAAGAGCTGGGTCTCTCACCACGCTAACTGGTTTCAGGGTGTCGAGTTAGCTATATTTCGAGGCTAGCACCGAACACTGAGAGACGAGAAAATGAAGCCCGACATCCATCCAGTTTACGCCACCGCGACCGTCAAGTGCGCTTGCGGCAGCACATATCAGACCCGTTCCACGCAGGCCGAGATCCATACCGACATCTGCGCCGAGTGCCATCCGTTCTTCACCGGCAAGCAGAAGCTCGTTGATACGGCAGGTCGCGTTGAGCGCTTCCGTCAGAAGTACAGCAAGCCGGGCGCTCCGGCCCCAACCGAAAGCTGAGCCTCCGCGACAGACTCGCGGACGCGCTCGCGCGCGCCGCTGAAGTAGAGCGGGAGCTGTCCGATCCAAAGTACGTAAGGGACCAGCAACGGATGGCCGCCCTCGGGCGGGAGCACAGGCATCTCGGCGCTCTCGTCGAGATGTCGCAGCAGCTCGAGAAGTACGAGGGCGATCTCTCGCAGGCGCGTGAGCTGGCGGACGATCCGGAGATGGGCGAAGAAGCCCGCGCCGAAGTCGCTTCTCTGGAGATCGCCATCGCCGCGCTGGAGTTGAAGATCAGGCCGGCGCTCATTCCACACGATCCTCTCGATGATCGTCCGGCCATCGTCGAGATCCGCGGCGGTACGGGCGGCGACGAAGCCGCGATTTTCGCCGCCGACCTCTACCGGATGTACACGCGCTATGCGGAATCACACGGCTGGCGCCTCGAGGTCATCTCCGAATCCGCCGGGACGCTCGGCGGCGTGAAGGAAGCGATCTTCAAGGTGAAGGGGGAGGGAGTATTCGGCGCGATGCGCTGGGAATCCGGGGTGCACCGCGTGCAGCGCGTTCCAGTGACGGAAAACCAGGGGAGGATTCACACCTCCGCGGCGACAGTGGCCGTACTGCCAGAAGCGGAAGAAATCGATATGAAGATCGAGGACAAGGATCTTCGCATCGACGTCTTCCGCTCATCCGGACCCGGCGGGCAGAGCGTGAACACGACAGACTCCGCAGTGCGCATCACGCACATCCCGAGCGGAATTGTCGTCAGCCAGCAGGATCAGAAGTCGCAGCTGCAGAACAAGCTGAAGGGAATGGAAGTTCTGCGCGCCAGACTACTCGACGCGAAAATCGCCGCGCAGGAAGCGGAGAGATCGAGGATGCGGCGGAATCAGGTCGGGACCGGCGACCGTTCCGCCAAGATCCGCACATATAATTTTCCGCAGAACCGCGTCACCGATCACCGCATCAATTTCACGATGCACGAGCTGACCAAGGTGCTGAACGGCGAGATTCAGCCGCTGATCGACGCGCTGCGCGATGCGGATGTGGAAGAGCGCCTCAAGGGCGACGAGGGCTGACGCGGCAGTCGTGCGCGTGAGCGGAGCAGCGATGGGTGACACGACGGTTGGTCGGCTGATCAATGACTGCGCAGCGAGGCTCGGAGACGTTCCCGACGCGCAACGCGAGGCGCGGGAAATCGTCGCCGCGATTCTCGACGTCACGAAATCGTGGCCGCCGATGAACGCGGGCAAGCGCGTTTGCGAGCGCCACGCGAATCAAGCCCTCGACGCGTCTTCAGTGCGCGCCACGGGCGCGCCGATCCAGTACGCCATCGGCAGGGCGCCGTTCCGTCACCTCTCTCTGGGCGTAGATCGGCGGGTCCTGATTCCGCGGCCCGAAACGGAGATGCTCGTGGACATCGTGCTCGCTCGCGTCAAGGTCGGCACGATTGCCGATGTCGGCACCGGATCGGGAGCCATCGCGCTGGCGCTGGCGACGGAGGGCGCGTACGACCGGGTGATCGCCACCGACGTCTCCGAGCTTGCGATCGACGTCGCCAGAGAGAACGCCGCCAGATACAAGGCCGAGCTGCGCGCGCCGGTCGAGTTCCGGCAAGGCTCGCTCCTGGCCCCTCTTGCTGGTGAGTCGCTTGCCGCACTGGTGAGCAATCCACCGTACATCGCGGATACCGAGATGGCTGAACTCCCGGCCGAGGTGCGCGACTGGGAGCCGGAGAACGCACTCAGGAGCGGCGGCGATGGCCTGGACGCGACGCGGGGGATAGTCGCCGGCGCGCCGGATGTGCTGGCGTTGGGCGGGCTCCTTGCGTTGGAAGTCGACAGTCGGCGCGCGGAGCGCACCGCTGATATTTTGAAAGCTGACCTGCGGTACGAAAAAATCGAGATCACCGCCGACCTCACCGGTCGTCAGCGGTTCGTGACTGCACTGCGGCGCTGACAGCCGTCACATCACAGGAGAGAGTTGATGCTGGAGGAGAAGAGCAACGAGTTGGGCCGGATGCTGGGGCAGAGCTCCGAGTATCAGGCGCTGAAGCGCACGAGCGAGGCACTCAACAAGGACGCCGATGCGATGGCGCTGCTGCAGCAGATGGAATCTCTGCGCGGCGACGCCCAGGCGCTCATTCAGAAGGGAGAACAGCCGACGACGGATATGGAGCAGCAGCTCGACGATCTACTGAGCAAGGTCCAGTCGCAGGACGTCTATCAGCGCGCCGTCGCGGCGCAGGAGAATTTCGACAAGATCATGATGAAGGTGAATCAGTGGATAATGGACGGAATGAAGAAGGGCGCGGTTAGCTCCATCATCACACTCGGCTGAGTCGATGCCTGCCGGCAAGCTGATCGTTTTCGAGGGCGCGGAGGGCGCGGGAAAGACGACGCAGATTCGTCTTCTCGGGGAGAGGCTTTCCGGGGCGGGAATCGTGTATGTCGCGTTTCGAG
>JBKJHG010000214.1:0-2906 GCA_046599115.1 Gemmatimonadaceae bacterium
CTCATCGCGCTGGTCGAGTACGAGGACGGCGAGAAGCGCTACATCCTGCACCCGAAGGGTCTTTCCGTCGGCGACAAGGTCGTCTCCGGACCGGGCTCGGACACGCGTGTCGGTAACGCGCTTCCGCTGCGCGAGATCCCGCTCGGAACCGACGTGCACAACGTCGAACTGAAGCCGGGCAAGGGCGGGCAGATGGCGCGGTCGGCGGGAACGTCGCTCGAAGTCGTCGCCAAGGAAGGCGATTACGTGACGCTGAGAATGGCGTCGTCGGAAATGCGCCTCGTCCACGGCGCGTGTATGGGCACTATCGGAACGGTCGGCAACGCCGAGCACGAGCTGCTGTCGCACGGAAAGGCGGGCAAGAGCCGCTGGCTTGGAAAGCGCCCGAAGGTCCGTGGCGAAGTGATGAACCCGGTCGATCACCCGCACGGTGGTCGTACGCGCGGCGGACGCAACGTCGTGGACAAGTGGGGCAACAAGGAAGGCGTGAAGACGCGCAACAAGAAGAAGCCCTCGCAGCGCCTTATCGTCCGCGGACGGAAACGCGGCAAGGCAACGAAGTAATGGGCAGAGACACACCAACTCTGAGCAACTGATATGTCGAGAAGCATCAAGAAAGGTCCCTTTGTGCAAGACGCGCTGATGACGAAAGTCTCAGTGATGAACGGCAAGAACGAGAAGCGCGTCATTAAGACGTGGGCTCGGTCGAGCACGGTCATCCCTGACTTTGTCGGTCATACCTTCGCCGTCCACAACGGCAACAAGTTCATTCCGGTCTACGTCACCGAGAACATGGTCGGGCATAAGCTCGGCGAGTTCGCGCCGACGAGACTCTTCCGCGGCCACACCGGCGCGGGGAAGCCGGCCGACAAGAAGGCAGGCGGAGTTCCGACCTCGCCCGCTGCCGCCGGCGGGAAGGGAGGCAAGTAAATGAAGGCAATCCAGCGCACGACCCGTCAGTCGCCGTACAAAATGCGGCTGGTGGTTGACCAGATCCGCGGCAAGAACGTGAACGAGGCCCTGGGCCTTCTCAAGTTCTCGAAGAAGCACGCCGCGAAGCAGATCGAGAAGACGCTCAACTCCGCGGTAGCGAACGCGGAGCACAAGGCGCGTGAAGAGAACGAGTCGATTGACGTGGACACGCTCTACATCCAGCGCATCGTCGTGAACGAGGGCCCGAAGCTGAAGCGCTTCATGCCCGCCGCTCAGGGCCGCGCCACGCCGATCAGGAAGAGAACCAGTCACGTAGAGATCGTGCTCGCTGCACGAGGGGAAGGACGCTAATGGGTCAGAAGACACATCCGATCGGCTTCCGTCTGGGAATCTCCAAGACGTGGAGATCGCAGTGGTATGCCAACCGCGATTTCCCGGCGCTTCTCAGAGAAGACGAATTGCTGCGCAAGTATCTCAAGGCGCGCCTTGGCCACGCTGCCATCGCCGACATCCGCATCGAGCGGAAGCCGGGGAAGGTCGTGGTGACCATTCACACCGGCCGTCCCGGCGTCGTCATCGGTAAGAAGGGCACCGAGGTCGATCAGCTTCGCGACGAGCTGTCGCAGCTGTCGGGGAAGGAAGTCGGAATCAACGTCGAAGAGATCAAGCGTCCGGAGCTCGACGCGCAGCTCGTCGCCGACAACATCGCCAACCAGCTGGCGCAGAGAATCTCGTTCCGCCGCGCGATGAAGCGGGCGGTTCAGAGCGCGATGCGGATGGGAGCGGGCGGAATCAAGATCAAGTGCGGCGGCCGTCTCGGCGGCGCCGAGATCGCGCGCGTCGAGGGTTATCACGAGGGCCGTGTGCCTCTGCACACGCTCCGCGCCGACATCGACTACGCGACGTCAACCGCGAAGACCACCTTCGGCACCATCGGTGTGAAGGTCTGGATCTTCAAGGGCGAGATCGTCGAAGACCGCCGCGGCAAGACTTACTCGACCGGGGCATAGGAGATAATCGATGCTGAGTCCGAAGCGGGTAAAGTTCAGAAAGCGGTTCAAAGGCCGGACCAAGGGACTGGCGACGCGTGGCGCGACGGTGGCTTTCGGCCACTACGGCCTGCAGGCGCTGGAGCCGGGCTGGGTCACCAATCGGCAGATCGAAGCGGCTCGTGTGGCGCTGACGCGACACATCAAGCGCGGCGGAAAGGTTTGGATCCGGATTTTTCCGGACAAGCCGATCACGAAGAAGCCGGCCGAGACGCGAATGGGTAAGGGAAAGGGTTCGCCCGAGGGATGGGTGGCGGTGGTGAAGCCGGGGCGCGTGATGTTCGAGCTCGAGGGCGTGACTCCCGAGATCGCGCGGAAGGCGATGGCGCTGGCCGCGGCCAAGATCGGCGTGAAGACCAAGTTCGTAGAGAGAGAGGAGGCGCACACCGATGCTAGCTAAGGACATTCGTGAGATGGCGGAAGCCGACATCAACGCGAAGATCGCCGAGCTTGAGCGCGAGAGATTCAATCTCCGCGTGCGCGGCGGAACGCAGACGCTCGAGGATCCGCTTCGCGTGCGCGTGCTACGCAAGGACATCGCGCGGTTGAACACGATCCTGCAGGAAAAGATCATCGGCATCGCCGAGGCGAATGCGCCGGCGAAAAAGCCGGCGGCAAGACGAGTGACGGGCAGACGGGGTCGCAAACGTGCGACGGCCGTTTCCCGCTCGAAGAAGAGGGCTTAGGGCGAAATGGCTGAAGTTGAGAAGAACGAGCAGACCGTGGTCCGCCGCGCGCGCAAGATGCGCATCGGGCAGGTCGTGAGCGACAAAATGGAGAAGACGGTCGTGGTGCAGATCGAGCGCCGGGTGCAGCATCCGGTGTACGGCAAGATGGTCCGCCGTACGAAGAAGCTCAAAGCACACGACGAAGAGAATGCGGCCAAGACCGGCGACACGGTCCGCATCATGGAGACCCGCCCGC
>JBKJHG010000201.1:0-3199 GCA_046599115.1 Gemmatimonadaceae bacterium
TATTCGCAGAGGGTGACGACCAGCGCGTCTCCGCAGCCGCCTCCAAATTCGTCGAGCTTGGACTCGGCCGCGCGATTGTGGTCGTTTCATCGGCCGCAGGAAAATCCGCGGGCGAGGGAATCGCGTTCGTCGAGGCGGCTCCGGCCGACCGCCTCGCCGTCTCGCACCTGACGGTCGCCGAGGGCCGCGCCGATGCCTGCGTCGCCGGCGCGGTGCACACGACGGCGGAGGTGATTCGCAGTGCGCTCAAGAACATCGGCACTGCGCCCGGCATCAAGCTCGTCTCGAGCGCCTTCTATATGGTGTTCGCGGACCGGGCCGAGCTGCCGAGCGACGTCCTCACTTTCACCGACTGCGCCGTCGTGCCGTATCCCACCGCTGAAAACCTTCGCGACATCGCCCTCGCTGCCGCTTCCGACCGAAGACGAATAGTTGGAGACGAGCCGCGCGTCGCGCTGCTCTCCTTCAGCACCCACCGCAGCGCCGACGGTACTAGCGTGGATACGGTGCGCGAAGCGGTACGGCTCATACGGGTGCGCGACCCGGATCTGATTTTGGACGGGGATTTGCAAGGTGACGCGGCGTTGGTGGCCGAAGTCGCGGCGAGGAAGGCGCCGGGCAGTGCGGTGGGAGGGAGAGCGAACATTCTCGTCTTCCCGTCCCTCGATGCTGGCAACATTTCCTACAAGCTGGTGGAGCGTTTGGGAAGGGCGCAGGCGATCGGTCCGATCTTGCAGGGCCTCGCAAAACCCGCCGCCGATCTCTCGCGCGGCGCGGGCATCGAGGACATTATTAATGTTGCGGCTGTCGCCGCTCTCCAGTCCCTGTGAGAGCGAGCCCGACTGCTACGCACAACATCGGAGAAAAGGAATGAGTTTTTCCATCAAGAAGCAGGGCGAGGTCGTCGTCGTTGACGTCGAAGGCCAGCTCATTGTCGGCAACCGTCAGGAGCTCAAGCAGAAGGTGCTCGACGAGCTTGAGAAGGGCGAAAAGAAGTTCCTTATCGATTTCAGCCAAACCGGCTACATCGACAGCTCAGGGCTCGGCGTTCTCGTCTCGCTTTCCAAAAAGATTCGCGAGCAGGGAGGCGAGCTTCGGCTGGCCAATCTGAACGACGATCTGCAGACGTTGTTCGAGCTGACTAAGCTCGACACGCTCTTTCAGATCTCCGACACCCGGGAGCGAGCTCTAGAGACCTTTTGATGGGTGGCTCCACGGTCGCCTTCGATCTCAGCATCCCGAGTGACGTTCAATACATTGAAGGCGTAGTAGAGCTCGCGCGGCAGCGCTGTCGCGAGCTCAAGTTCCCCGCGCACAAATGCTCGCTTAACGTTCCGGTCGCGCTTTCCGAAGCGCTCTCGAACGCCATTCTGCGCGGCAATGAGTCGCTCCCCGGCAAGCACGTCCGCATCCGCGCCATCGTTGACAGCGGCGATCTCATCTTTGAGGTCGTGGACGAAGGCACGGGTTTCGACGTCGACACTTCCATTCTCGATCCCACGACCGCGGACAACCTCGAGCGCGAGGACGGGCGCGGTCTCTTCCTGATGAGGAATCTGATGGACAGCGTCGAGAGCTTCGTTGACGACGGAAACGGCGTGCGGCTGACTCTGCGACGGTAACGTGAAGGAGCTGGAAGCCGTCCTCATCGCCTTCAGGGAAGGCACCCACTGCGAGGCGGCTGTCTGGACGCAGGGCGAAACACAATCAAAGCCCACCAGCCTCGGACGGTCGAGCGCGGCCGCCGAGCTGCCTGACGTTTTTCCCGAAAACGTAGGCGAGGCACATCCGGCGCTCGACGGCAAGATGCTCGTGACGCGGCTCCCCGGTGCGCGCCGCAGCTGGCTCGCCCTCGGGCCGTGCGACGATGGTTACTCCGTCGAGCAGCGCCATCTCAAGCTCCTTCTCCCGGTCATCGCGCAGTTCCTGCGCTCGTCGCTCGAAGTCGAGCACGCCGCGATGGAGCTCGCCGAGCGCTACGAAGAGATCAATCTGCTCTACACAATCGGCGAGATCCTCGGACGCACCGTCACGCTCGAAGACGCCGCTACGACGATCTTGACCGAGATCTCGGAGACGGTCGGAGCCCGCCACGCCTCAATCCTCGTCCACGATCCGGTGACGAACCTGCTCCAGGCTGTGGCCGCGCTCGGAATTCCCGCGTCTGAGATCAAGCCGATTGACGTGGATGATCCTATCAGCGTCTCGGCGCGCGTCTTCAGAACCCAGCATCCTGTGATCATCGTCGGCAAGGAAGAGATCACTGGAAAGGAATCCCCGTACGGTCGCGGCGAGATGCTCTCCGTGCCGATTATGTGGACGACCCCCGGCGGCGGTGAGCCGCTCGGTGTCGTGAATCTCGCTGACCGCCGCTCGCGCCAACGTTATACGGCGGGAGATATGAAGCTCGTCACCGCCATCGCCACCCAGATCGGAACCGCGATTCAGAACAGCCGCCTCGTCAGCGCGTCGCTCGAGCAGCAGCGTCTCCTCCAGGAGCTGAGTCTCGCCCACGATCTGCAGATGAAGCTCCTGCCCTCGACCGATCTCGTCGCGCCGGAGGCGGAGGTCACCGCTCGCGTCGTTCCCGCCGAAAGCGTCGGCGGAGACTTCTATCAGCTCTTTCGGCTCGCCGAGCAGGGAATCGGGATTATGATCGGCGACGTGTCGGGTCACGGATACCGCGCGGCGCTGATAATGGCGCTCGCGATGAGCGCGTCGGCGATTCACGCCCAGAATTCCGCTGGTCCGGCCCAGATGCTCACTGCGCTGCTCGGCTCGTTGCGCGAAGAGCTCGAGACGACGGAGATGTTCATCTCCGTTTTCTACGCCGAGGTTGACGCCGCGAAAGGAAAACTGCGCTACGCGAACACCGGCCACCCTCACGCGTTCGTAGTCCGCGAGGATGGAACGATCACCCGCCTCTCCGCCGAATCGCCACCGCTCGGAATGACCGAGGACGCGCCGAGCGCGTCGTCGATCGATTGGAAGAAGGGGAGCGATCTCCTCGTGCTGTTTACCGATGGAATCAGTGACGCGCGCAACACCAGCGACGCGCGTCTCGGCGAAGAGCGCGTTCTTGAGATCATAGCGGCGAATCGCACGCTGCCGACGCCGCAGATTCTTGAAGCGGTCTTCTCGATGCTGCGCGGCCACATCACCAACGTCCGCATCCGCGACGACCTCACGCTCGTGCTGC
>JBKJHG010000219.1:0-6614 GCA_046599115.1 Gemmatimonadaceae bacterium
CGAGTGAGCGACTGCGCGATTCGGACGTTCATAAACCCTTTCATTGAGATTCCCCTTGCAACGCATTTGAACGCGATCGGATTACGCGGCAGGGCCGCGGTACCGGGCGCGATGGTCGGTTCGATTTCGATCCACCTCTATGGCCTTTAATTATAGCCAACGGAGGCAGACGCGTGATCACACGTTGGCACTAGCACACTCGTGCTAGACGACTCACCGCGCCGGAAGCAATAAAAAAGACGGAGCGTCCTTTCGGACGCTCCGTCTCTCTTCCCGGTGCCCGGCCTCTTTCGAGACCGGGCCTCAAGCTTTTCTGCTTACTGCTGTGCTTACTGCTGTGCTTACTGCTGCGGCGGGACGACGATCATGTCCGCACCTACCGTCACGATACGGAAGTCATCGCGGCGGTTCTGCTGCCAGCAGGCCTCGTTGTGCTCCGTGCAAACCGGGCGCTCTTCGCCATAGCTGACGAGGTCGAAACGGTCTGCGGCGATTCCGTGGTCAACCAACCACTTCTTCGCCGATGCTGCACGGCGCTGGCCGAGGGCCAGGTTGTACTCATCCGAGCCACGCTCATCGGCATTGCCCTCGATGCGGATACGCATCCCGGGGTTCGCCTTGAGCCACGGCATCTTGCGCTCAAGCGTTTCATCGGCGTCCGCTCTGATGTTCGACTTGTCGTAGTCGAAGTAGATCGGGCCAGTGATCGCAGCCGTGTCTACCATCTTCGGAGCCATACAATTCGCGTCAGACGCCATGATGCTGGAGTTGTACTGACACATAGCCGGAGCAACTACAACCGGCGGCGGTGGCGGCGGCGGCAGCGGAGCGACGCAGTTCGGGCTCGAAGCAGGAATCGTCTCGAGACCGGCGTACGTGCACATCACCATCGCCTGTGCGCCACCAAGAAGGAGGCTCAGGCCGGCGCGCGCGTGAAGATTCAGGTTCGCGCTTGGCTTGTGGTTCGGCATGTAATCAGCGACGCCGTCCAAGCGAAGTGCAACGCGATTGGCAAGGCCGATACGAAGGCCGATGTCACCCGTCGCGCCGTAGTTATACGTGTAGGAAGGCGTCGGATTGAGCGTGCCATCCTTGAACTTGTAGCTCGTCCGCGTACCACCGGCGCCGATGATGAACTGGCTCTCACGTCCCATCATGTTGCCGATGGGAATGTTGTAGAGCAGGCGCATCGCGAACGCGTGTGCGTTCACGTCAGCAGGACGGTTGGCTACCGGCGACGCCGGAGCGCGGTTCGTCTGCGGCGAGTAGTAGCCGTCGCCTTCCAGCTCCCACTTCGGATCTGAAAGGAATACGCCGACGCGACCGCCGTAGCCAATTCCGTTCTTCGGAATCGCGTTGGTGCGGCCGGCATTGTCGTCAAAACGGGTCCACTGAACAAAGGGACCGATTTCAACCGTGCCCGGTAGCGGGGCGGCGAGATCACTGTTCCACCAGACGATCGGGGCCCAGTTGGTGGCCGACGCCATCGGCGTTCCACCCATCCAGGTCGCGAGGTCAGGCGTGAACTGAAGACCAGCCTGTGCGCCGAAATCAAACTTGCCGCCGTTGGAAGGCAGATAGTTGGCGAGCCCGTCGATACGCAGAGCAACACCGCCAAAGCCGATGTTGACTCCGGCGAGACCGTTCACGCCAAACTGATACGTGCCGGGCGAGTTGTCATTCGGTCCACGGAAGTTCTCCATCACGCCACCAGCACCGACGTGGAAGGACGGCAGGTTTGCCATCGGGAAGCTGTAAACGATGCGCGCCGAAAGAGCGCTCGCCTTTACCTCTCCGCCGGCGATGCCAGCACCGAGGAACCTGGTTCCCGCCTTCGCGGAAGCCGGGGTATACGAACCATCAGCTTCGAGGTTCCACGAAGGAGCGATGAAAGCTCCAAGGCGGCCGCCGTATCCGATGCTATTGCCGAAACCGGTGTCCAGGTTCCACTTGCTGTCATAATGCGAATACTGCCCGAAACCGCCAACCAAGAGCGTACCGGGCGACTGTGCTGCCGCCGATCCGCCGAGGAGCAAAGCGGCCGTCGTGCAGACGGTCAAACTCCTTCTCAACATATTGAAATCCTCTCAAAAGGTGGATACTGACTACCGGCACCACAGGAACGCTTATGCGCCGTGAAGGGTCACAAATACCAGCGACTTCATTCAGGCCGCCAAGCGTTGTCGCCCCACAATCGCACTATACTAGTGAAACTTGGCTGAACCGCCAGTACAAATGTCTTATAACGTCAAATCTGATAAACATTTGGCCCGCGTTTCGGCCCGCTCCGTGGGGCCCGTTCGTACGAGTGCGGGAACTGAATGCAAGTGCCACGCCATCAATGCGATGGCTCTAGCCCGGGGCGATGGCTCTAGCCCGGGTCCTTTCCCCCGCCTGATAGCGCGCGCCGCCACCAAACGCCCCTGCGCCGCCCGCGAACGACGTTCATCGCCGCCCGCCACTTCGCCTGCATCTCTGAAGCGTCTGCAAATCTCCTCTCCGGCTCGGGCTCGAGAGCCCGTTTGAGCCATTCGGCAACCGGAGCCGGATAAGCGCTCAAATCCGCCTGCCTTCCAAGCTGACGACCGAGGATCGCCGTCGCATCATCGCTCCCGAACGGCGTCCCCCCCGTCAGCGCGTAGATCACGATCGCCGCGAGGGAGAAACAGTCCGCCTGCGGACCTTGCAACTCTCCGAGCAGCTGCTCGGGAGCGGAGAACGCCGGGGTGCCGGTTCCCCCGGTGACATCCTCGCCGGTGATGTTGGCGATGCCGAAGTCGGTAAGCCGCCACCGGCGGTACCTGTCGATCAGAATGTTCTCCGGTTTCAAATCGCGGTGGAGGATGCCTCTCGAATGTGCCGCCGCCAGCGCGTCTAGCACGGCGTCCACCTGCGCCGCTATCTCCGAGAGATTGCGAGGGCCTGTCCGCGCGATGAGGCTCGCGATGGAGCCCTCTTCGGCGAGCTCCATCGTGTACCAAGCGACTTCTCCCCGGCTGTCTAGATCGTAGATCGGAACGATCGCCGGGTGCGCGAGTTGCGCCGCGAGTCTGGCCTCGCGCCAGAATGCGCGGACAGCGTCGTCGTCACGAGCGATCTGCGGATGCAGCGCCTTCAGCGCCACCTCGCGCTCGAGAGACAGATCGCGGGCACGCCAAACGGTTCCGAATCCGCCGCGCCCCAGCTGCGAAAGAATCTCGTAATCGTCCCCGACCGCCCAGCGCAGGCGCGCCTCCTCCCCCTCATCCGCGGAGGGAGTGGGAGCTTCACCGCGAAGCACAAGTCCGGCGCGCAGCGAATCCCCGCGATCAATCGTTCGCATCAGTGCGCCGAGGGACGAAAAGCGGTCCTCCGGATCCCGCGAGAGTGCGCGATCGACTGCTTTCGCCAGAACATCCGGGCATTCGGGGCGGACAAGCTTTACCGGAGGAATGTCGCCGCGAGGAGGCAGCTCGCCCGTAAGCGCGGAAAAACAGATCGCCCCGATCTGCCACTGGTCGCTCGCGGGACTCGGCGTCCAACCGTCCCCCCATTCGGGGGGGTGAGGTCGCGGCGACATAAGCGATCGTTGCCCGTCGGAGTTTTTCGGGCGGGCGTCCGCCGCCCCTGGACGCGCGCCAGAAGGAATCGCGCCGGGCTCGACAGCCCACTGCCATTCGAGCATCCAAAGCCGTCCCGTCGGAGTCATGTAGAGGGCGTCAGCGCTGAGGCCGCCGTGTGCGAGGCCGGTGTTGTGAAGGTACGCCAGCGTCGAGCAGCTCCCGCGGAGGACCTGCAGTACAAACGGAATGTCTGCTAGCCCGAGCCGACTCAGCCGTGCGCTCACCGTTTCTCCGGTCACCCAGCGCCGCAGATATCCCGGCCCGCGGCGGCCATCGCCTTGAGCCATCCAATAGTGGTACGTGGTCGGAATCGAGGCGTGGCTTCGCTGGGCCAGCTGTCGCGCTTCTGCGAAAAGCCACGCCGAGTGCGCCGGATTCGGCGCCGTCACCATCGCCAGCGAACGGCCCAGGCCGTCGATAACCTCCTGATAGTGGCGATAGTCGCCGTACAACCCGTCCTGCCCCCACTTCCAAGCGGGCGGCAACTGCCAACCTTCGATGTGCATCGGAAGAGGGCGCGGAACGCGCTGCGCCGGTTGTTCGGTACGCGGTGTCGTCATCCAGTGGCCCTAACGAGCGCGACAAGCACGCGAGCGCCCCTCCCTTCCCGGCTCGTAATTGCGATTTCGCCGCCCCAGTGCTCGATGATCCTCCGGCTCGTCGCGAGGCCAAGCCCGCTCCCTGTCGTGCGCGTAGAAAAATGCGGCTCGAATATTCTCGGCAGCGCCGCTGCCGGAATTCCGCCGCCATCGTCGGTGATTTCGATCGTCACTCTCTTCTCTTCTTCCCTCAGTGTGATGTCCACCCGCCGCGCGCCAGCGAGCCGCGCGTTCTCCAGAACGTTCAGCATAACTTCCCTCAGCTCGTCGCTTCTCGCCATCGCGATCAGCGTCTGATCGGCGCCGCGCAGCCGCCATTTCACCTCGCTCTTTCCCATCTGCTCGAGGGCAGCTACGTCGCGCACAACTTCCGCAACGTCGAGACGCTCCGCGGGCAGGAGGTCCGCCGGCGCGCTGCCGTATCTGCTAAATGAGCGCGCGATCGAATCGAGACGGTCTATTTCCGAAAGAATTCTGCCCACGTTGTCATCGAGCACCTTGTCGAAATCCGGGCGGTTGTCCATCCGCGCGCGGCGGAGGTGCTGCACTCCGAGCCGGATCGGAGTGAGCGGATTCTTGATCTCGTGCGCGACCTGGCGCGCCATCTCACCCCACGCGATGACGCGCTCGGCGCGCGCGACTTCGATGCGGCTCAGCTCTAGATCCCGCGCAAGGCGCTTTGCGGCGACCCCGCTGAGAACGAGGGCGGCGACTGCGCCAACCCCTGTCGCAAAGAGGACCAGCATTCCGAGATCGCGGCGCCTCCGGTCGAGGACGAGGTCATCGCCGCGGGCCGGCGCGGCGAGAACGTATCGCTCTTCATTCGGCCCCAGCGCAGCGCGATATCCGAACAGCGCGTCGCTTCCTGCGATTTCCTGTTGCGCCGACGCGGTCAGCTCGCCGCGTGAGCCGATCTCCATCTGCACCGCCGGGGGAAGCGCGACACCGCCGGGCGCAAGCGACGCGTAAAGCGGATCGCTGGATGCGGCAAGAATCCCCGAGGAGTAGATGAAGAGCGGAGCGTCGAGGCGCGCGACGGCATCGCCGAGCTTGGTCAGCGAGCTGACTTCGCCGATCGTTGCCAGCGATTCATTCACCAGCAGATCGCGCGTCTGACGATCGTCACTTCGCAGTCGCTGGTACGACCACGCTGCGAACGCAATTGCGGGAACGACGAAAAACGCGAACAGCGCCAGTGTCAGCTTTGCGCGATATGTGCGCATCCATCGGCTCACCCGTCCGCGCAGCCAGCGTGCGAATGGCGGCTCGGCAGCTGCGCCCACGAGCCAGAGGATTCCGGCAAGCAAAACGTCGAGCAGAACGATCAGCACTCCGCGCTCGCCACGCGCGGCGATGGATCGCAGATCCACCTCGGCGTGCGCCCTCTTGGTTCCGGAAGACGTTGGAACGAGACGGTCGCCGTGCCAGTGACCGCCGATTCTCTGCCACGTCACGTGTCGGAGATCGGCGCTCACACCGGGGCTCGTCTCCGCCAGTGTCACCGAATACGGCCGATCTCCATTTTCGTGCTGCGCGAGTCCAAGGAGCGAAGCAAACGGAGGAGCGGCCACAAGGCGCGTGTGCGGAAGAACGAGTACAGTCGTCATCTCGCCTCCAGGGTGAACCGCTCTCGCCAGCGCCTGCACTCCCGTAGGACCGAGAAAGCTCACCATCGCGCCCGAGTCGAGGGCCGCCGCGCTCGCATAGGCGATGCTAGACGAATCGGTCGCGCCGGGAGCGAGATCGAGCCGCGCAACGACCCTGCCGGAAGGTTCCCGGGTTTCGAGAACGACCGGAAATTCTGCCGCGCTCAACTCGGACGAGGCATAAAGTCTGAGCAGGTCCTGAGAGTTCCTCGGCGCCGGCGTCGGGGAGATCGCGCTGACGAATCTCCCGATGAGCATCTCCTCCGACTCGTCTACGCGTGTGAGCGCGGCGAGATCCCGTTCGGCGAGTCGCATCCTCTGGCTCGTCGTCGTCACCCAAAGAGCGGCTGTTGCAACCGCCGCCGCGCCGAACGCCAGGGCGATGATCGTGCGCGAACCCAGCCGACCCGATTTTCCGAACGAGATCCTCCCCAAAGACCAAGCGGCGAGGATGACGGTGAAGACGAAAAGAAAAACCGGGAGCTCCCAGGAGAGCCAAAGTCCGGGAGTCGCGCCCCACGAGGGCTGACCCACGCCGCGAACGATGTTGGACGCGAGGGCCAACCCGACCCCGAGCACGACGACAGCGAGAATCCCGGCGGCGGGACGCGAAACTGAAAGGCGCTGGCGGGCGCGGCTGATCGCGAACACCGCCATCAGCACGAGGATGACTGTGGCGAGGAGCGCGGCCGCGTTGGCCGTGTACGGCCCGCCGAGGCGCGAGAAATAGAATCCCGGATCGAACGCCCGCGACGCATTGGAGAAAT
>JBKJHG010000180.1:0-3392 GCA_046599115.1 Gemmatimonadaceae bacterium
GAAGACTTCATAGCGCGCACAAAATAAGGCGAGCGCCACACCGTCCGACGCGCCGCTCCAGCGTGTCCCTCGGAGGGGACAATTCCCCACTTTTAGAACCCCGCCGAAAACCCTCTAAAGCTCTGGCGCTACGTGGTTTAGACGCACTTCGACGCAGAGGCTGTCCTCCTGCGTTAATGAGGGCGTCATAATCACAGGATGCCGTATGAATCTGTCTCGTTTTTTCGTGATCCCAGCTCTGATCGCACCATTGGCGCTTCCTGCAATTGTGCGCGCTCAAGCGGAGAGCGGCGCGCAGGTTTTTACGTCGATCAACAATTCATTTCCGGGCGGCGTGGGGCTCGCCGGCTTCGGAATCTCGCTCGGAAACGGAGCGATCGGAGTGCGAGGATCATTCGGCGTCGGTATCTCCGGCGTGGGCGCACCGAACGGTTCCTCCGCGACGACTGTGCCGAGGCGATGGGTCGGCGATGGCGACATCGTCCTGGGAAATAATTTCGGAGGACTCGCCGGGATCTTCGGCGGCGCGCTCGAGCCGTATGCCTTCGTCGGCGTCGGAGCGCAGAGCGCCTCGGCGTATCCCTCTCCGAGTGAAGCTGCAAAAACCTGGAGCTATGGCGGCGGCGTGACGCTCCCACTGTCGAACACTCTTGGCATTAGCGGAGAGGCGCGGCAGCGAAATCTGCTGGGAGCTTCAAATGTGGCGCCGAATGATTTCGTGAGCGGGATGGAATACCGCGTCGGGATCTCGTTTCATTTCGGTTCCGGGCGCGCGCGCGGGGGATTTGGCTCACGCAGCAGCGGCGCATCTCCTCCAAGGCCGACAGGGGGAAACACGAGTGGCGGTTCGCGCACTACCTGGCCGGCGAGCACAACGGCATCCGCGGCGGCGCGACGAGTCGTTCCGGACGCTGAGCAATACATCGGCGTTCCATACGTTTACGGCGGCGATTCGCCGCGCGGATTCGACTGTTCCGGGTTCGTGCAGTACGTGTATGCGAGACAGGGAGTGGATCTTCCGCGCACGTCGGGGCAGATGGCCGGGTCAGGAATGGCAGTGAGCCCGACGCCGCGTGCGATGGCCATCGGTGATCTGATGTTGTTCTCGCAAGGCGGACGGATCAGCCACGTCGCTATTTACGCCGGAAGCGGCAGGTTCATTCATTCATCGTCGAGCGGTCACGGAGTCCGCTATGACGATCTCAACACGCCGCGCGGGCAATGGTTCGCCGACCATCTCGTGGCAGTTCGCCGAGTGGCTGGAGGCGGCGGCGCGGTGATGAGCGCGTTCGCGATATCGAAAATTCCATTTGACCGGTTCGATCCCCCCGATTCTGCTCCGCCGCTCGGCAAACATTAGTACCCTTGCTAACATCTGCGAAGCACTGTCAAATGATGGAACCAATCACACTGGCAGAGAGTCATTCTCGCAGATGGCACAATCTGATTCAGATTATCTGAAGGCTGCCGGATACGCGGTGATCGTCGCACTCGCATTAGGGTGCGGCGATTACGCTGGCAATGCAGCGGCCACGGCAACAGGTGGGACAGTTGTCATTGCCGCGAGCGCCGACCCGGATGTGCTGTTCCCTCCGCTTTCGACGAACGTCCCTGCGCGTCAGGTGACCGAGCTCATATACGACTACCTCGCCGATGTCGGACCATCGCTGAACGTGATCGGTGACGCCGGGTTTACGCCGAAGCTCGCCGACTCGTGGCGCTGGTCGGTCGACTCGCTTTCCATCTCGTTTCACCTGAATCCGAAAGCGCGATGGCACGACCGTGCTCCCGTGCGCTCGAGCGATGTCGCGTTCACGCACGATCTCTACACCAGCCCGGCACTCGGCAATCCGATGGGAGAGGATCTCAAGAACATTGACTCGGTGACGGCGCCTGATTCATTGACGAGCGTGTTCTGGTTCCACGCGCGGTCCCCGGAGCAGTTTTATACAGCGGCGTCGATGATGCTGATTCTCCCCCGTCACGTGTACGTGAGGCTGGGCGCCGACTCGCTTCGCGAGCGTGCAAGCAGAGCGGACCCTATCGGGAGCGGCCGCTTTCGATTCGTCCGATGGACGCAGGGCTCGTCGCTCGAGATTGCGGCCGACACAGCCAATTATCGCGGGCGGCCGATGTTGGACCGCGTGATCTGGAGTGTTTCACCGGACTACCTTGGCGCCCTGGCAAAGCTGAACGGCGGAGAAGCGGATGTGTTTGACGCGCTGCACGCCGACAATGTCGGACAGGTTGTAGCGAATCCACGTCTCCGTGTAATCATCCTCCCGGGGATGGACTACGCCTTTCTGCAATTCAACCTCAAGGATCCCGCAGCAAAGGGCGCGGATCATCCGCTATTCGGAAACCGGGAGCTGCGACGCGCGCTGACGATGGCAATCGACCGGAATGCGCTGGTGAAGAATGTTTTCGATACGCTTGGCGCTGTTTCGATTGGACCGACGATCAGAGCGCTGCCGACAACAAGCAAATCGCTCGTGCAGATCCCATACGACCCGATTCGCTCGGCAGCGATTCTGGACAGCCTGGGCTGGACGGGACGGACGAAAGACGGAGTCCGTAGCCGGAACGGGCGCGAGCTGGCGTTTACGATGATCGTTCCTTCGTCGAGCAGTGCCAGAAACCGGATGGCCGTGCTGATCCAGTCGCAGCTGAAACGCGCTGGAGTGCGTGCCGACATCGAGAAGATGGAGTACCAGGCTTTCGCCAGCAGGCAGGCGGCGCGGAAGTTTGATGCGACGCTGGGCGCGTGGCACGTAACGCCTGATCCGTCAGCTATTCGTGAAGTGTGGACCACGAGCGCGTCGCGGAGGACGGAAGGGCGCAACTATGGATCGTACGAAAGCCCGGAGTTCGACGCAGCGCTGGACAGCGCCGCTGCGGCGCCAGAACTTGCAATGGCTCTCAGCCGATATACTCGAGCCTATCAGCGGATAATCGACGACGCGCCCGCGGTTTGGTTATACGAGCCGAAACTAGTCATCGGAGTTCAGAAGCGAATCCTTACACCCGCTATGTCGCCCGGATCGTGGTGGACGGGGCTGGGAACGTGGTCGATCCCCCCCTCGAGACGCGTCCAACGGGACATCGGCGGTGTACGTAAGTAGTTCGGAAATAAGCGGGCGGCTCACACTCCGCGAAATGAAAGGCGCACTTTTTCGATAAGAAAGGCGCATTTTCAGAAGTCGCTGTCTGGTACAATTTGAATCGGTTCAGGGAAGACTCCAACTCAAGCAACTATATATATGGTTCGTCACCTGGTCTACTTCGAGGCGCTCGGCTCACTTGCCGAAAACACCGAAGGCTGGCGCCGCACATTCGCCGGCCTCGTGGTACTCCGTCTCATAGACCTTTCCGTCTCCGAGTCGAGGCAGGAT
>JBKJHG010000018.1:0-18871 GCA_046599115.1 Gemmatimonadaceae bacterium
GGTCCGTTCTGGGCATTCCAGAACGGCTGGGCGACATGGATGTACTCGCTCGTCGATATGGCGATCTATCCGGTGCTGTTCAATCAGTACCTCGCCTGGTTTTTTCCGGCAATGAGCGCGAATGCGCACTGGACGGTATCGCTCGCCGTCATCTGGGGCGCGACGGCGATCAATCTTCGCGGCGCGTCGCGCGTGGGATTCACTTCGATAGTCGCGGGAGTGATCGTGTTGGGTGCGTTCGCACTTCTCTCCGTCGCCGCCATTCCCAATCTCCATCACGTGCCGTGGAGGCCGTTCAATCTTCCCGGCAAGGGAACGCTCGGCGGAATCGGGGTTGGAATATCCATCGCGCTCTGGAACTATATCGGATGGGACAACCCGTCCACCGTACAAGGTGAAGTAGTCGATGCCGGGCGGAGCTATCCGCGCGCGCTGGCGATTACGCTTCCGCTCGTGTGCATCGGATATCTCGTGCCGCTGATGGCTGCCGCAGGCGCGAGCGATTGGACGAAATGGAAGGAAGGCGGTTGGCCGGACATTGCGCGGATGTCGGCCGGCGGCTTTAAAGAGCCGCTGGCAATTCTTCTCGCCGTGGCAGGGATGATCAGCGCGCTGGCGCTTTTCAATGCGCTGCTGATGTCGTACTCGCGAATCCCGCTGGTGATGGCGGAGGACGGGTTCCTTCCGAAGCAGTTCGCGCGCACCGATGCGAAGGGGACGCCGAGAAACGCGGTGCTCTTCTCGGCGGTCTTCTATTCTATTTTCGCGCTTGTATCGTTCGGGCGGCTCGTCGTCGCAGATGTGTTGCTGTACGCATTCGCGCTGTTTCTGGAGTTTGGCGCGCTGCTGGTGCTTCGCAGAAAAGAACCAGAGCTGCGCGGCCCGTTCAGAATTCCGGCCGGATTTAAGACCGTGTGTGTCCTGGCTGTAATCCCGATGGTGATTCTGATCGCCGTCGTTGCGCTGGAGATTCGCGACGGCGAATACGGATTGCCGGCTGTGATTGGCGCCGTGGTCGCGGCGGCTGCGGGGCCGATCGCCTATTCGGTGGCGTCGCGCTCCGGATCGGCCGCGTGAGATGAATCGTGATCGTCGCGGCGTGACGAGTGGCGGCGGTCTTTTCCGCGGCGATCGGTGGCGCTGCGTGATCTCGACCATCGCCAGGTGAGAACGGCGGCCACGATAAGGACGATCCAGTAGAAGGGGATGAGCAGTTCGTGAAACGCCGGCGCGGACGCCTCGAAAAAATGCAGCAGCGCGAGCGACGCAACGGTAGCGATCCACACGGTGACTAGATGCCGGACGCTTCTATCGTAGATCAAGTGGTCTGGCTCATATGTCTGGCGTGAAAGGGAACGTAGTGAATGAAGCTGACTATATAAGGTACGGGTGCGATCGGTAAGACCGGGGATCCGTCGCGACAGTGCTCATAATACGGAGAGCGGAAGTGAATCGTTCGACAATCGTCGCGGTGGCAACGGCAGCACTGTTCCCGATGGGCGCCCGATCGCAATCACCCGATTCCGGCGTGAAGCTGTTCGAGACGAAGAAATTCACCGAAGCGAAAGCGGTGTTCGCCCCCGCCGCGGCCCAAAATGCCGAGGCCGCCTACTATATGGGCAGAATCGCGTTTTCGGAGAACGACGACAAGGCGACGCAATGGTTCGAGAAAGCGGTGAAGCTGAATCCGAACAGCTCGACGTACTGGGATTGGCTTGGCAGAGCGTACGGCAATCAGGCGGCGACGGTCAGCAAGTTCCGGCTACCCTTTCTCGCACCGAAGGTGAAGGGCGCATTCGAGCGAGCGGTGGCGCTCGACCCAAACAACATCGACGCCCGCGAAGATGTCATTCAGTACTATCTTCGCTCGCCCGGTTTTCTCGGTGGCAGCAAGCAGAAAGCCCGTGAGACGGCGATCGAGATCAAGCGGCGCAACGCGTACCGCGGAGGATTCGATGTCGCGAACGTGTGTGTTGAGGACAAGGATTACGCCTGTGTCGAGCGCGAGTTCGATGCGCTGAAGCAAGGATTTTCCGACAGCTCGGCGGTTTATTCGCAGATGGCCGCTTACTATGCGAACCAGAAGCAATTCGACAAGTCATTTGCGATTCTCGATGCGCGCCTCAGGGACAAACCCGGCGATATGGGCGCAACCTTTGGCATCGGCCGCACAGGAGCGCTTTCGGGGCAGAATCTCGATCGCGCTGAAAAGGCTCTGAAGTCGTATCTCGCGACACCCCCGGCGGTGAACGCCTTCCCCCCGGCGAACGTGCACTTCAGATTGGGGATGGTTTACGAAAAGCAGGGGAAGCGCGATCTCGCCCGCACCGAGTACACTACGTCGCTCCAGCTGAACCCCAAGCTCGAGGACTCCAAGAAGGCGCTTGAGGCTCTGAGGCGGTAGTCCGGCTAACGATCCTCGGCGAGATTCCGCAGCGTTTCGCCAGTGAGCCGGTAGGTCGTCCAGTCGTCCTTCGCCGCCGCGCCGATCTTTTTGTAGAAGTTGATCGCCAACTCGTTCCAGTTGAGAACCGCCCATTCGAGACGCGGGCAATCGCGCTCGACGGCAATGCGGGCGATTTCGCGAAACAGCGCCGCGCCGACGCCGTGGCGTCTCATCGGCGGCCGGACGAAAATGTCCTCGAGGTAAATACCGCGCTTCCCTGTCCACGTGGAAAAGTTGTAGAAGAACAGCGCGAAGCCGGCGGGCTCGTTCCCGACGTGAGCGAGAAGAACTTCGGCGTGCGGCGGATCACTGAAGAGGGCGGCAGTCAATCCGTCAACGGTTGCCACCGCTTCGTCCGGCGCGCGCTCATACTCGGCGAGCTCGCGGATGAGCTGCTGAATGAGAGGCACGTCGCGCGCGGTCGCGCGCGATACGCGCACCGCATCCAACTCGCTGTTCATCGGATGATGTGTCTGTATGTCTTACTTGAGCGCCTGCCCGATTATCCTCAGCGAGCCGTCGTTGGGCGCGGGCTTGAGATCGAGGATATGCGTCATCAGCGGATAGACGTCAACATTCGGAAACGCTGGAATGCGAGCTCCGTGTTTGAATGCAGGCCCGTGCGCGATAAAGAGCGCGCGCATCAGGGGGTCGGCGTTGTCGAAACCGTGGGTGCCGAGGTTTCTGTTACGCGTCGGCTTCCCAACGCCGATCATCCACCCCGTTTCGGCAAGCGCGACGACGGGAGTGATGCGACCGCTCGCCTGGAAATGCAGGCGCGCCGGGATGTCCTTCTTGAGCCACGAGCGGACGTGCGGGAGCCGATTGAGGGCGGTGACGAGCGCGGCGTTGTCACCGTTCAGCGCCCATCCCATAAACATCGGACCGCGATCCACCGTGCGAACATTGAGCGTATCGGTCACGTCAGTGACATAAACGGTGCGCTGCGGACTGACGTTCGCCATTCCGTGATCGGAAACGATGATGAGATCAACGGCATCGTACATTCGCTGCGCGCGGAGTCCAGAGACGAGCCGGGCGATGGCGCTGTCAACGCCAAGCACTGCGGAGCGGGCTTCGGGAGAGTCCGGCCCCTTCTCGTGCTCGATGTGATCCGGCTCGTTGAAGTAGAGCGTGATTATTCGCGGGCGCCGCGCGTCGGGGAGGCGCAGCCAAGCGAGCACGGAGTCAACGCGCCCGGCGAAGGTGATGCTCGCATCGTATTTCTTGTAGATACTGGGGCGCATTCCCTCGATGACGGCTTCCGATCCGACCCAGAAGAACGACGCCGACTTTACGCCCTGCTTCTCGGCGGTGACCCAGATGGGCTCGCCTCCCCACCATCTCGATTCGGTCGCACCCGGGCCGCTGATTGAGAACCCGGCTTTGAACGCGGTATCGTACATCGTATTCGAAACGATGCCGTGGTGTTCAGGGTAAAGCCCGGTGACAATGGAGTAGTGGTTCGGAAAGGTGAGCGACGGAAACGAAGGCTGCATCCACTCGGAGACTACACCGTCATTTGCGAGCGCGTTGAGAGCGGGCGGGGCGTCACGGTCGAGGAGATCGCGCCGGAACCCGTCGAGCGAGACGAGAAGGACGGTCTGTTTTTCGGCAAGCGGCTTGAGAGACTGCGTCGCCGGAGCGCAGGCCGCGATTGCGAAAAGCGCAAAAGCGGCCGCGCTTTGGCGAAAGTGATTCGGGACGATCTTCTTCATCTGGCGGTCTCCAAGGAGCCGGTTACGGCGGGTGGGCTTATAATAGATGCCAAACAGCTGCCCCTCAACACTACCTGCAGGTGAAAGAGTCCCGTTAGTTTTGGAGCACGGCGCCGTGGCCAAGTGGTAAGGCGGCAGACTGCAAATCTGCTATTCGTCGGTTCGATTCCGACCGGCGCCTCTGAGAAGTGGCGTGACCCGTTCCGCGCTACCTTCGCGTCCGGCCTCGCGAGTGCGAGTAATAGCGGGGATTCAAACGCGCGAACGGCCCTGCCTGGCGTGTTTCCGTCCGCACCTGCTCGTAGACGTATCCGCTGAGCGCGGCAACGAGAGCGCCGACACTCCATCCGCCGAGCACGTCGGTGCTCCAGTGCACATCGAGATAGACGCGGCTCGCTCCGACGAGAAATGGCGCGAGCGTGGCGAGGGTGGCTGCTCCGGAGCGCGGAAGCATATGCTCCCGCCAGAGCACGTACGCGGTCGTCCCGAAGATCGCCGCCGATGCGGCGGCGTGTCCGCTCGGGAACGCGTACGTCAGCTCGTGCAGACGCGCGCCGCCGTCGGGACGCTTCCGTTTATAAAGGCGCTTCACCGCGAGGAAGATCGCGAGCGAGATAGCGGGAGACATCACCACTGCGCCGGCGATGGGAAGTCCGCGCTGGCGCCAGAGCCACGCGCCCACCATCGCGGTTGTCGGGATAATGACCGATGGCGCCGCAACGCGCGTGATGACGAGAAAGCCGTCGCGGACGGGCGCCGATTGATGATTGAGCACGAACTTGCGAATCGGCTCGTCGAATGGACCTGATTCGTGGTTGAAAACGTCCTCGCCGACTTTCGCGCACGCCGCGATTGCTGCGGCTGATACTCCAACGAGAAGAACGGTATGCGACTCAAGACCGCGCGGCTTCTTCCTCGGGCGATGGACTATTCTCACGCCGCTAATGACGCTTGTTCCTTTCGTGCTGCACTAATGCGCCCACCGCTGCGCCGGCAATCGCGTGATGGCCGAGCACGTGTCCGGCGGCAGCTCCGACAAGTGCGCCTTTGAGAGCGCTGTGATGCGTCGCGGGCGTATCGACCACAGCAGTCGAAACAGTCGCGGGAGCGGTATCGCCGGCCGCCGACTGCTTATTGCCACAAGCGGCCGTGGTCAGACTCCCCGCTACAATCAGCATCGCCGCCGCAATTTTGGTCCCCGCGCGCATCTTGTCTCCGGTAGTGGTTTCACGTATGGCAGAAGGCAGAAGTTGTGCCGAAGCCGATCTACCTTTCAGGCACGTTACAGCGCGAAGATTGCAAAGAGGTTAGCGTCCCCAGGTGTAGAAGGTTGAACTGAATCCCGAGTGACGAATTGCCGGAAGAGATCGAGCTGGACAGCGATAGCCTGCGCGAAACAATCGACCACGAAATACACCGGGAGGGTTCGCGTTTCCTCCGCTGGATTTCCCTGTCCACCGCGATCCTCGCCGCGCTTGCCGCGATTGCATCGCTGAGAGCGGGCGCGACGGTGAACGAAGCTCTTGTGCTTAAGACAGAAGCGGCACGCTACCAGGCGCAGGCTTCCGACCAATGGGCCTATTATCAAGCGAAAGGGATAAAGGCTGCGGTGGCGAAGAGCACGGGGGTGGCGTGGCAGGCAGCGGGAAAGATGGTGCCGCCCGCACTCGTCGCGGAGGCCGCGAGGTACACCGCGCAGCAGGACACCATCACGCGCGAGGCGACGCGCCTGGAAAGCCTTCGAGACAAGGGCTCGGATGAAGCAGATGATTTGTTGCGTCAGCACGAGTGGTTTGCAGCTGCCGTCGCTCTGCTCCAGATATCCATCGCCCTCGGCGCGATCGCCGCGCTGACTCGATCGAGGCCGACGCTTGTCGGATCGGTTTTGGCCGGCGCTGCCGCGATCGCGGTGATGGCGGTGCCGACCTTCCACATAATGCATTAGCGGTGAGGGTCAAGTTTTCGCTGATGCGGATAATCACCGCGACATAACGCACCTGAAAATCGGCTATGTGTCGGCTCGATTTCGACCGGCGCCTCTCGTATCAGCCTCCCGGCAGCAGCGTTCCGGCAATGAGCCCGAGGAGGGCGCCCAATCCCCCGTAGGTCGCGACGAATAACACCGCCGGCGTATGCGTGAAGCCGACTCCGACCGCTTGATGCTCCGACGCGAACGCACCGATAACTCCCCCGATAACCGCTCCCACGGCCGCGCCGCGGATGACATTGCGTTCAACGGCGGACCGGGTCGAATCCGCCGCCGGTGCGTGTGCCGGCGCCGGACGGGTGGGCGATTCGAATTTGGTGTGAGCGCCAAGGCTGGGAGGCATTCGCACCAGCGGCTGTTGGGCCGAGCCGGCGTGTGGCGCGAGCGGAATCAGCAGCAGTGACAACATTACGCGCAACTTCATCGCCTAGGTCCGGGTTGGATGTTTGGGAAATTTCGTCGTCGAAGCTGTCGCGGACGTTACGCTAGATTGAATGGGGACCTATCTCAGCGAATGCTCAGCTCAATCCGAATTTATCATCCGCGTGTCGCGGTGCGTGTTTCGATCCTTGCGTGGCTGGGATTGATGATGCCGCTCGCGGGGTGTGCGCGAATTCTTGGCGCGACACGTCTCCCGCCGACGGGCGATGCGCGAACGAGCTTTCACGAGATAACCGTCGGATCCGTCCGGCGCAATTTCCTCCTCCATCGGCCGCCTCTACCTTACCGGCATCCGCTGCCGCTGTTCGTTCTGCTCCACGGGTCGAGCGCCAATGCCAACGTGATGATGGAAGAGAGCGGAATGAACGCCATCGCCGACAGCCTCGGCGCCCTTGTGGTGTATCCGAATGGGACCGGCGAAATTCCTTACTTCCGTCTTTTCTGGAACGAGACGGGTTGCTGCGTCCAGACAACGGGAGTTCACGGCGTTGACGAAGAAGGAATGCTGTTGGCGATTGTGGATTCGCTCTCTCGTTTCTACCCGCTAGACCGAACGCGGGTCGGTCTGGCCGGATTTTCCGATCCCGGGTCGATGGCGTATCTGATCGCGTGCGATCAATCGGATGTGTGGACGGCTATCGGCGTCATAGCGGGAAAGCTTCCCGCAAAATACTGCGCGCCGAAACGTGGGGTCTCAACGGTTGTGTTTCACGGTACTCTGGATCACAACATTCCTTACGGGACGACGGCTTCCGATGTGGAGGGGTGGGCGCGAAGGCAGGAATGCGGCGGTGGTGCAGTGACATCGTCGTACGCGGTCAACGTTGCGGATTATTCCAGTTGTCGTGACGGCGGTGAAGTGAAGCTGTACAGCCTGATCGGCGGAAGACACGGCTGGCCAGGCGGGAAGAAGAGCTGGCTTCTCGCTCCGAATCCTTCACGCGCTGTCGATGCCAGTCGCGTGTTCGCCGATTTCGTGATGTCGCATCCCCGGTCCGCGAGCCGATAAGTGGCGCCGCGAAATTATTTCACCGCTCTCGCGGCAATTGTTTTTTCGGTTTTGGCTGAAAGTTGCGATCGAACGTCCCACGCCGAAGCGGTGCCCGCCCAGTGGCAGATTGGAACCACCGCGCACGATGTGGATTTCGACGGTGGCTCGAGGAGTGTCCAGGTTCACGTCCCCGCCTCGCGGCCGAGAAGCAGGCTGCGTCGGCAGTCCGGATTCCCTCTGCTGATCGTTCTTCACGGCAGCGGCGCGGATGGCGGGACGATTCGCCGTCAGACCAATTTCGATTCGCTCTCGGAGATATATCACGTCGCGGTTGTGTATCCGGACGGATCAACCGGGCTGTTCGGCATCGGCTCCGATTGGAATGCCGGAGAATGCTGTGGCTCGGCCTCGCGACAGGACGTGGACGATGTTGGATTCATTCGCGCAGTCATCGCGGAAACGAAGCGGCATCTTCCGATCGACCCACGGCGCGTTTACGTGGCTGGATTCTCCGATGGAGGGAGGATGGCCTACCATTTTGCGTGTGCCGCGTCGCCCGAAGTCGCCGCCATCGGTGTCGTCTCCGGGAGTCTCGTGGATGCCCGTTGCAAGCCTGCGCGACCCGTGCCGGTGGCGATCATTCACGGCACGGCCGACAAAGACGTGCCGTACGCCGATTCCGCGCTGAGCCCTTTCCCATTTCACGCGTCCCCCGAGCTGCTCGCGCTTCCACCCTCGGCGCGCTTTTGGGCGATGGTGGATGGCTGCAGCAGCGCGGTCGCGCGTGTTATCGCTCCGACAGTCACGCGGACGATGTTTCGCTCGTGCACTGGTGCCGATGTAGCGTTCTACTCCATCAGTGGCGGCGCACATTCGTGGCCCGGCGGCCGAAAGGATGGATCGGACGGTCAATCTCCCAGTCAAAACCTGGACGCATCCGGAACCTTGATGCGTTTCTTTCTCGCCCACTCGCGATGAAGCTGTTCTCTGCGCTTGCTGCCGCGTCGCTCCTTTCGAGCGCCGCTTCGGGCGTTCGTGTCGTGAGCGCTCAATCGAGCGGCGCCGACCTGGCTTCGTTGAAGAAGGATCTGCCTCTGGTCGAGGCGCCGGTTGGCGGATCGGATTCGACGCTGGTCGTTTTCGTTAGCGGGGACGGAGGGTGGGCAAGCATCGAGAAAGAGATGGCGGCCGAGCTCAACAAGCACGGAGTTTCCGTCGTCGGTGTGGATCTTCGCGAGTATTTGCGCCGGACGCCGCGTACGCCGGAAAATGTCGGGCGCGATATTGCGCGGGTGCTTCGCGCGTATTCGGACGCTTGGGCGAAGCCGAATGTGGTGCTGGTCGGGTTTTCGCGGGGCGCGGGGATGATCCCGTTCGTACTCACGAGACTGCCCGCGGATCTCGATGCCCGCGTCAAGCTAACCGCGTTTGTCGGGCTGCCGCGGACTGTGAATATGACGTTTCACTGGATCGACATCATCCGCGACGAGAGCCGCTCGGATGACATACCGGTGATTCCGGAGCTGCAGCGCGCCGGCGCCGGGAAAATGATCTGCGTCTTTGGCGCGGAGGAACTTCTTTCAGGATGCCGTAGCGCGCCGACGTGGGTGAAGAGAATCCAGCTCCCGGGCGGGCATCATCTCGAACGGGCTTACCGTTCGTTGAGCGACAGCATACTCAAGTATCAGCCGGACTAGTCACGCCTTCCGGGAAATCGAAGTCGCTATCGCCGACTGCGCCGGCTCAGCTGATTACCGAGGAAGCCGTTTCCAAAACACCTCCCAGCAGAACTCCGAGAACGCCGATCACGGCGATTGTCACCGGGTACCAGCGAGGCTGCCGGGACGCTTGAGTTCGCGCTGACAGCGCCGACATTGCAAGAAGGAAAATCGCCAGCAGGGCGGAATGACGCATCGGATTCTGCGGGGCACGCCGCGCCGTGATCCAGCCTCCGCAAAGCCCAGCGGCGAAGGACAGGGCGAGGTTGGAGTAGAGATAATTCCGGGGTGGATGCCCCTCCATCTTGCGTGCGCCGGCGATACCTCCGGGAAGCATTAGTGCGGCAACAAGCGCGGTTCCGGCCATCACGATCACCGCCATCGCCAGGTACCCCCACACGACGCTTGCAATGCTTGAAACCATATTGCCTCTCGCGGGCGCGCGATTTCGTTTTTCATTGGTGCGGATGTGCGACGCGAATATAACTTTGCCGGAAGCACTCCACCTGCCGCGATGACCTTTCTATCACGCCTACGAACCATTTTGGCAAGAGCAGTAACAATTGCCGCCCTGCTGCTCGCGCGAGCATCGGGGACAGATTCGTACGCGATACCGATGAGTCCGGGAAATTATGTCCGCCACGTGTCGGTCAATGGCGATGTGAGGACCTACAGGATGCACGTGCCGGCGACATACGATGCCTCGAAGCGACTCCCCATCATCTTTGCTTTTCACGGCACGAGCGCGAGCGCCGCGGTGCTCGAGCGGGAAACGTCATTCGATCAGCTCGCCGACAGCCTGGGTTTCTTCGTCGTCTATCCGGAGGGATTGCATCGCGGTTGGAACGTCGGCGATTGCTGCCGCTTCTCGTTCGTGAAGCAGAAGGACGAGAAAGCCTTCACGATGAAGATTCTCGACGAGCTCACCCGCGGTTTGCGGCTGGACACCACCCGCGTGTACGTAACCGGCTATTCGGACGGGGGCACACTGTCATCTTTGCTCGCGTGCGGAGCGCCGTCGCGTATTACGGCGGTGGCGAGTGTATCGGGAACTCTTCTGGATCCGCTTCCCGCGTGCGAGCTATCCCGCCCGGTTCCGGTGATGATCATTCACGGAACTGGCGATCACAACATTCCCTACGAAGGAAAGCAGGGCGGGCCCGGGTACGCTCGCGGGAATCATCACGAGTATTCCGCTCCGGAGGTAGCGCAGTTCTGGATCAATCGCGACTCGTGCGGCACGAGCCCGGTTCTGTCGCGCCTCAAAAATGTCGAGAAGGCGTCCTACGCGTGCGCCGACGGCCGTGCAGAGGTGATCTTCTACACCATCTACAACGGACAGCACGGCTGGCCGGGTGGAGGTCGCGGCTGGATCTTCAGCCCCAAGCCGCCCGGTGATATGGCAGCCAGCGATACGATTGTCGCGTTCTTCCTGCGCCATCGCATCGGAGAAGGGGTGACCGCGCAGTAGCTACTTGCGGAGGATTCCTCCGATTCCGCCACCGATCAGCGATGCGATGTTGGCGAGAACGACCGGGCGCGAACGTCCGCCCGGCGAAACGAGGAAGCGCGGCTCCCACTCCGGATAAAACCACTCTTTGAACTCGCGCAGTCCCTGGAAGTTGTAATACCGTTCGCCATAACCGCGCACCGCAGATCCGAGCTGATGCCAGATCGGAGCGCCGGCGGCGGAGCGAAGGCCCGCCAGTGGCGCCATTCCGAGATTGAGCCAGCGATATCCCATCGACCGGCCCCATAGCATCACCTCGACTACCAGGTACCGCATGATGCCGGGAGGAGCGTCGGGGAGATACCGCATCAGATCGACCTCGAGCTCTTCGTTGTGGCCGGAGTTCCAGATCGAGGCGAAGGCGATGATGCGCCCCTCCCGGCGCACGAGGGCAACGGGAAATCGCGCTACATATTCGTCGTCGAAGAATCCGAGCGAGAATCCCTTCTCACGCGAATGCTTATTCTCGAGCCACGCGTCGGAGATCACCCGTAGCTGGCGGAGATACTGCCGCACGTCAGGCGGCAGAACGATCTCGACCGAGCATCCCGCATCGACCGCCTTCCTCCAGACGCGGCGAAGGTTGCGGCGCTGCGGACCATCAAGGGTGAAATCGTCGAGGCGAACGCGCGCCTCCTCTCCCAGCTTTGCGACGTTCAGTCCGTGATCCAGGTACGCGTGCAGCAGCACCGGTCCCACTTTGTAGAACACTGCCATTCCGCCGTGCTCGTCAGCGAGAGAAATGAATTGTTCGATGAGACGCGGCACCTGCGCCGCAGGGGCGACGGGATCCCCGAGTGACACCCAGCTTCGTCCGGAGATGCCATACATCACGAACGCCGTCCGATCATCATTGAAGAGGAATCGCTTATCGCCGAGTGTGGCGAGATGCGCGGCGGCCTCGACCGAGCTGGCGGCGATTGCGACGGCGGCATCGAAATCCGCCTTCAATGGAAGCGGCGGCAGGATGTGCGCCGGGCGAAGGAGCCGCATCGCGCCGAAGAAGATGAGAACGCCCATCGTTCCCGCTGTGGCGCGGAGGAATCGCCCTTGTTCGTGGTTCAGATTGAAGAACCCCGGCTCAACGTGCCGCACCCGGTAGGATATGAATCCGAGAATTATCGACGCGGTGACGACTAGCGCGGTCGCGGCGATCCATTGCGGGGTAAATCTTTCTTCGATAAGCGACGTCTTTCTATAGAAATACTTCCGGCTCGGGATGAACAGCAGTGCGAGCAGGATCAGGAATGACGCTTCCTCGTAGTCGAAGGCGCGAAGAAACGAAAGCACGACGCCGGCGACGATGACGCTGAGCGTCAGATGATACGCGGCGTCCAGCCGCCTCTCGACTCCGCGAGCAAGCAGAAGCAGTCCCGCTCCCGCGAGGTTATCGCCGAAGTGCGAAAGCTCGATCAGTGGGATCGGCACGATTCTGCCGATGAAGCTCAGCCGTCCGGCGACGGCGGGCGTCGCGCCGGAGAAAAGCAGCATCGCGCCAGCCGCGAATGTGAGAATGGAAAGAATGCGCGGAACGATCGCGGCAGCCCAATCGCCACCGAGCGCAACCAGCCGCTGAATGGGCGAGGTGTGCTGAAAGAGGGCGATGCCGAGATAGATGAGCGCGGTAATGCCGCTCATCACCAGGACGAAATGGTGGTGAGCTGGCGCGTCTCCGAATACCTGGATGATCAGCAAAGCGTTCCGTCCCACATGATTCCTCGGCGGTGTTGCACGAAGTTTGGCGAAAAATGCCTGCCAGACCAATGGTTGCGTCAGAGTGTGACCGGGGTCAGGTTACGGATTCAATGCCCCTCGCCCGCCTGACGGCACCCTGCCGCGCACTTTTCGCCGCTAAGCTGGTCCTTCTCGCCGCGCTCGTCCCGGCAGAGCTCACGGCGCAGGCCTGTGATACCATAGTATCGAGAACGGGACTCGCCCAGCTATCCGGAAGAATGATTGACTCGATTGCGATCGCTTCGAATCCGCCGCCGAAGCTTCCCGGGCTGGCGTCGCGGCTTTCGGGGATTCACGTCACGACGCGCGAAGGTGTCATCAGACGCGACCTGCTATTCGCACAGGGGCAGACGATCGACACTTTACGCGTCGCCGAATCGTTGCGCCGGCTCCGCCATCGCCGCTATCTCGCCGACGCTGAAGTGGACGGATTGTCGTGTGCGGGAAGGACGGGGGTGGACCTTGTCGTTCGGACGCGCGACCGATGGACGACGAAGCCGAGCTTGAGCGTGCAATCCACATCGTCTTTCGCGGGAATCCAGGAAGACAATCTCCTTGGTTCGGGAAACTCCGGAAGCGTGTCGTTTGCCCTCCGTGAAGGAAAGGCAGGAGTGGCCGCCGGATACGAAAGCTTCTGGTTTCTCGGGCACTCGCTGGCGGCAAAATTCCACGGCGCGCTCTATCCGGATGGAAATGAACTGCGCGCGCGGTTCAGGAATCAGCAGCACAGCGTGTACGACGAATGGCGCACGGAGCTGATTGTTTCCCAGTACATCCGTGAGTCGAAGGAAAATCCGGATAAGGATTTTCAATCGTTCCACCGGCAGACTGGCCTCGCGCTCGTGGGAAAAAAACTCGGGGCGACGCCGCTGCACGTGGATCAACTGTTATTCGGCGCCGACGCCGAGCGCGCGACACTGAACGCGCCCGACAGGGCGCCGGTCGTGGGGCCGCACCTCGTGAAGCGCGACTACGCTGGACTCAAGCTTGGCTTCGCGCGTCAGGCGGCGGCGTTCGACACGCTGACCTGGCTGATCGAAAAACAAATTCTGATCGACGTACCGATTGGTTTTGAATGGGAAGGTCTCGCGGGCGCAGGGCGCGAGAAGGTGAACAAGAGGGGGGCGATCTTTCTCAATGGTTGGACGGGAAGGATGTGGCCGCACGGAACGCAAAGCCTGTCGCAGCTCGACCTCTGGGGCAGCGGGTATCACATTGCCGGCCGCCGCAACTGGGACGACGCGAGCGTACGCGGAGCTTTCTCGACCTACACCCGAACGAAGCCGGGAGTCTTCTCGACGCACTTCGTGGCGGAGAAGCTGGTAAATCCGGATCCCGATGTTCGGGCGCTTTCGAATTTGGACATTTCATCCTACGCGGTGAAGCGGATCTACAGATTCGCCGAGGAGGCGTACGCGGCTTCAGTCGAACAGACGATGCACGTGCGCGATCTCGGGCACTCTTTCGCTCTAGACGGCGAGTTTTTTTCAGCCGGGTCTCTGCGTCGAAAATCGCCCCTCTCACAGTCCGACCACGTGACTGTTGTCGTTCTCGGCGGCGGATTCCGGATCGTCCCGAAAACACCGGGGAGCGGGGCGATCCGGCTGGACGTGATGTACCCGGTGGCACGGTCACAAGGGGCGGAGCACCGGCTGGTCTTCGCACTCTCGCTCTCGCCTTGGCTCGAGGCAAGTCGTCACCGCGAGGACCCCCGACTGCGGCAATGATCGGGGATGAGAATTACGTCGGAGCCGACAGAGAGGGAAATCGTGGCTAAATCACGGTACCGGCCATAGCTTTGAGGGGTCACCGAGTTCGCTGATAAGTGCCCCGACACCAGAGTGTAGCAGAGATGTCTTCAACTCGCACAACCGCCGCCGCACTCGCCGCGGTTGTTTTTGTTTTAGCAATGGCAGCGTGCAACAGCGACCGCGCATACGCCCCGCCCGACACCGTCCTCACCGATCAGCAGGTGAGCAAGGACGTCGCGGTCAGCGAGGGTGAAGCGATCGCCACCGATCTCGCCTCTCTCCTCAACTCTGTGTCACTCGCCGCCGGCAGCTTCTCGATTCAGAGCGAGCCTTCGTCGCTGCGATTTGATTTACAGAGCTCCCCGGATACCTGCACTTACGGGTCAGGACGCTGGACGTGCGCGCCGCGAACGGAAGCCGGCCTCACCGTGTCGCGATCGTACGCGTTTTACGACGGATCGGGCCAGCCAATGAAAGTGAAGAACGATCTCACGACGGCGTCGATCAATTTCCAATTGGCGATGAATGGCGTGGTTTCCCGGGACAGCACGTTGAGCAAAGCCGTCCACCGTACACGTGACTTTACCGTAAGCGGCTTACTGGGTGCGGAAACGACGCGCCGCTGGGACGGCTTCGGGACCAGCGCAGACACCAACACGCACCGTTCCTCTTTGACGACCCGCACCTACGCCGGCAGGTCGCTGGATTCCCTTAAGGCAGTAGTCTATTCGCAGCCGCGCACGCCGACGAGCTATCCGCTCAGCGGAAGCATGGTTCGCGTGGTGAAGTACCTAGTCACTTCAGTCGGCCACGGAACGGAGCGCCGCACGGTGGATCGCCGCGTTGTCGTCACGTACAATGGAACGGCCAACGCGCAGGTTCAAACGGGAAGCGTAACCTGCACGCTGCATCTCGACACGCACCGAGTTGACGGTTGCAGCGGCTGATTTCCTGGCTGAGTGCTATTCCGTTTTTCCGCCGTCCCCATCGGGGCGGCTTTTTTTTGGGGCTGCGACCCGCACAGTCTTGATGTTGACGAACTCGCGGATGCCCGCGTCCGCCAGCTCACGGCCGTAGCCGGAGCTCTTTATTCCTCCGAACGGGAGCCGCGCGTCTGACGCGACCATCTCATTGATGAAGACGGAGCCGGATTCGATTTCGCGAATGAGCTGTGCGCTTTCCGCGTCGTCATTCGTCCACGCCGATGCGCCGAGGCCGAAGCGCGTGGAGTTGGCGAGGGCAATCGCGTCGTTCGTATCCTTCGCCTTGAATACCGAGGCGACGGGTCCGAACAGCTCCTCCTGCGCACTGGGGCTATCCGCGGGAACGTCCGCGAGCACGGTCGGTGCGTAATAGAAACCCGCGCCGGGAATCGGCTTGCCGCCGGTGAGGATTTTTCCGCCCAAGGCGACGGTGCGCTCTACCTGCTGATGCAGCTCGTCGCGGATCTGCGATGTCGCCAATGGGCCGAGCTCGGTGGTCTCGTCCATCGGATCGCCGACTGTGACCGCGCTCACTGCGGCGACGAACTTCTCGAGAAACTCGTCGTAGATCGAGGCGTGTATGATGAAGCGCTTCGCGGCAATGCACGACTGGCCGTTGTTGATCATCCGCGCGGTGACGGCAATGGAAACCGCCGCTTCGAGATCGGCGCTCGGAAGGACGATGAAGGGATCACTCCCGCCGAGCTCGAGGACACTTTTCTTGAGATGCCTGCCGGCGTGCTCGGCGACCGATCGTCCCGCGCCTTCGCTTCCAGTAATGGTGACAGCGGCGATTCGCGGATCGGCGATCACGTCCGCAACGGAATCAGACGCGATGAGAAGAGTCTGAAACTCGCCGCGCTCGAAGCCAGCGCGAAGAAATATTTCTTCGATGGCGAGCGCGCACTGCGGAACGTTGGACGCGTGCTTGAGCACTCCGACATTTCCCGCCATCAACGCCGGCGCCGCGAAGCGGAACACCTGCCAGAAGGGAAAATTCCAAGGCATCACGGCGAGCACTGCACCGATCGGTTGATGCGCGACCCAGGCGGTATCTTCGCCGACATCTATCCTGCGGTCCGCGAGAATTGATTCCGCGTTCGCCGCGTAGTAACGACAAGCGGTGGCACATTTTGCCGCCTCGGCTACCGCCGCCTTGACGGGCTTGCCCATCTCGAGGGTCATCAGCTCGCCCAGCCTGCGCTGGTCCTCTTCCAGAATTGCGGCGGCCGCGAGCATTCGCGAGGAACGAGATGCGAACGAGCTTCGGCGCGTTCTTGTAAAAGCTGCCGCGCCAAGAGCGAGCTTCTCGTCGAGCTGCGCGGGCGAGAGCTGGTCAAATGTCTTGATCGTCTCGCCCGTGGCGGGATTCGTCGTCGTGATACTCATCAGCAGGCTCCCTTGGCTCGGCGCTTTCTACTCGTCTTTCTTGTCGAGAGAAGCGGAGTTGATGCAGAACCGCTGCCCTGTCGGGCCCGGACCGTCGGGGAAGACGTGACCGAGGTGTGCGTCGCACGAGCGGCACATTACCTCGGTGCGCCGCATTCCGTGGGATGTATCGGTTTCCATCTTCACGTTGCTCTCGCTAACCGGTCCCGTGAAGCTCGGCCAGCCCGACCCGGAATCGAACTTCGCGCCGGAGTCAAAGAGGGGCGTGCCGCAGCAAACACACTTGTAGATGCCCGGTTCCTTCGAGTCGTTGTATTTCCCGGTGAACGCGCGCTCGGTGCCCTTCTCGCGAGTGATCCGGTATTGCTCCGGGGTGAGCTTGCTGCGCCACTCATCTTCGGTTTTGCCCGTTTCGTCGGTCATTGTCTTCTCCCTTGGGTGGCACGAGGCCGCCGCAGTCGAATATACAGTGTGCTGTTGCGCGCCAAATTCCCAAACCTAGTTTCCCTGATGCGCCTTTCCGCCATCTCAGGCTGGACTGTCCGAAGCAGGGTTGCGGTCACACTTGTCGTGCTTGGTGTATGCACGGCCTGCGCCGGGAACGGGTTCGGAGCACGACGTGTTTCCCATAATGATTATTGGGGAGCGCTCGCCGAACTACGTCCGGACGCGGCGGCGAAGTATTCGCGCACATTTTCCCAGCGCCTGTTCGCGGTTTCGCTCGGATATATGATGAAGGGCGAGCTGGAGCCGGCGGAGGCCGGGTTCGCGTCGCTGCAGGCAACGGCCGATGATTCACTGCTTCGCGCCGGCGCGCGAGTCGCGTACTCGGCTGTGCTTCAGTACGAGGAGAAATGGGGAACACTCTCGAAGGTTCTCCCTTTCGTCTCGCCGAATCGCGATGCGGACCGGGCTGGAGTGGAGCGCTGGGCAGCTGCGTTCACGAATGTTGCGCCGAAAGCGCTCGATTTCCCGGGACATATGGTTGTGCTGCCGCTTACACTCTCGGCGGCGGGAACGCCGATGATCCCGGTACGCGTTCACGGGAGGGAGTTTCATTTCTGGCTCGATACGGGATCGAGCCTCACCATCGTCGCATCGAACGTCGCGTCATCACTCGGCCTAACGCCGCTTTCGGCCGATACTCTCGAGATGGTGACGAACACCGGGCGCGTCAGCGCGCGACCGGCTTTAATCGACCGGGTCGAGCTAGGGCAGATCGCGGTGAGAAACGCGACGGCGATGATCGTTGACGAGCGCAGTATGGAGATGCGGGAGATGCTGAAAATGGATGCGGCGCATCCTACTCCGGTGAAAATCGACGGAATCATCGGCTACGACATAATTCAGCGGCTGGACATCGAGATCGATTACGGTGAATCGCGGATTCGCCTTCGCGACCCGGCCTCCCGTCGTAACACCGATCCATCATCGAGAAACCTCTTCTGGCTCGGCGTCCCGGTTGTGCGTGTGCTGGCGAGCGACGGAACTTCGCTTCATTTCGGGCTCGACACCGGCGCCGAGGGGACGTTTGGGACGGAGACTCTTCTCGACAAGCTGGATATCGAGCCCGACCGGAAGGATCCGCGCAAGCTCGGCGGCCTCGCCGGAACCTCGTCGCTGCAGGCTCCGATCGTGCATCAGCTCAAAGTCACAGTTCGGGACCATCCCCTGTTTCTCAAGGAGCTGCTCATTTACGCTCCTGTGTATAGAACGCTCGTCTCGCTCGATGGGGTGCTTGGCGCCGACGTGTCGCGGGCGGGAGTGGTGAGATTGGACGCGACCAACGGCATATTCTCCGTTGACGAAGGCATTCGAAAACCCACGAACCTGAATTAAGAGAGAGATGGAGCCAGGCAAGCTGCCCGTCGAAGTCGAAGTCGGACCGCGTTTCGAGATCTTCTACGCGCTTCACAAGCTTTTTGCGCCGGCAACTCCGGCGACTGACAAATGGCGGAAGTCGGCGCGCGCAAGAATAGGATCCCGCCTTCACGCGGAAGCGAAGCTGCTGGCTCCCGAGCCGCTGATTTGGGCGATACTCGCGGACTGCACGCTCGGTGTGGAACGCATCGGCTCGATCGAGGACATCATCTCGGCGATCGAAGGACAGCCAGCATCCCGATTCAGGGCGACGGTAATCGAGGGAGTGCCGGCCGCTCGCGGGTCTGGTCTCGCGGCGGCGTTCAAGGATCTGCTGAGCGAC
>JBKJHG010000022.1:0-6852 GCA_046599115.1 Gemmatimonadaceae bacterium
CGTCACGATTCCATCAACCGTGACGATGTCGCGCAGGTCTTCGCGCATCGGCACGATTCCATCAACCGTGGCGCAGCGTCGTGTCAGAAGATCGCCAAGCTCGCGCGGGCGGAGATCGAAATTCACGAACGCGCGCAGCCACTCGTACGACGCGTTCATCGCGCCACCTGCTCGAGGAAGCGGGCGTCCGAGTCGTAGAGAATCCTGATGTCGGGAATGTTGTAACGGAGAGTCGCGATCCTGGCCGGCCCCATTCCGAATGCCCAGCCGGTGTACTTCTCGGAGTCGATGCCGGCGTTTTCGAGCACGCGTGGATGCACCATTCCCGAGCCGAGGATTTCCATCCACCCGGTTCCCTTGCAGCGCGGGCATCCCGTGCCACCGCAGATTAGACATTCGACGTCCATCTCGGCCGACGGCTCAGTGAACGGGAAAAAGCTGGGACGGAAGCGTGTCTTCGTCTTGCCGAACAATCTGTTCGCGAAGTGCGTGAGGACGGCCTTGAGATCGACGAATGAAATTCCCTCGTCAATGCAAAGGCCTTCGATCTGCGCGAACATCGGCGCGTGCGACGCGTCGAAGAAATCTCGGCGATACACATTCCCCGGGCTGAGGACGCGGATTGGCGGCTTGTTGGCTTGCATCGTTCGCATCTGCACCGGCGACGTATGGGTGCGGAGCAGCACACCCTCGGAGATGTAGAGCGTGTCGTGCATATCCATCGCCGGGTGGTCGGCGGGAAAATTGAGCGACGTGAAGTTGTACCATTCGGTCTCGGCTTCGGGGCCCACCGCGATGGTGAAGCCAAGATCGCGGAAGATCTCTTCGATCTCCTCGATGACGTTCGTGACCGGGTGCTTCGCGCCGAGCCAGCGCGCGCGGCCGGGCATCGTGAGATCGATGTCGCTGGAGACGGCCGGCGCGGCTGCGTTGAGCTCGGCGGTCCGTGCATCGAGCGTGGCGCCGACTTCCGTCTTGAGCGCGTTGACGCGCGAGCCTGCTTCGCGGCGGTCGTCGGGGGGCAGCTCGGGAAGAGCCTTGAGCAGCTCGGTGACGCTGCCCGCTTTTCGTCCGAGAAGCGCAGTGCGCACCACATCGAGCGCGGCGAGGTCGGCGGCGGCGGCGAGCGCCGACATCGCTTCCTCCCCGACTTTCCTCACCCGCTCGCTGAATTCTCTGGAGTTCACGACTGAAAAATTAAAGGGGACTCTGCCTTCGACGTATTATCGCCGAAGACGGAGTCCCCTGAAAGGAGCTTGTCCGTTCTGCGTGACTCTGCTTACGCAGCGTCGAGCGCCGATCTCGCCTTCTCCGCGAGCGCCTGGAAAGCAGCGGGGTCGTTGATCGCGATGTCCGAGAGGACTTTGCGGTCAACTTCGATCCCGGCCATCTTGAGCCCGTTCATAAACACACTGTACGACAGGTCGTGAAGACGCGCGCCGGCGTTGATTCTCTGAATCCAGAGACGGCGGAAATCGCGCTTCTTATTCTTGCGATCGCGGTACGCGTACTTCCAACCGCGCTCGACATTCTCCTTTGCTGCTTTCCAAAGCTTGCTGCGGGCTCCGAAGGCGCCGCGGGCGGCCTTCATCACCTGCTTCTTGCGCTTGAGGCGAACTACGTTCGATCTGACGCGAGGCATTTTCCCTTCTCCTTAATAAGCCTGAAGCAGGCGCTTGATGTTCTTGGTTTCACCACGGTTGGTGATCGTCGTCGCCTGACGGAGACGGCGCTTCCGCTTCGAGGTCTTCTTGGTAAGGATGTGGCTCTTGAACGCCTTCATTCGCTTCACCTTTCCTGTACCGGTGATCTTGAAGCGCTTTTTTGCGCCCTTGTGGGTCTTCATTTTCGGCATATGAGTCTCGTTCCTATGTGAATGACGGGACCGGCGCTATTTGGGCGCGAGGATCATCGTCATGAACTTTCCTTCGAACTTCGCATCGGCTTCGATCTTCGCGACGTCGGCGAGCTCGGTGGCGACTCTGTTCACCACTTCGCGTCCGAGCTCCGGGTGGGCGATCTGCCGCCCCCGGAACATCAGCGTGACCTTGACCTTGTTTCCTTCGCCGAGAAACTCCCTCGCGTGGCGCGTCTTCGTCATAAAGTCGTGCTCATCGATTCCCGGTCTGAACTTCACTTCCTTCAGGTGGATGACGTGCTGCTTCTTCTTCGCCTGCCGCGCCATCTTCGCCTGCTCGAACTTGAACTTCCCGTAATCCATTATCCTCGCCACGGGCGGGCGGGCCATCGGAGCGACTTCGACGAGATCGAGTCCCTGTTCGATCGCCTGGGCCAGTGCTGCGTCAACTTCCATTATTCCCAGCTGGGCCCCATCGGCGGCGATCACTCTGATCGGGCTGATGCGGATCTGCTTGTTGACGCGAACTCTCTTGGTTGTGTCCTGGATATGAATTCCTTCGTAGATGAAAACAAAAACGCGGACCCTTGTAGGAGTCCGCGCGCGGGAAAGGGACTATCGTCCCGATCCGTTGGCTTGGAACTCCAGCAGCACACCTCAAAAGAGGGCCGAAGGGTGGACCGATCGCCCGATCGATCACTTGTATCTCGTTATCTGCTAGAAATTTAGGGGACTGGAGGTCGAAATGCAACTAACTGCGGACGGAGGACTGCAAGCTACAAGCATTTAGCAACTCAAGCTGCAGGCTACTAGCTGGGACGAAGGCGCTCGAGACCCAGCGCCGCCAATTCGGCTAAATTCTCGCGATGGCTGAAAATCGAGCGGTCGTGGACGGAATCGGTGGGGTCTTCATTTACTCGAACGACCCACAGGCGCTGGCGGATTGGTACACCGCGCACCTCGGCATCCCGATGACGACCTACGAAGAAGGCAAGAATTTCGGGACGGAGTTCAAGTACACCAGCCTCGATGACCCCGCGCGAACCGACGCAACGGTGTACTCAATCCAGGCCTCCCCCACTCTGCTTGCCGCAGAGCGAAATCAGGTGCGGGTGAACTACCGGGTGAGAGATCTCACCGGCTTACTGCGTCAGCTCCGCGCCGCCGGCATCGATATCGAGAAGGAAGAGGATTACGCCGAGTACGGCCGGTTCGCGTGGCTCCACGACCCCGAGGGAAACAAGGTCGAGCTGTACCAGCCCGCCGGCTGACTTCTACTTCCCCCAACCCGCCGCGACATACGATTTGCCGTCGTGGCGGATGCGGCTCCACGGAGTCGTCGCATCGTGCTCGAAGATGAGACACCAGTTCTCTTCCGCGGCCTGCGCAAATATCCGGCGCTTCGTTTCCAGAGTCACCAGCGGCTCGACGTCGTAGCCCATTATCCACGGTAGCGGCAGGTGCCACGACGTTGGGCAAAGATCGCCGAGGTAGAGCGCCCGCTCCCCCGCCGACTCGATGAGGATGCTCTGATGATGCGGAGTGTGACCCGGAGTGTGCATCACCTTGATGCCGCGAACAATCTCGCGATCTGAATCCACGAGATGGAGCTGCCCGCTCTTCTTCAGTGGGACGTAGTTGCGCTCGAAATAGCTGGCAGCGGTTCGCTCGTTGGCATTGAGCGCAAAGTCGTATTCGCCCTTTCTGACATAGTACGTCGCCTCCGGAAACGAGATGGCGAGATCCCCGTTTTCGGCGAAGCGTGTGTTGCCGCCCGCGTGATCGAAATGAAGATGGGTGTTGATGACGACGGGGATGCTCGCCGGCGACACCTTCAACTGACGAAGCCCATCCTCGAGCGCGGTGCTCTTCTCCGAGCCCGCGTTCTCCAGACCATATATCTCGTGGAACTTCGGATTTTCCTTGTTGCCCGCTCCGGTATCAATGAGCACCAGCCCGTCGGGATGCTCGATGAGGAGGCAGCGCATTCCAAGCTGAATTCTGTTCCTCTCGTCGGCAGGAATGCGTTTTTCCCACAACGGTTTCGGAACGACGCCGAACATCGCGCCGCCGTCGAGCTTCTGCCCACCCGCCTGAATGGCGTGGAGGGTGAAGTCGCCGATCTTGGTCGTCTGGACGAGCGGCTCGGGGCGCGTCACGCGGTGGTGTCCCGCGAAACCGGCATCGGCATCGCCGGCGCGCGCCGCGACCGCTTCTTCGCGGACGACGCACCAAGCAGCTGCTCGAGATCGGGCCAGCTTTCGCATCCGCGATCGGCGAGGTCATCAATCATCCGCAGCAGGCAGTGCGCGGTGGCAAGGGCATCGCCCGCGGCGCGGTGGCGGCTGGTGATGTCCACGCCGTAATAGCGGGCGACGTGATCGAGCGATCGCCGAGGCAGCTGCGGCAGAAGCTTTCTCGCCAGCTTGACGGTGCACAGCTTCCGTCCCATCAGCTGGCGCCCTGCGGTGCGCGAGAGCTCAGCGCTCACGAAGCGCCAATCAAATGCCGCGTTGTGGGCGACGAACACATTCCCTTCCAGCACGCCGATGAGATCGGGGGCGATGTCGGCGAACGCGGGCGCATCCTTCACCATCTCCCAGCTGATGTTGGTGAGACGGGTGATGAACGCGGGAATCATTCGCTGCGGATTCACCAGCGTCTCAAACAGCTCGGCGATCTCACCGTTTCTCACTACGACCGCGGCGATCTCGGTGATCCGGTCGCCGGCGTACGGGCGCGCGCCGGTCGTCTCAACGTCAACGACGACGTACGACTGGTGGCGAAGCCGATCGCTCGGTGAAAGAGTGACCGCCACGTCAGACGATGCGATGTACTCTGCGGACGAGCCCGAGATAAACCAGCGGCCGTCGTCGCCGCACGCGAACTCACTGCGTCCCGCGAACATCGCTTTGGCCATATGCTCCGCGACGATCCGCGGCGCACCGGGGAGATTGCAGATGTGGCCGATGAGATCCACGACGTCGGCGGGCCCAGCGGCGAGAAACTCGATCGCGCGCGATGTGAGAAGAGTCTGTTCGGGACGGGCGGATACGCCGGGCGGTCGGGGCATGTTCAAGAAAAATACAACTAGTAACTAGTAACTAGTAAACGAAGAAATGGTTCGGTGCGTTTACTAGTTACTAGTTACTCGTTAGGTCGATGGTTTTTTCCTTGCCCGTTTTCGCTCCCCTTTGTACCTTGTGAACAAATTCACAAGGCCCCTTGAAGCGTATCGCAGACTCCACCGTTCGCAGGCTTTCACTCTACCTCAGCTTCCTTGAGGAGAGAGAGCGCGGACGCGTCGCCACCATCTCCAGTGACGAGCTGGCCCACCTCGGCGGGACCACTTCCGCGCAGGTACGAAAGGACCTCTCGCTCTTCGGCTCGTTCGGAAAGCGCGGGCTCGGCTACTCCGTCGCGGAGCTGTCGAAAAAGCTCCGCGAGATTCTCGGGCTCGAGAAAGAGTGGAACGTCTGCATCATCGGCGCAGGCAAGATCGGCGCTGCGCTGGCGCGGTATCGCGGATTCGCCGAGCGCGGATTCAAAATTTCCGCCGTGTATGACAACGATCCGGCGAAGATCGGGAAGAGGTGGGAGAGCCTGACCGTTCGCGACGTCGCGAACCTCGAAAAAGACGCGGCGGCCGAGCATTTCGACATCGCCGTATTGGCGGCGCCGTCGGAGGGCGCGCCCGGGGCGGTGAAGCTGATCGTCGGCGCCGGCATCAAGGCGATTCTGAGCTTCGCCGAGACGCAGCTCATTGTTCCGGGCGACGTAACCGTCCGTGCCGTGAACATGGCGATCGAGCTCGAAGGACTTTCATTCGCGCTCACGAATCGCGGACGCTAGCGGCGCGCGCAGGCGCGGTAGAGCTCGACAAACACTGTAGGCGATAGCGTCTCGGGCCGCGCGGTGGGATCCACTCCGCAGCGATTCAAGATCGAAGTGACTTCCTCGACTGACAACCCGCGCACGGATCGAAGCACGCGCTGAATCTGCTTTCTCCTCTGGCCGAACGCGGCCTGGACAAAAGCGCGGAATGCGGGAACCAGCTCGCGCTCGATGAGGGGCGCTCCGCGAGGGGTGATACGGATCACAGCCGATTCAACACGCGGCGGCGGGGAGAACGAGCCAGCGCCGACCTCGCGGATGATCTCAACCTCCGACGTCGCGGCAACGTTTACCGTCAGCGCGCCATACTGATCGTCGTTGGCCTTTGCCGCGATGCGCTCGGCGACCTCGCGCTGGACGAGAAACACCGAGCGCCGTGACACGGGCGGCTCGAGCGACTTGAAGATGATCGGAGTTGTGATGTAGTACGGAACGTTGCCGGCGAGGATGTAGCTGTCGCCGACGAGAGATCTGATGTCGGTGTCGAGAATGTCGGCTTGAACGATCCGGACATTCGAGTTGCCGGCGTAGCGCTCCGTGAGCTGCGCCGCGAGAGCGCGGTCAAGCTCGACGGCGACGACTCGCCCGGCCCGCGGGATGAGGAGCTCGGTGAGCGCGCCACGGCCGGGTCCAATCTCCAGCACCGTGTCGTCCGGCGTCGGTGCGATCGCGTCGGCGATCGATTGCAGCACTGACGCGTCGTGAAGAAAATGCTGGCCGAACTTTTTCAGAACTGGCGGGTTCCGCCGCACCGGACCGCCGCTTTCGGACACTAGCTGCGGAGCAGCACGAGCGTGAGGTCGTCGCGGATGCGGACGTTGGTGATGTGGCCGCGCAGCATCGAGAAGACCGCTTCAAGAATCTGCGGCGTCGGCAGCGTACGATTCGCCGCGATGATCTCAAGAACGCGCTCCTCGCCGAGACGCACGTCGCTGGTGTTGCGCGCGTCACTGATTCCATCGGTGAAGAGCACGAGGAGATCGCTCCCCTTTTTCCAATCGATCGACGACGCGCTCGGCGCGTCCTCTGTCATTCCGAGCGGGGGCGATTCGGCGGAGAGGCGGGTGATCGTTCCATCCTCGCGGACTACGAACGCGTGA
>JBKJHG010000195.1:0-10616 GCA_046599115.1 Gemmatimonadaceae bacterium
TGCTGCGTGTTTTCGCGGTCAATGCGCTGCCCGTTGAGATACGCGAGCGACTGCGCTGTCTGCTGCCGCTGTGACGCGACTACCCTCAAAGGGGCGAGCGTGTTCACTCGCTCCTGCGCGACTCGCTGGTCGGCGGCGACTCTCTTGCTGAGGCTGATGGTCTGAGCGGCCGAGAATACGGCCCACAGGATCGCAAGCGCGCAGACGACCATCGCGCCGATCAAGATGTATTGTTTCTTTTCCTTCTCCGCCCGCACGAGAGGCGATTCGGCGAAGGGCGAAAGATTGAGTCCCCGATCCGCCTCACCGTCGAGCACGGCTCCCAGCGACACCAGAGCCCCCGGCTCTGGCACCGGACCGGGGAAGCGTTCGACCGGAAAGCGCACCTGCTCCTTGAGGCGTTCGATGAACTCGGCTTCATCCGCCGGCTCGGTCGCGATGAGCAGACGCGCCAGCTCGACGCCGCGGAACTGCTGCCGCAGGTACAGGTTTCCGCGGTCGAGGTGCTCAGTGAGGTTTTGAACGCGCGACGGAATGTCTTGCTCACCTGCGACGGGCGGTTCGACGACGAGTCTCAGCTGGCGCTCGTTGAAGAATGCGATGACCGGCCCCCCGGGCAGATCAACGAAACAGGCCGTTGGCTGATGTGAGCCGTCAACGCGCTCGTACAGCCGCTGGATCACCTGCGGCAGAAGCGTCAGATGGTCGAGCTCGATTCCGGCGGCCGACAGCTCCTCTCCGAACGCGGCGACCGCCAGCTCAGGAGCCGCGCCGACGAAAACTTCCTGCTGCGGGATACCTCCCTCGGGGCGCATCCGCTTGCGACGGTCAACCTCTCCGCCAAGGACGTAGTCAAAGCGCGGTGAGTCCATCTCCGGATTTAGACGCACGACTTCGCGGCGGACGACGGCTCCCAGCACAGCGGGCTCTGCCGGCGGAAGCATCATAATCTGGTAGTTCGATCCGAATCCGCGGACGGAGCAGCTAAACCTCGCGCCCGGAAGCCCGAACGATTTGATGATCGCTCCGACGCGCTCGCCGGCTTCGGCGAGTCCGATCACACGATGATCGTCGTAGTGCTGGCGAATTATCGAGATCCCGCTCCGCTCCCGCTCGTATTCTACCAGGAAGATGCCGGATGGCTCGATGAAGCCGCCGAAGTGTGCCGCGCTGCCGTTCGATGGCATCAATGCTTTCCGATCTGGTTGTAGATGCTGAGAATCGGAAGGATCATAGCCAGCGCAACGAGAAGCACCACCGAGCCCATCGTCATGATGAGCAACGGCTGAAGCGCGGTAATCAGCCGGCGCACCGCCGCCGGAACTTCCCGCGCATAGTAAGCGGTCGCCCGCGCGAGTGATTCATCGAGCTGGCCAGTCGTCTCTCCGAGCGCCACGCTGCGGATGACGACGGAGGGAAACATCGTCCCCTGGCTGAAGGCCGCTGCCATCGTCGATCCGCCCTCGACAGCATCTCGCGCCGCCCGCACGGCGTTCGCGACGATGCGATTCGTCAACATTCGCTCGACGAGCGAAAGCGAAAAGATCACCTCGACGCCCGAGCGATAGAAAAGCCCAAGATAGGTTACCACGCGCGCCATATTCACTTCGTGCAGCAGCCGTCCGAAAATCGGAAGGTTCAGCAGTATGCGGTCGATCGCCAGCGAACCCTTGTCCGTTTTCCGAATCGCGCGGTAGGCGAAGATACCGCTGCCGGCGACGGCGAAGAGCAGAAACCAGTACTTCCGCAGCGCCGCAGAAAGGTTCATCACGATTCTGGTCGGGAGTGGCAGCTCTGTAGTGCGCGCGAGGAGCACGGGCAGGATTCTGGGAAACACGAACGCGACGAGAATGATTATCAAGCCCCCCACTGCGCCGAGCACGATCAGCGGATACATCGTCGCTTGCTTCACCTGCCCCGAAATCGTTTCCTGCCAGTCGAGATACTCGACCAGTTGATTGAGCACGAAGTCGAGCCGGCCGCTTGCCTCGCCAGCTTCGATGGTCGCGATATAGACCGTCGGGAACGCCTTAGGGTGCTGGGCCATCGCTTCGGAAAGACTTTTTCCCTCTTCGGAGAGCGCGAAGTGGAGCTCGCCCACGATCGTTCGCAGCAGTTTCGACTCCAGACGCGACTGAACGTCCGTGAGCGTCGTGAGGATGGGCATTCCGACCTGCGCCGAGCCGGCGAGGTATTCGACCAAAGCAAGCAGATGCTTGCGATTCACCTTTCCGTCGGTGTGCTTCGGAATGGCCTTTCGGTGGACGCGCTCTTCGGCAGATACCAGATAGCTCCCGCCGCTGCGTAGCCGGTCTTCCACGTCGCGCTCGTCGGGCGCAGTCATCCAACCGGTCTGCACCTGGCCGGTGTTCGTAAGCGCTTTATACCAGAAGTCGGGCACTGTTAGCGTAGCGGTCAGACCGAGGTGACGCGGAGAAGCTCATCAAGCGTCGTCAGTCCGGCCCGGACTTTTTTCAGTCCGTCCTCGAACAGCGTCGGGCGGCCGGACATGTGTTGAATCTCTTCCGCCGGGCGGCGCTGATAGACGGCGGCGTTGATCTCGTTCGTCATCGGCAGAAACTCGAATACACCGAGCCGTCCCTTGTAACCCGAGCCGCGGCATACGCTGCAGCCGTGCGCGGCGTAAATGATGGCATTGCCCAGCGCGAATCGCTCGCGCACCGGATCGGTCACTTCCGTCACCGTTTTGCATTCCTTGCAAAGCGTCCGCACGAGCCGCTGCGAGATGATGAGAAGCACAGACGATGTGAGCACGAACGGCTCCGCTCCCATATCGAGCAGCCGCGGGATGGCTCCGGCGGCGGTGTTGGTGTGAAGGGTCGTCAGCACGAGGTGGCCGGTGAGCGCCGCTGTAAGGCCGATCTGCACAGTCTCCGCATCGCGCATTTCGCCGACGAGAATCGTGTCCGGATCGTGGCGCAGCATCGAACGCAGGCCGGTCGCGAACGTCAGCCCCGCCCGCACGTTGATCTGCGACTGGCGGATCTGCGCCAGCTCGTACTCGACGGGGTCCTCGAGCGTAATTATGCACCGCTCTCGATTGTTCAGCTCGACGATGGCAGAGTAGAGTGTCGTCGTCTTTCCCGAGCCGGTCGGACCCGTTACCGGGATCAGCCCGTGCGGCTTGAGGAATGCGGCGCGCAGAATCTTCAAATCCTCGGGCTCGATCCCCAGCCGCTCCAGATTCAACGCTGTGCGCGAGCGGTCGAGGATTCGAAGCACGATGTCTTCGCCGTGAAGCGTGGGGAACGTTGACACGCGAAGGTCGATGTGTCGAGCGTCGGCGCGGATCCGCACGCGCCCGTCCTGGGGGAGCCGTGTCTCGGCGATGTCCAATCCGGCGAGAATTTTGATTCTGCTTGTCAGCGCCGCCTGCATCGTTCGCGGATACGCACCACCGTCCTGAAGCAGTCCGTCCAGCCGGTAGCGAACCTTCGTAACTTCCTCGAGCGGCTCGATGTGGACGTCGGTGGCACCGAGAGCGGTTCCCCGGCGAATGATTTCTTCGACGATCTTTGCCGCGGTCGCGTTCTCCTCGACGGGCGCATCCCCGAGCCGAACTGCTGCTCCCGTTGGGATGAATCCCGCCAGCTGATCGCTGACCAGGCGGTCCGCCGGCACGGCCGTCTCGACTTTGTCGACGCTCTGATAAGCCCGACGCAAAAGCCCGGCAATGTCGTCGCGCGGACCGGATGCCTGCTTGATCGGTTTCGCGGCGGTACGCTCAAGACTGGTGAGCGCGTCCATATCGAACGGATCGGCCATCGCGATTAGAAGCGGGCCGTTTTCGATGCGGAGCGGAACCGAGTTGTAACGCCGCGCCACCGGCTCGGGGATCGTCGCCAGCGCCGCGGGGGCTGGCGTCATATCGCCGAGCGGCATGTATGGGATTCCCGCATCCTCGCACAGCGTCTTCATCAGCTGGTCGGGGTGCAGGTAACCAAGGTCAACGAGTGTCTTCCCCAGTTTTTGGCCGGTAGTGACGTGCTTCTCAAGCGCCTTGTCGAGTTGGTGCCGAGTGATCAGCCCTGATTCGAGCAGCCGATCACCGAGGCGCGTCTTTACCGCCATTCACTACTCCTCCGGGTCCCCGACCGGCTCCCTGAAAGCCAGTCGGAAGGAGCGTATCAGGATTTGTTTTGGCTGCGCTTATGGTGTCCCGCCTCTATAGAAGGCGCAGGCACAAAGAAAACGGTCGGGACGAAATTACGCAATAACATATTTCACAGCGGGTTGCGTCTATTTCCCCTCTGAAATCGCGTCTTTCTCCGACTGCAGCGAATCAAGCCGCAGCAATGCCGGCCATTTCCGCATTATGAGGACGACCGACAACAGTGTTCCGATACCTCCAACGACCACCGACGCGACTGGCCCGATCACCGCCGCTACCGCACCGGATTCGAATCCGCCAAGCTCATTCGACGTGTCAACGAACATTCCATTCACCGCAGAAACCCGCCCGCGCATCGCGTCCGGAGTCCGCACCTGCACGAGTGTGGAGCGAATCACCATACTGACTGCGTCCAACGCGCCGAGTGTGAATAGCATCGCCAGAGAAAGTGCAAACGATTTTGAGAGTCCGAATATGATCGTCGCTACACCGAAGCCGGCGACGGCGAGGAAGAGCTTTCGCCCCGCCCGCCGCATCGGAGGGAGGTGCGCTATGGCGATCGCGACAATCAAGGCGCCGACCGACGGCGCCGCTCGGAGCCATCCAAATCCGTCCGGTCCGACGTGCAGAATGTCCTTCGCGAAGATCGGCAGCAGAGTCGTCGCGCCCCCGAGAACAACGGCGAACAGATCGAGCGTGATGGCGGCGAGAATGATCTCGGTTTTCTTGACGAAGGCGAAGCCGGCTGCGAGCGACTTCATCGACATCTTTTCTTCCGACGGCGCAGGCTGTCTGCCGCGAATGCCCGCTATGAGAATGGCAAAGATCAGTGTGAGCGCAGCATCGGCAGCGAATACTCCCGTCGCGCTGTGCGTCTTCGCGATAACGATTCCGGCGAACGCCGGCCCCATCGCCGCCGAGGCGAGGAAGGCGGTGCTGTTCCACGTCGCCGCGTTGGCGAATTTGTCTCGCGGCACGATCTGCGGGAGGAGCGCCGCCCTCGCTGGGTAGTTGAACGCAACCACAACTCCGCCGAGCAATAGCAGGACGTAGATCAGAAGGACCGGCGCATCCAAGTAGGAAACCGCGGCGAGACCGGCAGCCGAGAGCGCGATGAGAACGCCGGTGATCGCGGTAATCCTACGCCGGTCGAGCGCGTCGGCGACGTGTCCGCCCGGCAGCGCGAGGAGAATAACCGGAAGCCCCGCGACAAGACCGACCAAACCGAGTGCGAGCGCGGAGTTGGTCCGCTCGTAGAGCAGCCAGCCGACGGCAACATTCGTCGCCTCCCCCGCCAGCACCACCAGAATGCGCGCGATGAAAAAGAGGCGAAAATCGCGATGCCGGAGCGCGGCGTATGGATCGTGGCGCTCCAATTCCGGCGACGCTGTCTCAGACAGTGGCTGTCGCTCTTATTGGCGAGGAGGCGCGATGAATTCTCAATGCTGCGATGCGCCGCCCGTCCATCGCAACCACTTCCATCTCTCCGCCGGGTATCAGGATTCTGTCGCCCATCCTCGGCAAGCGCCCAAGCTTGGCGAAAGCATATCCGCCAAGCGTCGTCCAATCGCCTTCCGGAATCTGCACCCGATGGTCGGATCGGACGTCAATGAGGGATAGGGATCCGGCGAGCTCGAGCACGCCGTCGGTCTCGACCGAAGTTCTCGACGCGAAATCGTACTCGTCGGCGATGTCGCCGACGACCTCCTCGATGAGGTCTTCCATCGTCAGGATTCCTGCGGTGCCGCCATACTCGTCGAGAACGACAGCCATATGCGCGCGCGTTTTTCTCAGGTCGTCGAGAACTCTCTCCGCCGGGCGCGAATCGGGAACGTACAGCGGCTGGCGGATGAAATCGCGCAGCGAAAACGGTGTGTCTCCGGCGTGCAGCCAGAGATCCTTGGCGAGAAACACCCCGATCACATCGTCGAGTGTCTCTTCATAGACGGGATACCGTGAGTAGCGCTCCTCCCGGAGCAGCGACCACACTTCCGATTCCGTCGCGTCGATCTTCAGCGCGACGATCTCCGTGCGCGGGCGCATCACATCGCGCGCCTTCTTGGCGTGAAAATCGAGGACCCCGGCGAGCATCGCGCTGTCCGATTCGTCGAGCGTTCCGCGCGCCTGCGCCTGCATCACGAGGATACGGAACTCTTCGGGTGAATAACCCTCGACGCGTTTCGTCGGCTCGATTCCGATGCTCTTCAATACCCCCGCCGCCGCCGTCTTGAAAAGCCAGACGAAGGGGCGCATCACGCTCGAGAAAAAAAGCAGCGGCGCCGCGATCACGGAGCTGGTGCGCTCCGGCGTCGCGAGCGCGAAAGACTTCGGAACGAGCTCGCCGAGTACGACGTGAACGAAGGTGAGCACGCCGAAGGCGATTGCCAGCGCGGCAGTGCTGTAGGTGATAATGTTGGGCGCCTTCCAGCCGACCGACCCGACCGCGGCATCGAACAGCGAAGCGAGCGCCGGGACACCGATCCAGCCTATTGCGAGCGACGCAATCGTGATCCCAAGCTGGGTCGCCGCGAGGTAGCGATCCAAATGGTTCAGAATCGTCTGGACGTTCTTCGCCGAGCGGGCGCCTCCAGCCGCGAGCTCGTCCACCTTTGTGCGCCTCGAAGCGACGAGAGAAAACTCCGCCGCCACAAAGAGGGCATTAACCGCGACCAGTATCGCGACAGTTAGAAGCCTGGCCGTGCCCGTGACAGGAACGGCTGTTTGCGCAACAGCCTGAATGGCCATCATCGGTAGCATAGCGGGATAAATCTATATAGTAGAAGTCGAGGAGTGACGGCCCTTCGCGATTGACGCGTCTGGTTGTGGGCCGTCAACTTGACGGCTAAGTGACGCCATCCCATCGGATAACCCCCCGCCTTTCGCTTGCCTTCACCGAAGCTCCCGCCTCGGCTGGGAGGGAGCGCGTGCTCCGTCTCGTTTATCTCGGTCGCGCCAGTCTTGCGACAGCGATCTTCATTGCCGCCGTCGCTGCGTGGCAGGGCGCCGATCAGACGTCCACTTTGATCGCGACGCTCACCTTTGTCTCGGCGCTGATCTTCACCGCGGCGTCGATCGCATACACGCGCGTGCACGCCGGCCCGCAAACAACGAATTTTTTTTACGGGCAGGCGATCTTCGACCTTCTGGTGGTCACGGCGATAGTCCACGTCACGGAGTTCAACGGCCCGTCGCCACTCGCTCCGCTTTACATCCTCGTCATCGCGGTCAGCGCTCTGATGCTTCCGTCGGGTGGCGTGCTTCTCGTCGCCGCTCTCGGTGACGCGCTCTACCTCGCGCATTCCCTGTTCGCGCGCCAGACATCCTACAGCTCCGCGGTCTTCCTGCAGATAGGAGTGTTCGGAGCCGTCGCGCTCGGCTGCGGATTCATTGCCGCGCGGCTGCGGAGGGCGGAATCGGGCAGAGAGGAAATGGCCGCGGAGCTCGCTGCATTTCGTTTGCGCGAGGCCGACATCGAAAGGCTGCACACACGCGCGGAACGCCTTGAAGCGGTAGCCGAGCTCAGCGCATCCCTCGCGCACGAAATAAAAAATCCTCTCGCGTCCATCCGGAGCGCCGCCGAACTGCTGGCGAAGAATCCGAACGCCGACGATACGAAGACGCTGACGACGCTCGTCGAGCGTGAGTCCGATCGTCTCTCGCGGCTGCTTTCCGAATTCCTCGATTTTGCCCGCACCGGCATCACCCGCGCGAAGCGGATCGATCTCCGGGATGTGGCGGCCCACGCAGTCACATTGGTGGAAGCAAATCCGGGAATGCCCGGGGGCGTTCGGATCGTGAGCCTGTTTCCTTCGTCACCCCTGGTCGTCGTTGGCGATGATGATTTGCTGCATCGCGCCATCTTCAATCTTCTTCTCAACGCGGCCCAGGCTTCTCCGCCGGGCGGCGAAGTGAGAATCGAGGCCGGAGTGCTCGCCGCCCACCAGCTCCCTCCGGGCCGCGCGAGCTTCGTGCGGGGCGCTGTGATGTTGAAGGTGACCGATTTCGGCTCCGGCATTCCAAGCCAGATCCGCGACAGATTGTTCGAGCCGTTCGTCACGACGAAAGAGAAGGGGAGCGGGCTCGGTCTCTCGATTGTGCATCGCGCCGTCGAGTCGCACCACGGATACGTTCTCGTCGACAGCAGCGAATCAGGAACGACGTTCTCCGTCGTCCTTCCTCGACTCCGCGGCGATTCGTTGCCCGGCGGACGTGACGCAGATGGCTGAGATCGGCGGAGCGTCGGTCCTCGTCATCGACGACGAGGCGGGAATACTTGAGGCGATGGAGATTCTCCTTCGCAGCGAGGGATTCACAGCGCATACCGCCCTCGGCGGAAAGCGCGGGCTGGAGATGATCGCCGAGCTGCGGCCCGAAATTGTCCTCAGCGACGTGCGGATGCCGGACGTGAACGGGCTCGACGTTCTCACCGCCGCCCGGAATCAGGATCCCGATGCTGCCGTGATTCTAATGACGGCGCAGGCGAGCCTGCAGACAGCGATTCAAGCGGTGAACAGCGGAGCCTTCTACTACATCCAGAAACCGTTCCGGAACGACGAGTTGGTGGCGATCCTGCGCCGTGCCGTCGAGACGCGAACGCTCAAGGCCGAGAACAAGTCTCTCAAGCAGGAGGTGCGAAAGCACAGCCGGATCGGCAAGCCGATCGGTGTCAGCAAATCGTGGCTCGACGCTCTTCACATCGCCGAGTCCGTGGCTGCGACCGAGTCCACTGTTTTGCTCCAGGGTGAATCGGGTACTGGAAAGGAAGTCGTCGCCCGGTACATCCACGAGCTATCAGGCCGGGCTACCGGTCCTTTCGTTTCGCTCAACTGCGGCGCGCTTCCGGAAGGTCTCCTCGAGAGCGAGCTGTTCGGCCACGTAAAGGGCTCATTCACCGGGGCGATACGGGACAAGACCGGACTGTTCGCCGCGGCGACGCACGGAACTTTCCTGCTCGATGAAATCGGCGAGACAACTCCCGCGACGCAGGTGAAGCTTTTACGCGTTCTTCAGCATCGGGAGGTGATCCCGGTTGGTTCGACGGAAGCCATTCCTGTGAATGCAAGAGTCATCGCGGCGACCAATCGCAATCTTGACGACGAACTCCGCCGTGGCGCGTTTAGAACGGATCTCTATTACCGCCTCAACGTGATATCGATCTCCTTGCCACCACTTCGAAATCGGAGGGAGGACATTCCGCTTTTGGCGGAGTGGTTCCTGAAGCGAACGGCCGCTCAAACCGGAGAAGCTCAAAAGGTGCTGGCCCCGGACACCGCCGAAGCGCTGGCCGAACATTCCTGGCCGGGAAATGTGCGCGAGCTCGAACATGCGCTTGAGCGGGCGGCAATCCTGACAAAGAACGACTCGATCCAGCCCTCCGCGCTCCCCGAGAGAATTCTGGATCGCTCTGGGAAGCCGTTCGTCAACGACGAACCGCAGCCGAATCCGACGCTCGATACTGTGGAGCGCGCGTACATCAAGTGGGTGCTGGAGAGTGAGGGGGGAAACAAGTCGCGCACCGCTGAAGTGTTGGGCATAGACCCCTCCACGCTTTACCGCAAACTCGCCCGCTTCGGGATTGGGGGCTGATCGCGGTCAAAATTGGTTCGGAACCGCCGCATTTTGCAATTAAGCTTGCAAATTGCCGCGCTCGAGGTGGGTCGCGCGATGATTTCCAGATCCGTAAGTGCTTTGGCCGTATCAGGTTGGGCAAAGGGATCAAAACGGTCCCGGGGTTGCCTTTCACTACACCACTCGTCCATCCGTCGCTGTACCCAACCAGGTCATCAAAAGACCACGCCAAGGAGCGGAGCATGCTGCGCAGCAGAAAGGGTTTCACCCTCATCGAGCTACTGATTGTAGTCGTGATCATCGGCATTTTGGCCGCGATCGCGATCCCGAAGTTCGCAAGCACGAAGGACAAGGCCTACATCGCGGCGATGAAGTCGGACCTGCGCAACCTGGCGACGTATCAAGAGCAGGTCGCGGCTGACAGCAGCGGGAAATATTTCACCGGCGATGGCTCAGCATATGGGTTCACCCCGTCGCAGAATGTAACCGTGACGGCGACGGCACTCATTGGGCCGCCCCCTTCCTGGACGGCGACTGCGACGCACGCACTCACATCTAAAAAGTGTGACTTCGGGGTTACCGCTCCTGGCGTCATAACCTGCGTTTAATGGTGAAGAGGGCGCCGAAAGGCGCACCTCTTTTTTTATCCTTCACGGAATTTCGTCATTACCGCGTCGAACGCCACACGCGACGATTTGCCAATCTGTAAGTGCTTTGGCCGTATCAGGTTAGACAAAGTGATCAAAACGGACCCGGGGTTGCCTTTCCAAACACCACTCGTCAGTCCGTCGCTGTACCCAACCAGGTCCTCACAAAGACCACGCACAAGGAGCGGAGTATGCTGCGCAACAGAAAGGGTTTCACCCTCATCGAGCTACTGATTGTAGTCGTGATCATCGGCATTTTGGCCGCGATC
>JBKJHG010000048.1:0-34878 GCA_046599115.1 Gemmatimonadaceae bacterium
ACTGAGAAAACAGCCTGAGCGAGAGATCGCTCAGCCTGTTTTCTTATCCCGCTCCGCCGGCCGGAAAATCACGTATAGGTGATCAGCCCCTGGATGGACATCGTGCACGTCTTTGTCGCCAGGGTGTGGGTCGCCGTCGCCGTCCAGGTGTTCGGATTCGGGATCGCGATCGCGGCGAGAATTCCGATGATCACGACGACAATGAGCAGCTCGATCAGCGTGAATGCCTTTCTATTTACTGGCATACTGAGCCCGGGTCGTCGCGATGTGATTCTTCACGGTGATCCATTATTGCAGCGATGGAGCCACTGCGACACGAAACTCTAAACCGTTATCCTGCAACCGTTTCTAGACGGACGGCGACGAAGCCGCGCTCTCTCGGACAAAGCATTCCGCGATGTTTGCCGTCTTATGAGAGGGTTACACGGATGATTCTCGCAGGGGAAACCACTTAAGCTTATTCGCCACAGCTTCCCCAAACGCACAATCAATTGACCCAGATCTCCCTCTCGAACGTCGGCGTGGAATTCGGCGCCAATCGCATCTTCAGCGGAATCACTTTCACCGTCGGCCAAGGCGACCGCTGGGGGATACTCGGCCGCAACGGCACCGGGAAAACGTCGTTGTTCAAGCTGATTCTCGGCGAGTTCAAGCCGACCGAAGGAGTGATCAGCAGGCAGCCGGGACTGAAGACGACGGTACTCGAGCAGCACCGGGACTTCGGCGGGGCCAAAACCGTCTGGGAGGCGGGCGCCGGCGAATTCGCCGAGCTTCTCGCGCTGGAGAAATCGCTCGAGGAGCAGGCGACCGCGCTGGGGAATGCGGGAGACTCACCGACTCCCCAGATGCTGGCGAAGTACGATCGCGACTTCGAGCGGTTTGAGCGCGAGGGCGGCTACACCTTCGCGCCGAAGGTCGATGCGGTGCTTGAAGGACTCGGATTCGATCCTGTCGTGTCACGTACGCGGCCGGTCTCCCACTTGAGCGGCGGCGAGCGCGGCCGGCTCGGGCTCGCGCGCCAGCTGGTGAGCTCGGCGGAGGTGCTGATGCTCGACGAGCCGACGAACCACCTCGACCTCGAGACCACGCGCTGGCTCGAAGAGTACCTGAAGAGTTTTTCGAAAACTGTTCTTCTCATCAGCCACGACCGCGCTTTCCTCGCCAGCGTCGTAGACCACGTGCTGCATTTCGAGGGTGGTAGTGCGAGCGAGTATACGGGCGGGTACGAATCGTTTGTGCAGCAGCGCGAAGAGCGGCGCCTGACTCAGGTGCGCGCCTTCGACAAGAACCGGAAGATCATCAGCGCCGAAGAGGATTACATAAGGCGCAACCTCGCCGGGCAAAACACGAAGCAGGCAAAAGGCCGCCGGAAAAAGCTGGCGCGAATGCCGCGACTCAGCGCGCCGATCGGGGATGAGGCGGTTATGGCACTGCGTCTGGAAATCGGGGAGCGCGGCGGCGATCAGGTCGCGGTGGCCAAATCCGTTTCGATTGGCGTCGAAGGTAGACCGTTGATCGAGAACTTCTCGACCGTCATTCAGCGTGGCGACATCGTCGGCTTCATCGGTCCGAACGGCGCCGGAAAATCAACGCTGCTTCGCGCATTGGCCGGCCAGCGGGAAGTTGAGGCGGGCGAGCTCCGCGTCGGGAACTCGATCACGTTCGAGTACTACCGGCAGGATATGGCGCAGATCCCGATGACACGGACGCTGTACGAGATCATCAGCGATCTGCGGCCGAGGTGGGAGCGGAGGATGGTGCAGGGACACCTCGGGAAGTTCGGTTTCTCGGGCGACGAGAGTCAGCGGCGGCCGGAGAGTCTCTCCGGAGGCGAGCGCGCGCGAGTGGCGCTGGCGATGCTCGTGCTCTCGAAGGCGAACTTCCTGATCTTCGACGAGCCGACAAACCACCTCGACATCGAATCGATCGAAGCGTTAGAAGAAGCGCTCGAGTCCTACGAAGGCACGATCCTCCTCGTCAGCCACGATCGCGCCCTTCTCGAGGCGCTGACGACGCGGGTGTGGGTGCTTCACAACAAGCACGTCACCGACTTCGGCGGTTCGTTCGAGGAGTGGGAGGAGCAAAGCCGGGAGCGCGCTCACGCCGCGACCGTCGCGGCCGCGGAAGAGGAATCGCTGAGGCGCGTGCACGAGAAGCAGGCGACGAGAAAGAAAAAATCGTCAGCCGACGACGCAAAGACCGGAGAGCGCGAAAAGCGGCGGGCCGCGGAAACTGCGGAGCGGGACGTCGCCCAGCTCGAAGAAAAAGTTCGAGACATCACGACTCAGCTTGCCGACCCCGAGCTATACGTTTCCCAAGGGGGAATCGCGCGTTCCGCCACGCTCGGCAAGGAGCTCGACAGAGTGAAATCAAAACTCGATCGGGCGATCGAGGTCTGGTCCTCGCTGGCAGCCGAGTAAAAAATCACGAAGGGCAATCCGCCGCGGCTACATCAGCGACCTGATCCAGCCGCCGTCAACGGCAATCGATCCGGCCGTCAGATAGCTCGCGCGCTCAGACAGAAGGAACGCCGCGACCGCAGCGATCTCCTTCGGCTCGGCGAGCCGGCCCATCGGCACCTGCTCTTCCCAAGCCCTGTAACTCTCCTCGATGCTTATTCCCTTCGTTTCGCTGGCGTGCTTCGCGAGCGAAACGACGCGATCGGTGCGCGTGTATCCGGGAAGGATGTTGTTCACCGTAATACCGAATGGCGCGACTTCGTTGGCGAGGGTACGCGCAAATCCGTGCACCGCCGCGCGAAGGCTGTTAGAAAGCATCAGCCCATCCACGGGCTGCTTCGCGGCGATGGACGTCACGTTCAGGATGCGACCCCACTTCCTCTCCTTCATCCCCGGGAGAACCCCTCTTACCATCTCGACAGTGCTGAAGAGAAGGAGCTGGGCGGCGTCGTGCCACATTGCCGGAGTAAGAGATTCGAACGTGCCTGCGGGTGGACCTCCCGAGTTGGTGACGAGTATGTCCACCCGGCCGAATTGCTCCAGCGCCGTTCTGGTCAGTCTGGTTATTTCATCCGCCTTCGAAACATCGGCAACGACATCGAGCACCTTCACCCCCGTTTCGCCGCGAATCTGTTCCGCCACTGAACGAAGTTCCCGCTCCCCGCGGGCGCACATCACGAGCGAGGCGCCATTCGCGGCGAGCTCTTCCGCGATCGCGCGGCCGATCCCTTTACTGCTCGCGGCAACGAGCGCGACCTTCCCTTTGATTCCGAGATCCATCTCTAGCGCCTCAGGTAGTCGTCAGTTTTTGCGAGCCAATCGGCGCGCGGCGGGCTGAAAATGTCCACGTCGAGAGTATCGGCGAGCGCCTCCGCCTTGTGGAGGACATTCGAAGGAATGTGCAGCACCTCACCGGCGGAGACTGTCACTTCCTCCAATCCATCTTCCCCGATCCAGAATTTGAGCGCGCCCTCGAGGATGTAGGTGATCTGCTCATTCTCGTGCGAGTGCCGTGGAACGACACAGCCTTTGGCGAGATAGACGTGGGCGAGCATCATTCGCTCACCGGTGATAAGGCGCCGCTCGAGCGTCGGAGAGACGCGTTCCCGGGGCATCTCATCCCAGCGGTAATGGGTGACTGATTTCATAGGAGGAATCTGCCACGGCCGAGCGGTCCCTGTCTGTTGACTAGAGAAACATTTGATTGTACAATTAACAGTGATTGCACTGCCCGAATAACCTTCGGGCGACCTCCATTTAAAGGGCAAACCCACCGAAAGGTGGCGACGCAAAGCTACGTAGCTACGGCGGAAAATCGCTAAGCTGGACGCGCTACTGATTGAGAGATCCACAATGCTCGAGTTCCAGATCGCGGTACCGGACGCCCGCCCGCTCCACGGACGCCAGAAGCTGCGCACGCGCTCGTCCTCATTGTTCGCAATTCTCGTTGCGACACTCTTCGCCGCCGCTTGCAGCGGTGATGGCTCCACGGGTCCGACAGCGGACGCCTCGGCAATCGCCAACAAGCAGTCCGCGAAGAAGGACACGACATCCACAGTGACGTCCACTCCGGCTCCCACTGCTCCCACCGTTCCGACGACGACTTCGGGAGACAATGTTTTCTGGGTCAACCCGTTTAGCTCCGCGAAATCTCAGGCCGACGCGTGGCGCACCTCCCGTCCCGCCGACGCTGCGCAGATGGACAAGCTCGCATCGAAGGCGGTTGCCAGTTGGTTCGGCGACTGGAACGCCGATGTCTACGCGGCGGTAAACGGCGTCGTCTCGGCAGCGGCGGCAGCGGCACGAATCCCCGTTCTTGTCGCGTACAACATTCCGTCGCGTGACTGCGGCGGACTGTCCGGCGGCGGTGGCGCGACCGCAGGCGCTTACAAAACCTGGATCGGCGCATTTGCCTCCGGGCTGGCCGGCCGAAAAGCAATTGTCATTCTCGAGCCCGATGCGCTTGCAGGAATGGGCTGCCTCTCCTTGGCCGATCAGCAGGTCCGCGTTGATTTGCTTTCTTATGCGGTGCAGCTCCTGAAGGGGCAGCCGAACGTTTCCGTTTATCTCGATGCCGGCCATCCCAACTGGCAGACCGCTTCCGAGATGGGCACGCGTCTGACGCGCGCGAACGTCGCCCTGGCGGATGGATTCTCGCTCAACGTTTCCAATTTTTACGCCACCTCTGACAACGTGACTTACGGTCAGAAGATTTCTGCAGTCGTTGGCGGAAAGCATTTCGTCGTGGACACCGGCCGCAACGGGCTTGGTCCGACCGCCGACAGCCAGTGGTGCAATCCTGACGGCCGTGCGCTCGGTGCCGTACCGACGACTGCTACCGGCAATGCTGTCATCGATGCGTATCTCTGGGTAAAGGTTCCCGGTGAATCCGACGGCGCGTGCAACGGCGGTCCGAGCGCAGGAAAGTGGTGGGGTGAATACGCGCTCGGTCTGGTAAATAGAACCGCCCTGTAGACGCGTCGAACAGGAAACAAGCGAAGGCATCCGGACATCGCGCCGGATGCTTTTTTTCAGATTTTGGGGGCCAAAGGTACGAAACTGGCATTCTCTCGGACCCGTTAGACCGCTCGTTGAGCCCGTTGGGGGTGAAATCCGGAGACGGCGGATCAAATGCCAACAGTGAGAACAACAATGAAAGTGAATCACAAATGGATTGCCCGGGTCATTCTCGCGGGGTGCCTCGTGGCGCCGGTGTCAATGCGCGCGCAGGGCCTTCATCCATCCTTCGGCCTCGACGCCGATTTTGACACCAAGGGCAACAATTTTTACGGCGCCGGAATGTTCCTCGGGCTCCCCAGCAAGAGCGCCTGGTCGCCGTACATCGACCTTTACACGTACTACCTGAACTACCCGGCCGGCTCGACGCGCGGATCGCTACAGGCGTTCGCTCCGACGGTGGGACTTCAGTACGCGACGGGAAGAAGCAGCGTCAACTTCGGCGCCGGCTACGCGTTCGTCACGAAGAATTCGGCGCAGCCATCCATCAACACGGAGCGCGGCGGAGAGAACGGCGTCACGGCGAGCCTCGGAGCGCACACTACCGGACCGGGCGAGCGCCCGTACAAGGCGGAGTTTCTCTCGAACTACAATTTCGGAAGCGCCTATCTGTGGACTCGGGCGCGCGGTTCAGTTCCGCTCGGCTATTCAGTGGCGCATCCGGCGCGCGTCGGACTTGAAATTGGTGGCCAAGGCTCGAACCACAACGGGACGAGCAGCCATTCTTTCTCGATTGGACCGACGTTCGAGTACAAGCTGTCGCCCCAACTTGGCTTCACGGTGGCGGGCGGTCCCAAGTTCTACGACCACGGCGGACACGCGGCGTACCTCAGCCTCGCGCTCTCGATCTCTCCGTGACCTGATCTCGAGATTAAAAAAAAGCCCCGGCTCCTTCGAGCCGGGGCTTTTTTTCGCTCCGCTTCTCACGCGTGCGGCGCGGGGTGCACCAGATGAAATCCCGTCGCGTGTTGGTACGCGTTGGCAACCGCCAGCAGCTTCGCCTCCTCGAACAACCCGCCGAGGAATGTGAGTGAGACCGGCGTGCCGTCGTCGCGGAAGCCGTTCGGCAGAATCACCGCAGGATGGCCGGTGAGGTTCGTCGCCGTGAGCTGATTTGCCGCGCCGGTGGGAGTCACGATCACATCCACGGTCTTCATCAGCTCTGCCCACTGCTTGATGGCGACACTGCGGGCGCGACTGGCGTTGACGTAATCGACCGCGGGAACGAAACGGAAGGTGCGGAATGTGTTCGCCCAATCGAACTTTCCCTGCTGCACGAGCTCCTTGTCGCGGTCAGTGCGGGTGAGCTCGTCAAAGGCGGCGGCGGCTTCGACGGTAAGCATCAGACTCATTGCGCTGTACGGAAGATCGGGGAGCTCGACGGGAATGAGCTTTACGCCAAGACGATCGAAGACCGTGAGCGCGGCATCGTCAAACTTTTTCGTCGAATGAACGATTCGCTTGGGGTCCTTGGGATCGGTAATAGGGAGATCGAACGCGCTCTTCACGTAACCTATCCGCAACGACTTCAACTTTTTTGATGCATCCCAGTTGAAACTCGCCGGAATTACGCTGTTGTCGCGTCCGTCGGGCCCGTGAATCGCGTCGAGTACGATGGCGCAGTCTTCCGCGCTGCGGCAGATCGGCCCAAGCTTGTCCATCGTCCACGACAGCGCCATCGCTCCGGTGCGTGGCACTCTTCCGAAGGTCGGACGGAGTCCCGTCACTCCGCAGCGCGTTGCTGGCGAAGAAATCGAGCCCAGCGTTTCACTTCCGATTGCGAATCCAACGAGACCCGCCGATGTCGCCGAGGCCGGTCCGGCAGATGATCCGCTGGATCCCTGATTCAGATTCCACGGATTTCTCGTTCGCACTCCGGTGCGGGTCGGTTCATCCTTGCCTGCGTCGGTCGGTCCATTTCCGAACCAGACATCGCCTTGGGCCAACTCGCCGAGCGAGAGCTTGGCGACGAGCACGGCACCGGCGGCATCGAGCCGCTGCACAACCGTCGCATCTTCATCTATCGTCTGATCACGGTACGGACCCGCGCCCCACGTCGTCTTGTATCCCTTCGCGGCGAGCAGGTCTTTCGCCCCCCACGGAATTCCGTGGAGGGGGCCACGGTAGTGCCCACGCGTGATCTCGGCGTCCGCAGCGCGCGCGTGTTCGATGGCACGCGCTTCCGTCAGCGTAACGACACACTTGAGAACAGGGTCGTACCGCTTGAGCCGAGCCAGATACATCTGCGTGAGCTGCATCGAAGTGACGCGCCTGTGCTGGATAAGACGAGAGAGCTCAGTCACCGGCAGGAACGCGAGCTCTTCGAGATTCGATCCCACGGTGACGTGCGAGGTATGTCTCGAGCGCACCATTGCGCGGTGCGGCTCGCGCGGCGGATTCGTCCCCGGCGGCAGAGGGTTGAAGACAATTGACGGCGCAACGGAATTCGGGAGCGCAGTCTTGTGCAGCAGCTCGATCCGCTGCTCAACCTGTTTGAGCGAATCAACCATCATCTCGCGCTCGGCGGCGTCAAAGTGAACGCCGGCGATATCCTCGGCGGACGCGATGGTTGCCGCGGTGATGTCCTCGCCGGCGGCAAATTTCGCCCACAGCACGCCGGGAAAGAGCGACGAGCCCAAACCGATGCCGGCGAAGTACCCCATAAACGTCCGGCGATTCAAGCCGCTGGTCTCACTCATTTCGTCTCCGGGAAGGAAAGCGCCGACTTGCGCGATTCAGATCTGCGTTCTCGTGAAAGCGTCCACTCCGTCGAACTGCTGAAGCTTTTCGACGTGCATCCAACGGTGCGCTTCGCCGATGCGCGAGAGGAGGGAGAGAATCTCGGCATCCGAAAGATCTCCCTCGCCGTCGCAGACGAATCTGCAGCGATAGTGGTCAACGAGCGAGACCTTCCGTTCGGTATTCGGGAAGACTGAAGAGCCGCGATTGGCGATGAGCTCGAGCTTCACTCGCAATCCGGCCGAGGCCGCCTGGAGCGTAGTCGCCAGTGCGGCCGGCTGCTGCTCCGACTCGACGTAGATATCAACGCCGAGGACGTGGCGCTTCGAAGCAGGTACGGCGCTGACGTGGCGCGTGGCCGGAGCCATCGTGAGAGCGCGGTACTCACGCGGCGGGGTGAGCTTTGAACGCTTGCCGAGATTGGCGATGACGGCGGCAGTGAACTCGGATGTGGAAGCGGGCTTCCCATCGCCGCGCATATCACCCGTCCGGATTCCGCTCTCGAGCGTTACAAGCACCGCCTGCTCGACGTCGTTAGCGGCGGCGCCTTCGCCGATCTGGCGCAGCATCATCGCCGCGCTGAAGATGAGGGCGGTCGGGTTGGCCTTGTTCTGGCCGGCGATGTCGGGAGCGGATCCGTGCACCGCCTCGAAGATCGCCACGTCCTTGCCGATGTTGGCCGCGGGCGCGAAGCCAAGGCCGCCGGTGAGGCCCGACGTGAGGTCGCTGAGAATGTCGCCGTTCATATTCGTCGTCACGATGACGTCGAACTGCTCGGGGCGCATCACCAGCTGGTGCGCGCAGTTGTCGATTAGAATGTGCTTCGACTCTATCTGCGGAAACTCCGGCGCGATTGCCTCGAAGGTATGCTGCAGCAGCCCTTCAGTGAGCTTCATTATGTTCGACTTCGTCGCGCAATGAACCGTCTTTCTCCCCTCGGCGACAGCGAATGCGAACGCGAGACGAACGATTTTCTCACAGCCCTCGTGCGAAACGATCTTGAGGCTTTCGGCAACACCGGGCGTTTGCATGTACTCGATCCCGGCGTAGAGATCCTCGATGTTCTCGCGCACGACGACGATGTCGATATTCCTTCCGCTGAAGGGGGTCTCCACTCCGGGCAGCTCCCGCACCGGCCGAATGTTGCCGTAGGTCTCGAACAGGGTTCGGAGCGTTACGTTCGCGCTTTTGTTGCCGTAACCGAGGGGAGTCGCCAGCGGTCCCTTGAGGACGACGCGCGTCCGCTCGATGGATTCGATTGTCTCCCTCGGAACTCCGGATGCGATTCCGCGCTCGAACACCGACGCGCCGGCAGCGTGCATCTCGAATTCGAGCTTGGCGCCGGTGGCGGAGATTATTTGGAGGGCTGATTCAACGACCTCGGGACCGATTCCGTCGCCCGGGATGACGGTGATTTTTTTTGTTGCTGCAGTCATCAGAGCAAGTTATCGGCGACGGGGCGCCGATTGTAGCTATGAGAGGTGGGGCTCTCGGGCGGGTGGGAATGCGCGCGGCGGGACTCGAACCCACGACCTTCGGCTCCGGAGGCCGACGCTCTATCCAACTGAGCTACGCGCGCGAATGGTGAGGCCGGCAACTACGCCGGAGACTGCTTGTGGATACTAACCAGCCCGACAGGGACGGTCAACGACTTACGCGTTCTTGAGCGCCTGCCCGACCTGCGTGAGCGACTGGCGGGCGTCGCCGAACAGCATCCGCGTCTTCTCGTGATAAAAGAGCGCGTTGTCGATTCCCGCGAAGCCGTGACCCATACTTCGCTTGAGGACGATGATGTTGCGCGCGCGATCCACATCGAGAATGGGCATCCCGTAAATCGGACTAGTCGGGTCGTCGCGCGCCGCCGGATTGACGACGTCGTTGGCGCCGACGACGAGCACGACATCGGTCTGCGGAAACTCGCCATTCACCTGGTCCATCTCGAGAAGCTGGTCGTAGGGAACGTTCGCTTCCGCGAGCAGCACGTTCATATGGCCGGGCATCCGTCCGGCGACGGGATGGATGGCGTACTTCACGTCCACACCGCGCTTCTCCAGGTCTGTCGCCAGCTCGCGCACCGTGTGCTGCGCCTCCGCGACAGCGAGCCCGTATCCAGGGACGATGACAACGCTACGCGCGTACGCCAGCGCGATGGCGGTGTCCTCGACGGTCGTCTGGCGGACGGTATGCTGTGCCGTTGATGCCGACGAAGCGACGTCGCTGCCGGAGGAGCCGAATGCTCCGAAGAGCACGTTGCCAACGGAGCGGTTCATCGCCCGGCTCATCAGCAGAGTGAGCAGGGTGCCCGAAGCGCCGACGAGAACTCCGGCTACGACCAGCATCTGATTGTGGAGGACGAACCCCGTGAGCGCGGCGGCGAGGCCAGTGAGCGAATTCAGAATCGAGATTACGACCGGCATATCGCCGCCGCCGATCGGCAGCACGAACATCGCTCCGAGGACTAGCGCGGCGGCGAAGAGCAGCCAGAGCGCGTTCGTGGACGCGGCGCCCGCGACGACTGCGCCGCCGAGCGCAAGGACGGAGAGAAGGATCAGCGCGTTGAGAAGCCGTTGCAGCGGAAACTGAAGCGGTTTGCCGGAAAGGATTTCCTGAAGCTTGCCGAACGCGATGAGGCTTCCGGTGAATGAGATCGCGCCGATTGCCGTTCCGAGCACGATCGACGTGGATTCTCCGGCGCCGATTGCAACGCCGTCGCGCGTGAGACGCAGATACTCTGCAACCGACACGAGCGCCGCAGTCCCTCCGCCCATTCCGTTGAATAGCGCCACCATCTGCGGCATCGCCGTCATCTGGACTGTGCGGGCGAAATAAATCCCGATCGCGGCGCCGAGCACCGTGCCCGCGGCGATGAGCCAGAAGGAAATGATCTGCCGGTCGAGCAAGGTCGCGCCGAGGGCAATGAACATTCCGAGCGCGGCGAGGCGATTCCCCGCCCGCGCCGTCGCCGGCGAGCTGAGCTGCTTCAGTCCGAAGATAAAGAGAACCGCCGCGACGATGTACGCGACGGCGATCGCCGAATCGTGAAAATCAAGCATTCTTCTTTACGTCCGGTGCTTTCTTCTTGAACATCTCGAGCATTCGGTCGGTGACGACAAACCCGCCGAAGACGTTCGCCGCGCCGAAAACGACGGCGATGAAACCGAGAACGCGAAGCAGCCCCGTGTCTGCCGCGCCGGCGACGAGGAATGCGCCGAGGACAACGATGCCGTGGATGGCGTTCGTCCCCGACATCAGCGGCGTGTGCAGGACCGACGGCACGCGCGAGATCACTTCGTATCCAACGAAGATGGCCATTATGAAAACGTAGATCCCGAGAATCAGCTCGTTGCTCATCAATGCCCTCCAGGCGGGTCGTATCGCACCGCGCCGTCGGCGGTGACGCAAACGGCGGCGATGATGTCGTCGCTAAAATTCAGATTCAGCTTCCCTTCCGGCGCCAGCAGCGCGACGAACGCGGCGACGTTCTTGGAGTACATCTGGCTGGCGTGATACGACAGCTCGCTGGAGATGTGCAGCGGCGACATTATCGTGACGCCGTTGTCCACCACCGTCTCACCGGGGACGCTCAGCTCAACGTTTCCGCCCTGCTCGCCAGCGAGATCCACGATCACGGAGCCCGGCTTCATTGCGCGGACCGTTGCCGCGGACACAAGGCGTGGCGCGCGCTTTCCGGGCACCAACGCGGTGGTGATTACGACATCGGCTTGCAGCGCGTGCTGGTGGATGAGCTCCATTTCGCGCTTGATATGCTCTTCGGTGAGCTCCGTCGCGTAGCCGCCGGCATCCTGCGCTTCATCGCCACCGACGTCGAGCTCGACGAACGAAGCGCCAAGACTCTGGACCTGCTCTTTAACGACCGGCCGTGTGTCGAATGCCTCGACGACGGCGCCGATGCGGCGCGCGGTGGCGATGCACTGGAGTCCGGCGACGCCGGCGCCGATGACGAGCACCTTCGCCGGGCGAACGGTGCCGGCGGCGGTCATCAGCATCGGGAAAAATCTCGGCAGCGCGTTCGCGGCGAGGAGGACAGCCTTGTAGCCGGCGACGGTGCTCTGCGATGACAGCGCGTCCATCATCTGCGCCCGCGAGGTACGCGGAACGAGCTCCATCGAACAGGCGATGATCTTTCTTGCCGCGAGATCCCGGAACAACGTGCCGTCGCCGGACGGCTGGAGCAGACCGATGAGAACCGATCCTTCTCGGATCAGCTTCGATTCCCCGGACGTCGGGCGCTGAACCTTGAGGATCATTTCGGCGGCGCCGTAAACCGCGCGCGAATCATCGGCGACGACAGCGCCGGCGGCTCGATACGCGTCGTCGGTAAAACCGGCACTTGCTCCGGCTCCCCTCTCCACCGTGACTGCGTTGCCGCCGCGAACGAGCGAGGGCACAACCTCGGGTACGACGGCGACGCGCCTTTCCCCGTTCACTATTTCTCTTGGTACGCCTATTTGCATTGAGAGGTAATCTCAGCGTCAACGAACCGCGCCGCTACTCCGGGACAATTATATTCCACAGGCAGACGCGCGCTCACCCCGGACAGGCGATTTCATCGATGGCCCGCAAAATTCACTGGACCGAGCTGCGCGTCGGACTCATCGCCGCGGCGGCTCTTGCCGGCTTCGTACTTTTCATCATGCTGTTCGCGCGCGTCGGCGCGCTGCATGGCAAGAAAGCGACTCTTTTTGTGGTAACGGCGGACGCAACCGGAGTGTTGAAAGGGACTGAGGTTTGGCTCTCCGGGCAGAAGATCGGCCTCGTTAGCGACGTCCGTTTTCGCCCCACTTCGGCCGACACGAGTGAGCGGCTTGTTATCGAGACGGAAATTCTAGCTGATCGCCTCCCGCCCATCCGCCGCGATTCGAGAGCCAGCGTCGGGCCCGGATCGAGCCTGATCGGAGTTCCGGTCGTCTTCATCACTGCCGGCTCGGCGGCGGCGCCGGGATTAAAGGATGGCGACACGATCCCCGCCGCAGTGGCATTGAAGGTCACTGACGTCGGCGAAACGATGTCGTCGGCCGAAGCTGCGGCATCGAGTCTCGCCGTCGAGGTCCGGGGACTCGCCACGAAGATCTCGGATCGGCGCGGATCCGTCGGCGCGATGCTGTCGCAGGGAATGCCGGCAATGACGGACGCCGGCAGGCGGATGTCGGCGCTGATGAACAAGGCGACCAACGGTAAGGGGACGATCGGCCTCGCAATGCGCGGGAACCTCGGCGCGCGCGCGTCGCACGCGATGGCGGGAGCGGATTCAATAATGGCACTCGCGTCGTCCAACCGCGGAAACATCGGACGGTTCCGGAAGGATTCCACGCTTGTGCCGAAGATCAAGGGGATGATGGCCGAGCTCGACTCACTTCGCGCGATGGCATCGAATCCAGCCGGTACAATGGGCCGCGCGCGCGGCGACAGCACACTCGTGAAGCTGGTGGATCAGTCGCGGGCTTCGCTCGACTCTCTGATGAAGGACATCAAGTCTCATCCGCTGCGGTATATCGCGTTCTGACTTGACCACCATTCGGAGCCGCGCTAGCTTCGACACGTCGGCCAAAACACTCCTCTCCGACACTTCCTTCCCGACACGAACGCAATTCCGCTGAATCCCCTTCAGCTTCGCAATACCCTTCGCTTCCTCCCCAACCGCCCCTCCGCATCATCCCGCAACGGCCGACATCGTGGACATCGCCGAATTAAAACGAAAATCGGTGACTGAGCTGCAGGAGATGGCCGACGGCCTCCGCATCGACGGAGCCGCCGCTCTCCGGAAGCAGGATCTCATCTTTCAGATCGAGCAGAATCTGCTCGACAGCGACGTCGCGCTCCACGGCGACGGAGTTCTCGAGATTCTTCCCGAAGGCTACGGATTTCTACGCAGCCAGGACTGGAGCTACCTCCCAGGGCCGGATGACATCTACGTCTCGCCATCGCAGATCAAGCGATTTGGCCTTCGCACCGGCGATGATGTGAGAGGACAGGTTCGGCCGCCCAAGCCGTGGGAGAGATATCTCGCGCTGCTCAAGGTCGAGAGCGTAAACGGCGGAGATCCGGACAAGGCGAAGGATCGCATCCCGTTCGATAACCTCCGCCCTCGCTACCCTGACGAGCGCCTGAGACTCGAGACCGCCGACGGCGATCTGAGTCTTCGCGTGGTGGACATAATGGCGCCGATCGGAAAGGGGCAGCGCGGAATCATCGTCTCGCCGCCGCGCGCGGGAAAGACGATCCTGCTTCAGAAAATCGCCAACGCCATCTCCGAGAATCATCCCGAAGTCGTCATCATCATGCTTCTCATTGACGAGCGGCCGGAGGAAGTGACGGAGATGATAGCCAACACGAAGGCGGAAGTGGTGAGCTCCACCTTCGACGAAGGCGCGGCGCGACACGTCCAGGTGGCGGATATGGTGATCGAGAAAGCGAAGCGGCTCGTCGAAAGCGGGCGCGACGTCGTCATTCTGCTCGACTCACTGACGCGTTTCGCGCGTGCACACAACACCGTCGCCCCGCAGTCGGGAAAGATTCTTTCCGGAGGCGTTGACGCCGCCGCGCTGCACAAGCCGAAGCGGTTCTTCGGAACTGCCCGAAACATCGAGGGCGGCGGATCTCTTACGATCATCGCGACCGCGCTCACCGAGACCGGATCGCGGATGGACGACGTCATCTTCGAGGAGTTCAAGGGGACCGGCAATATGGAGCTCGTGCTCGACCGCAAGATCGCCGACCGCCGAGTGTATCCGGCGATCGACGTGCTCCGCTCGGGAACGCGCAAGGAGGAGCTGCTGCTGACGCAGGCGGAGATCAACCGCGTCTTCCTGCTCCGTAATTTCCTCGCCGACATGCCCGAGCCCGAGGCAATCGAGTTTCTCCTCCGTCAGATGGCGAAATCGAAGAACAACAAGGAGTTTTTTCTCCAGATGGCGCAGGGCGGATGACGAACGCGGCGCTGGGGCGCTTTCTCGGAGTGGACTACGGCGAAAAGCGGATCGGACTCGCCATCGCCGATCCGATGGGAATGATCGCAACCCCGAAGGGCTACATCCATCGCCGCCCGGGCAAGCGCGCTCCTATCGCCGAGATCATACGGCAGGCGACGGAGCTCGAAGCGAAGGGTTTCCTCGTCGGACTCCCGCTCGACGGCGATGACAAGGACACGGACTGGACGACGACCGTTCGTGCCGTCGGCGCCGAGCTGGCGAAACGCACCGGACTGCCGGTGAGATTTCTCGACGAGAGCTTTACGACATCTTCCGCCCTCGACACTGTTCGTCACCTCGGCGGATCAACCCGCGGCAGGAAGGGCGACGTGGACGCAATGGCGGCGGCAATACTCCTTCAACGCGCACTCGATGAACCCGACTAAGCGGATCCTCCTCGTAGCGGCGGCAGTGTCGCTCACTGCGTGCGGCACGCCGCACGGCGCTCCGACGCGGGTGATCGTTCCGCGCGGCGCAACATTCAAATCAGCAACGGACTCTCTCGCCCGAGCCGGCCTCGTCTCCTGGCCGAAGCTGTTCCGCGCCTACGCCCGAATCACCAGCGGAAACCGCTACATCAAGCCCGGCACGTACCTGCTGAAGAAGGGGACACCGTGGAAGGACATCATCGCGGCGCTGAACGGAGGGAAGGGGCTGGTGAGCACGATCACGATTCCGGAGGGATTCTCTCTGCAGCAGATCGTTCCGCTGCTGGCGAAGACGCTGAAGGTGCCGGAAGATTCAGTGATTGCGGCGGTGCGCGACACAGCGCTCCTCGCCCGCCTCGACATTCCAACGCCGACGCTCGAGGGGTACCTGTTCCCCGACACGTATGCGTTTCCCGCCGGAACGTCGGCGCGGCTCGCGGTAGACGAGATGGTGCGCGAATTCGAGCGCAAGTGGCAGCCGTCGTGGAATGCGCGCTTGCCCGAGCTCAAGATTAACCGCCACGATCTGGTGACGATGGCGGCGATCGTAGAGAAAGAGGCCCGACTGCCCGAGGAGCGGCCCGTCATCGCCGCCGTCTATTACAATCGGCTCCGCGACGGACAGCTGCTCCAGGCCGATCCCACCGTCCAATACGCGCTCGGCCGGCACGTAGCTCGGGTGTTGTACAGGGATCTCGAAGTGGATTCGCCGTACAACACCTACAAGCACGCCGGTCTTCCGCCGGGACCGATCGCATCGCCGGGAGCGGCGAGCCTCGCCGCGGCGGCGAATCCCGCGTCGGTGCCATATAAATATTTTGTCGCGTATCCGGACGGACATCACGAATTCCGCACCACGCTCGCTGAACACGACACCGCGAAGCAGAAAGCCCGAGCGAAGTGACGGACCTGTCGTTCCTTCGCTTGATGGCGATCACGGATGATCTCCGGGATGGCGCAGACGGACTTCTCGATCGTGCGCGCGCAGCTGTGCGAGGGGGCGCGACTTCGATTCAGGTGCGGCTCAAGGATGCGACTGCGCGGGAAATAGTAGAGATAGCTTCACAGATGGTCACGACGCTCGGTGTGCCGATAATCGTCAACGACCGCGCCGATCTTGCGCTTGCTTCGGGCGCCGCCGGCGTCCACCTCGGCCCCGAGGACATTTCCGTGAAAGCCATCCGGCGCGCGTTTCCAGCTTCGCTGATCGTGGGGGCCTCGTACGGCGCGGATTCGGAATTCGAGAACGCCCGCCTCGCCGACTATGTCGGCATCGGGCCGATCGCGCCGACGAGCTCGAAGGCAGACGCCGGGAGCGCAATCGGGATCGAGGAGTTCAAACGTCTCGCCTCACGCGTCGCCTCCCCTGCGGTCGCCGTCGGAGGGATCACACCCGCGCTGGCGGCGCAACTCTATTCGGCGGGCGCGGCTGGTGTCGCGGTGATGAGCGCAATCTTTTCCGTCAGCGATCCCGAGCGCGCCGCTTCTTCATTTTTAGCCGCCAGCGGAACTTGATGTCCGGCGCGGGATGATGCTCGCGCCCGCGCCTGTTCCCCTGCTTCTTCCGCTTCGGTGAATGCGCCTCGCGCATCGCACTGGCGATATCCGCCAGGACGAGGGGACTCAGAAATAGGTCGGCCAGCTCGGGATCGAACTGCGTTCCCCGTCCAGCGGCAATCGCCTCGACCGCCTCCTTCAGACTGCGCGCCGCGCTGTAGCGCCGGCGATGAGTTATGGCATCGAACGAATCCGCGATCGCGACCACCCTCGCCGCGAGGGGAATTCGTCTTCCTTTCAGCTGCTTGGGATAACCGGTCCCGTTCCAGCGCTCGTGGTGCGATGCGACTCCCTTCCCCATATCCGGATAAAATGCAACGGTTGGCGCCAACACTTCGGCGCCGCGCTCCGGGTGTGTGCGCACGGCGCGCCGCTCTTCCGGCGTGAGCTTGGTGTGTTCGTGAAAGATGTCCGACAGCGCTTCGTGAAGCTTTCCGATGTCGTGAAAGAGCGCCACACGCTCGATGCTCCGCTGCGTGTGCTCATCATAGCCGGCGGCCGCGGCAAGGATCTGCGCATACATCGCTACGCGCCGCACGTGCGCGCCGGTCTGCGCGTCGTTGGCGTCGATCGCGTTGAGCAGCGTCTCCAATGTGGCGGCGCTCAGCCTCTCGGCTTGCGACCGGCCGCGCCGCGCATAAACGAATAGCGCCCCGGCAGCGACGCCCATCCCTGAAGTCAGAATTCGTGACATGAGCCAATGCTAAGCAAGAAGCATACAGAGTGCGGTTACATTGACTGAATGTTCGAAATCGCGCGCGTAACAAACAAAGGAACCCGCCGATGGGCGGCCGGCCACCCGTGGATCTACCGGAGCGACGTGATGGAGCGGCCGACAGGGCCCGCCGGTGCTGTGCTCGTCGAAGACAACCGCGGACGCAAGCTCGGCTGGGCGCTGTGGAGCCCGCAGTCGGAGATTTCGCTGCGGATGATCGAGCGCGACTCAGTCGCGACGATCGACGCCGGATGGTGGCGGACGAGAATCGAACGCGCCATCTCGCGCCGGAATGGAATTGCCGCGGACGTCAACGCGTTCAGGCTCATTCACGGCGAAGGCGACGGACTTCCCTCGCTGATTTGCGATCGGTATGACAGGTGGATCGTCATCCAGCTGATGAGCGCGGGGCTCGAAGCGTTTCGCGCGGAGATCGTCTCGGCGCTCATCGAGATCACGAAGGCGGAAGGAATTCTCGCCCGCAACGACGTTCCGCTCAGATCAAAAGAAGGACTGGAGCGGAACACCGAGCTGCTTCACGGAGAGGTGCCCCGCGAGATTGTCGTCGAGGAGTACGGGGTCAAGTTCATCGCCGCACCGTGGACGGGGCAGAAGACGGGCGCCTTCCTCGATCAGCGGGAAAACCGGAAGCGCATCGGAGATCTCGCGCGCGGTCGCGCTCTCGACTGCTTCAGCTACCACGGCTCGTTCGCGCTCCATCTGGCGCAAAACGCGGATGAGGTGCTCGCAATAGACAGCTCGGCCCAGGCGCTCGCCCGCGCGGACGAAAACGCCAAGCTGAACGGCTTCACGAACATCCGCTATCAGGTTGCCGACGCATTCGACTACCTCCGCGAGCTTTCGAGAACGGGAGCGAAATTCGATACGGTGGTGCTCGACCCGCCGGCATTCGCGAAGTCGCGCTCGCACGTTGAGGGAGCGCTGCGCGGATACAAAGACATCAATCTTCTCGGGATGAAGCTGCTCGCTCCCGGTGGAACGCTGTACACCGCAAGCTGCAGCTTCCATCTCACGAAGCCGCTCTTTCTGGAGATGCTGCAGCAGGCGGCGGAAGAGAGCGGACGGGCGATCGCGTTTCGCGAGTTTCTCGGACAGCCGGTCGATCATCCGGAAATTCTCTCGATTCCGGAGACAGGGTACCTGAAAGGAGCATTGCTCGAAGCGATGGACTGATTAACTGCAACTGAACGGGATGCGAAGGTTTAGCGTGCAGGATTCAGGGCTCGGGGTACTGCCGCAAGCCCGTTCAGGATCGTTGACAGCCAGGGCAATAGTAGGTGGAGCGGCCGGCCTGGATGATGCGAGCGATTTTTTTTCCGCAGCGGCGGCACTTCTCCCCCTCACGGTCGTAAACGGCCAGACGATTCTTGGCGGCTCCCTTCTCCGTGTAGCGGGTCGCGAGCTTGCTCTTCGGACCGACGACGAATTTGATCGCGTCCACCAGCGTCTCCAGCCGCGGGATCGATACCTTCGACCCTGGTGTCTTCGGGCTGATCTCGGCCAACCACAACGCCTCGGCAGCGTAGATGTTCCCCAAGCCGGCGAGAACGCTTTGATCCATCAGCGCCGGCTTAATGCCAATCCGTTTTTTCGCGAGCACCTCGCGAAGGTGCGCTGCGGTGAGCTTCGGGGACGCGGCGTCGAGTCCCAGCTTCGGAACGCTCGACTCACCCTTCCGGTCGATGGTGATTTGTGAGAGGGCTCTCCTGTCCACCAGCGAGATGCGGGTTCCGTCGGTGAGCTCAATCGCCCCCCGTGCGAACCTGTCGATGGGTTCGCTCGTCTTACCGATCTCCCAGTCGCCATTCATCCGGAAGTGGATGACGATCGTGTCGCCCTTCGAGAGATGCAGCAGTTGATGCTTTCCCAGCCGCTCGACGGAGATGATGCGCTGCCCCGCAGCGATGCGCGCACGCTGGGGAGAAAGTTTTCTCCTCAGCGCAGGGTGAAACGTTTTCACCGCTGCAACAGTCTTTCCTGTGGCGGCGCTGTCGAGCCGCTTCGCCGCCGCGCGGACCTCGGGTAACTCGGGCATCGCGTGAAATTAACTCTTGATACATATTGGAACGAGTCCACGTCACAAGCGCGTTCCGCACCCGTGCATCGGAAGTAAATGGCACAGCACGCACCTCGATCTCTCCGGTACGAATACGAGCTGTTCGTAGAGAACGAGATCGAGAACTACAAGGAATCAGTCTCCCGGTCTGCGATTCTCAAGATCGGTGATGAAGCCGCCGCTGTCCTGCGCTCGGCGGAACAATTCGCGATGGACGAGCTGCTCCTCTGCGAAGAAGTGGACCGCATCATCCGCAAGCGGCTCCGCGTCCCCGTCTATCAGACCTGGCGTCGCAAGCGCGTCAAGGCGCTCGAGCAGTATCGCCGCCCAGAGTACTGGGGATTGCGTTCGGATGGAATTCTTGCGCGCGAGATTCACCCGCCCGCGGAGTCGCGCGTTCTCGTCGCCGGCGGCGACGTGGAAAGCGCGGCGCTTTATCTCGCCGCGCACGGCTGCGATGTCACCGCGCTCGGACCGGCAGCCGATGCACTCGAGCGAGTGATGACCGCGGCACACGCGGCCGGGCTCACGGACAGAATTGACAGCAAGATGACGGGAATCAGCGACTGGCATCCGGATTCACCGCTCAGCGCCGTGATTTGCTCGCCTTCCGCTTTCGCCGGCCTCTCCGCCGAGGAGCGCGCTCGGGCGATCGATCTCCTGAAAACCGCCACTCGCGACGGCGGAGTTCATCTCGTCGGGACGATCGTTTCCGGCAAGCGCGGGATCTCCCTGACTGAACTCAAGAAGCAGTACAAAGGCTGGACGATTTCGGTCGAAGCCGAGTCCACTACCTCGAAGAGCTTTCTGGCGAAAAAAGTAGCCAGCTGACCCCGTGTCGCTGGGACACGGTGTCGCCATTCGTGTGTGTCATACTGCGACACAATCCGCTCCCCGGACGAAGGCGGTTTCCCTAAGTTGTTGGCTAACAAAAGCTTGCGTCAATCGTCCAATGGGGTATGCCACCTGCTTTGACGTACCGTGCGCGAGCGATCTTGTCCGCGCACCTCCCAATGGAACGACGTATGAAAAAGGATTCAATTTCGAAGACTTCGAACGAGCCCCTCGGAATCATCATCTCCCAGGGTGACAAGCGTGAGCCGACGCCGGTGTTCTCAGCGTATATCTGGGCTCCCGCCCCCGAAGTTCCCTCAAAAAAAGCGATCCGCGCCGCATAGCCAGGGCCCCCCGGGACGGCTCTACTATAGAAGGGCAGGTCTCCGGGCGAAGGGTGGGTATGCCCCTTGCCCGACTGGGAGGCGTGGACGAAACCACCCCTCCCCCCAACTGGGAATCCGAGCGCCACGCGCTGCTCGCACAGAGAATATCCGACATCGGCCTCGAAATTCGGGGCACCTTGCTGGAGAAGCTTCGGGATCAGCTGTATTCCGAGCTTTCCACCAAAGGCCTCGAGTTCCAGCCGCCGGTCTATCTCAGCGATCAATGGGGATGTCCCGATGGAACGCCGCTCATCGGCGTCCCCTTCTATCTCGCCGACGCGCGTCTTTCTCGCATCGAGGAAGACTTTTCCGTTTCCGTCGAATCGGAGCTCGATTCGATGCGCTTTCTCCGCCACGAAGCGGGTCACGCGTTCAACTACGCGTACCGTCTTTACGATCGCGGCGACTGGCGAAAGATCTTCGGACCGTACTCGCGCCCTTATCGCGAGCGATATCGTCCAAACCCTTTCTCGCGCAATTTCGTTCGCCACATCCTCGGCTGGTACGCGCAGAAGCATCCTGACGAAGACTTTGCGGAGACGTTCGCCGTCTGGCTCACACCGGACATCGATTGGCGTCGCGAGTACGAAGGTTCGGGCGCGCTGGCGAAGCTCGAGTATATGGACGCTGTGATGCACGAAGTCGCGAATCAGGTGCCGGAGGTTCCCGAGCCGTCCGAGGACGATCTCCCCGTGTCGGCGATGCAGTACACCGTCGCCGATCACTACAAGGATTCCGGAGGCGCGGTGCCTCTTCGCGATCCACGGATCTTCGACGGCGACCTGCGCACCATCTTCGCCGACGAAACGATCGCAGCCGATGCGCTGAGCGCCGCGGAGTTCATCGCTCGCCACCGGCGCGAGATCGTCACGCGCATCTCGTACTGGACTGGCGAGAACGGCAATGCGGTGCGACAGTTCGTGGACTTTCTATCCGAGCGCAGCGCCGAGCTGCGGCTCAGGGCGGCCGGCTTGGAAGCGTCCATACTCATCGAGCTGACGGCGTTCGGGACCGCAGTGATAATGAACTACAGGTACACCAACGCGGTGGACCGGAGCGATACGGCGAACTAAGTGAAAATAGTCCTCTTGCACACCCAGGACGCTCTCGAGCCGCCGGTGGATCCGGTGCTCGGCCAGCTCGAGAGCGCGCTTCGGTCGAACGGCAACGAAGTATCGCGCCTCGTCGTCGGAAACGAAGTCGAGCCGATAATGCGCGAGCTGATCTCGTCGTCGCCGGATCTCGTATTCAACCTCGCCGAGTCATTTCAGGGGAAGAGCGCGCTGGAGTCGAACATCGCGGCGCTGTTGAATCTCCTGAACCTCCGCTATACCGGCTCGAGCCCGTCCGGTTTGATGCTCGCCGGCGACAAGACTCTGACCAAGAAAGTTCTCTCCTTCCACGGGATTCTCACCGCCAAGTTCGCGACAGTGTTCCGGGGAACAGTTGATTGGGCGGGTGACATCGACTTTCCGCTCATCATCAAGCCGCCGCAGGAAGACGCGTCGCTTGGGATCACGCAGAAGTCCATCGTCAACGACGTGAAGGAGCTGCTGAGCGTAATGGGCTCGATGCAGGAGGAGTTCAGGTCTGCGGTGCTCGTCGAGGAGTTCATTGATGGCCGCGAGTTCTACGTCGGCGTTCTGGGCAACAGCGAGATAACGACTTTCCCGGTAGTGGAGATGGATTTCTCGGGGTACCCTGCCGGATTGCCGAAGATCGCGAGCTACGACGCGAAGTGGGGCGAGGATGGCGAGGGGAAAGGCGCCGAGTTCGAGGGAACGCAGTCCATTTTTCCGACAGATGTTCCGGAAGAGCTGGAGCAGCGGATGCAGCAGGTGGCGAAGGACGCTTTTCAGGCGCTCCGACTGCGGGACTACGGCCGAATCGACCTACGCGTCACGGCGAAGGAAGAAATTTACGTGATCGAGGCGAACCCCAACTGCTACCTCGAAGAGCAGAGCGAGTTCGCGCGCGCGGCGCAGAAGGCAGGAATCGAGTATCCGGCGCTGATCGCCAAGATCGTCGAGCTGGCGAACGGAAGGTACTCGAGATAGAAACAAAAAAGCCGGCTCGAAGGCCGGCTTTCTCGTTTCGTGCAATGACGCAAAACTATCTGCGCTTCTTGCCGCCCTTCTTTGCGGCCTTGCGTCCGCCCTTCTTCGCTGCCTTGCGTCCACCCTTCTTGGCAGCCTTGCGTCCTTTCTTTGCAGCCATTTGGTCTCTCCACGATGAAGTGATACTCTCGCGGCGCCCCGATGGAGCCGGCGAGTACTGCATCGCGTCCTCGACTGGCCCGCGTGGTTACAATGAAGACGCACGAGTGCGCATTGTGTTTCGTAACCGAACGCGAATATAGGAAGAGACGATTTTGTGCGCAATAGAAATAACTGCAACGAGTAATGAGCAACTGGTAAGTGGTTTCTCAGTTCGATCGCAGCAGTGATGTCATTTGCGTGCCGGATTCGTTCGGCCATTTACTCATTACTAGTTACTCGTTCACCCAGGATTCGCTGAACTTGACATTGATTTTCCTCTTCCATCCCGGCGCGCTTCCTATCAGGTTTGGCTCGTGAAAGCCCTTGTCAAAGAAACCGCCGCGCCGGGATTCAAGCTGAAGGATGTTCCCGAGCCGCAGATCAGAGACGACGAAGTTCTAATCCGGGTCCGCCGCGCGGGCGTGTGTGGCACCGACGTTCACATCTACGACTGGGATCCTTGGGCGAGCGAGCGATGCAAGCCGCCGTTCGTCGTGGGCCACGAGTTCGCCGGTGACGTCGTCAAAGTCGGCCGGCTGGTCTCCGACGTGCGCGAGGGTGATCGCGTCACTGCCGAGGGGCACATCGTGGACGGGAGATGCCTCCTCTGCCGCACGGGAAATGCCCACGTTTGCCCGTTTACGAAAATCATCGGCGTGGATCGCGACGGTTGTTTCGCAGAGTACATCTCGATGCCAGCGACAAACGTATGGCACCTCGACGACAACGTTTCCTTCGACGTCGGCGGCATTCACGATCCGATGGGCAATGCGTTTCACACCGCGCTCACCGCCGACCTTCCCGGCTCGACGGTGCTCATCACCGGCTGCGGCCCGATCGGCATCTTCGCAGTCGGTATCTGCAAGGCGGCGGGCGCGTCGCGGGTGATCGCGACCGACGTTAACGAGACGCGGCTCGCGCTCGCTCGGACGATGGGCGCGACCGATGCGATCCGTCCGGAGCAGGCGGAAGGGGTTGTGATGGGCGCCACCGACAACCTCGGCGTGGATGTCGTTCTGGAGATGTCCGGCAATCCGGCTGCGATTCACCAGGCCCTACAACTGGTGCGCGTTGGCGGCCGAGTGCAGATGCTCGGCATCCCTTCGCAAAAAGTGGAGGTAGATCTGGCCAAAGAGATCATCTTCAAGGGGCTGACCGTTTACGGCGTTGTCGGCCGGAAGATGTACCAGACCTGGCATCAGATGACGCGTTTCCTGCGCGCCGGGTTCGACCCGATGCCGGTAATTACGCACCGATTCGGACTAAATGAAGCCGATGCCGCGATCGCCGCGATCAAATCGGGCGAAGCAGGCAAAGTCATCTTCGAGATCGCGTAGGGAACGCGCTCCGCAACGACTACGAATGAGAGACACGTGACGCTAAATCCGGGATTCAACACCGAGCTTCAGAGCTCCATCGCGAAGCTGAAGCAGGACGGCGTATACAAGCGCCTCAATTACATTGACTCGCCGCAAGCGGCGCGCGTGACGATGGAAGGGCGCGGCGAAGTGCTCATTCTTTCGTCGAACAACTATCTCGGGCTGAGCAGCGAGCCAGCAGTTGTGCGCGCCGGCAAGGAAGGTCTCGACAAGTATGGCGCCGGCACGGGAAGCGTCCGGTTCATCTGCGGGACGTTCACGATACATCGCGAGCTAGAGCAGGCGCTTGCCGACCTCGTCGGGACAGAAGGCTCGCTCAGCTACGTCTCGGCGTGGAATGCCAATGAAGGGCTAACGGCTTCGATCGTCGAAGAAGGAGACTTCGTCGTTTCCGACGCGCTCAATCACGCCTCGATCATCGACTCGATCCGTCTCGCGAAGTCCATCACCAAATGCACGACGGGCGTTTACAAGCACTCCGACCTCGACGACCTCCGCGGAAAGCTGGAGACTGCGAAGGGCGCTCGGCGGCGGATCATATGGACGGACGGTGTGTTCTCGATGGAAGGGAGCATCGCCAAGCTTCCCGAGATCCTGCAGCTGGCGAAGGATCACAACGCGATCGTGGTGGTGGATGATTCCCACGGTACGGGGGTGATGGGAGCGACGGGGCGCGGCGTCGCCGAACACTATGGTGTGCTAGGGGAAGTGGACATCATCACCTCGACGCTCGGAAAGGCGCTGGGGGGCGCGGCAGGCGGGTTTGTCGCCGGACCCGCGGCGTTGTGCGACCTGCTGACGCAGCGGTCACGGCCGCAGCTGTTCTCGAACGCTCTGCCTCCAACTGTCGCGGCGAGTGCGCTGGCATCGGTGCATCACCTCGAGAAGCACCCGGAGCTGGTGAAGAAGCTCCACGACAACGCCCGTTACTTCCGCGCGGCGATCGCCGAGGCGGGGTTCAAGCCGCTTCCGGGGGAAACGCCGATCGTCCCGATTATTGTGGGGGAAACAGCGTCGGCGATCAAAATGAGTGACTTGCTGCTGGAGGAAGGCGTCTTTGTGACGGGATTCGGATTCCCGGTCGTGCCTCAGGGAGAAGCGCGTGTGCGCTGCCAGCTCAGCGCGGCGCATTCGCGCGCTGATCTCGATGAAGCGATCGCGGCGTTCAAGTCCGTCGGCACGAAGCTCGGACTCATATGAGGAAAACCGATGCGCCTTTCGAGATTGACGGCAGTGCTCGCCGCGTGTGTGATCGCGGCGCCGCGGGTATCCGCGCAACGCAGCGGTAACTTCGACAACTCGTGGTTCTGGGGAGTGAAGGGCGGCGTCAATACCTTCACTGCGCCCGGGAATGGAACGACCTCGGCCCCGACGTGGGGGCTCGACTGGCTGATCACTCGCAAGCAGGGCGGCCTGTACATCTCGGCGGACCAATCCTTCTTCGGAAAGACGCTCACTGCGACTGACGCCAACTCGGCGAACGGAACGAGACAGATAAAGCTTCGCGACCTGCGCCGCGTGGGTTTCGCGGGGGTCGTCTTCCCGGGACCGTTCGGCGCGCTCCGTCCTTACGCAGGCGTCGGCGCTGCAATCAGTCTCATCGGAAGCGCGGTAGCGCAACCGGACAGCATCGGCGGCGCTCCCAGTCAGTTCTTCCTGGACGACACGGAAAAGCATCGAAGCCGCGCATCGCTTCTCGTGATGGCCGGCGCGCAGGTCCAGGTAAAGCGCACCGCTTTCTTCGCTCAGGAGACGGTGCTGCCAAGTGGCGCTGATTTTCTGATACGAAGCACGATGAGCTTTTTTGAGGTTGGGATACGCTACAACTTCGGAAGCTCGATCGAGGGATCGCGTTGATCTAGCGCTTTGCGGGCCGGCGCGACAAGTAAGGATTGCCGGCCACGATCCATCTCAGCAGCCAATCAACAGAGCGCGTGATGCCGATTCTCGGTGTCACGCGCACTTCACTATCCGAATACTCGCGGCCCTGTCTGATGACGAGGGGCGCGCGCTGAAGCGAGATTCCGTTCGCGGCGCGGTCGATGCCAAGCGCGCCGCAAAGCTTGCCCGGACCGTTCGTGAGATCGCTGTCCGTTTTTGCGTGTGAGCGGCGCTTCCGCATCAGCTGAACCCCCGTCAGCGGCTCGAGCGCTCTGACGAGAACCGCGCTCGGGAGTCCCTCCTTCCTGGTGACGGCGTTGAAACACCAATACATCCCGTAGATGAAGTACACATAGGATGCCCCGGGGGGACCGTAGAGAGGCGCCGTGCGCGCCGTTCGTCCGGCGGCAGCGTGACAGGCTTCGTCGTGCTCGCCGACATACGCTTCAGTTTCAATGATGATTCCGCTCGCTTTTCCTTCCGGCGTCTCGTGCTCGAGCACGCAGCCCAGCATCTCGCGGGCGACAAGCTCGGTTTCGCGAGCGTAAAAGGCCCGTGACAAAATGCGCCCCGGTTTTATCCGGGGCGCATCGTCACTCGACAACCGGCTTGATGCCGCTCGGCTCACGCCGACTCGCCAGTCGCAGTACGCGGTTTGCGCGGACGCTTTGCCGGCGCTGCTTCATCGCCTTCGCTCGCCGTCTTGCGCGGACGACGCGGACGTGACGGCCGCTTCGCCTTCACCGGCTCTTCAGCATCCGCCGACACGACTTCCTCGGCGCCTTCAGGTTCAGTGACCGAAGTCGCTGCCGCGGGAGTGTCCCAGCTCGGAACGACGCCAACGGAGAAGAGATCAGCCGGGATCTCTCCACGCTTGCCACCGGTCGGTCCGCGTCCGCGCGGAACGGAGCCGGCGCGCGCGGGCGTCGCCGTCGGTCCGGGCGTCTTCGTCGCGGGTGCATTCGCGGCGAGCTGCTCGGTGACGGGCGCGGCGGACGACGCGAGATCTACTTCGTAGTCGTTGCCGCGCTTTCTCAGATCGATGATGTCACCGGCGTGCGCGTCCTGTAGAATGCGAATAAAGTTCTTCTCACTCAGACTCTCGCTGTCGCGGCCGAGCAGCTGGCGCGCGGTGGCGCGGACTGCGGTGGCGCGCGGCGTTTCGCCGTCTCTCACAAGAGACTCGACGGAGCTGCGAACGAGCTTGAATGCTTCGTCACGAGTGAGTCGCGTTCCGCTGGATCCGATTTCGGTGGACTGCGTCTCGACGACCGGCTCTTCAACCGGCGCGGGAGCCGAGGGAGCCGCAGCAGCTGCGGCTGCTCTCGCGGCGAGAGGCTCGCGATCGCGACCACCGCGACCGCCACGACCGCCGCGACGACCACGGCTGGGGCGCTCGCCTTCCTTCTTCGCCGGCGCGGGAACGGTGGAGAGTTCGCCGGCTGCAGCAGCGGGAGCCGCTTCGCCGTTTTTAACTGCGGGGCCGACTTCGAACTGACCGTTCTCGAGCTTGGTCAGCGTGAGCAAGCCCTTATGCGCGGCTTCGCTGACGAAGCGCGAGAACTTCGCCATACCGAGATCCTTCTCATCGAAGGAATTGTCCATCTGCTGCATCACCTGCTTGAGGCGGTCGGCGCGCATCACGTCGCCGTTGCGCTGCATCCGCTCGATGGCTTCGCCGACAAGCTCCCACGGATCGCGCTTGACGTTCTCTTCGTCGCCGAACTTCACCAAGCCGGCGAGGGCGTTGTAGCTATAGTACTCGTCGCAGTTCTGAACGAGCAGGTCGCTCGACGACTCACGGATTCCCACGCCGATGACGTACTTGCCGTATTCCTTGAGCTTGATGACGAGGCTCGAGAAGTCGGAGTCGCCGGAGAGCAGAATGAATGTCCCGATCTCGGGGCGCGTGAAGACGAGCTCAAGAGCGTCGATGGCGAGGCGGATGTCGGTGGCGTTCTTCTTCGCCGAGCCGTAGGCGGGAGCGTAGATCAGATCGATTGACGACTCGTACATCGGGACGATGTACTGCGGATAGCGACGCCAATCTGCGTACGCGCGCTGGACTGCGACTTTTCCTTTGACAATCGCCGACGAGAGCAGATTTCTCAGCTCGGTCTGGAGATCGGAGCGGATTCCCATCGTGACGTTGTCGAAGTCGATGAGGAGCGCAGCGTTGGGGTGGTGGTGGATGGGGGTTCCGGCCATGGCATTCAGATTTGCCTGGGGACCGCGATGAATTGGGGCTACGCTGGCACTAGGGGCCAAATGGGCACGTTTTGCCTTCGAAGGCACGTGCCGCGTGGGACGAGGACTCATTTTCCTTATGATTCAGGTACAGGCGGCGGCCGGCAAATGCACGGTGCTCACCTCTGACTCCCGCGGCGAGGTGCCGCAGGCAGTGCGTCTTCAGGTCCAGGAGATCACGTCGGCCTTATTCGCCACGTGTGCGCCGGATCCTCGAAGTCGCGCCGTAAGGTGTAATTTATCGGGTACGAGTCATGAATCAACTCCGGTTTAGGACGCGTTTGGTCCTTATCCTCTCGCTTTTTGCGATCATCCCGGCGCTGCTCCTGACTTTGCTCTGGAGCGGGACGGTGAGCACAGCCCTTCCTTTACTGAGCGGACGGGCGGGTTGGGACTCGGTCGCGTCCACCGGCAAAACGGCAATCGCGGCGGCTCGGGAGAGGCCGATGAATGCGAGGCAGCGCGCCGCGATCGATGCGCACGAGCGCGAGCTTCGCCGCTCGAGCGAGCAGGCGCGCCGGTTCAGCTTTCTTGCCGCGCGCTCGGTGAGACTGGTTGCGGCGGCGGGAATTTTCGCGCTTCTCGTTCTGACTGGAGCTGCGTCGCGAGTGGCGGGGCACTTGAGCCGGCAGCTCAGCCGTCCGCTCGACGAGTTAGTGAGGTGGACCGATCTCATAGCTCACGGCGACCCGCTGCCGCCCCCTGCCCCTCCCCGAATCGTTCAGAGCGGAGCGAGCGAGCCGGTGATTGTTACGAGCCGGGTTCGCGGGGCTCCGGAGTTCGAGAAGCTGCGTCAGAGCATGCGGGCGATGGCGGCTGAAATTGACGAGGGGCGCCAGAAGGCGATCGAAGCCGAGAGGCTTCAGGCATTTCGCGAAAGCGCGCGCCGCGTCGCGCACGAGCTCAAGAATCCGCTCACCCCCATCCGCTTCGCCATCGAGAAGCTCAAGCGCGACTCGCCGTACGACCTAGGCGACAGCATTCAGGTTCTGGAGACGGAGTCGAAGAGGCTCGAGCGGATGGCCGCGAGCTTCGCCCAGTTCGGAAAGCTTCCCGAGGGTCCGCCGTCGGAGATCGACATCGCCGAGCTGGTGAAGTACACGGCGAGGAGCATCGTGCCGGATACGATGAAGCTCGAGATGGACGTGGCGCCGGGACTACCTATTGTATTGGGCAACCACTCGGCGCTCGCGGGGGCACTGAGCAACGTACTCCTCAATGCGGTGGACGCGTCGACGGCGGACGGATCCATCAAGGTGCAAGTTACTCCTGTCCGGCTTGGCGATCGAAGCGCAGTTCGAGTGACAGTTGCCGATACCGGATGCGGTGTCCCGCCCGAGGAGCTGGGGAGAATTTGGGATCCCTACGTGACGCACAAGGCGGGAGGAACAGGGCTCGGACTCGCGATCGCGCGCCAGGCGATTTGGGCGCACAATGGAACCGTCGAAGCAAAGAGTACGTTAGGAAAGGGAACACAGATAACGTTTACACTTCCAGCAGCCGACATCAACGAAGGCAGGAGCTAGAATGTTTTCAATAAGCCCGTTCATGATTCCCATCACCGCCATCATTATGGGCGGTCTGTGGCCGCTATTTCGCGCGTACGCGAAGAAGATCGAGCGCTCGAGCCAAACGGCGATGATTCCCGCCGAGGTGACCTCCCGACTGGAGCGTATCGAGCAGGCAGTGGAGGCGGTGGCGATCGAAGTCGAGCGGATCTCCGAAGGACAGCGTTTTACGACCAAGCTTCTCTCGGAAGCAAAGCCCGAGAAGGCCGCCGTCGCGCAGAGCTGAGTGCCGACGGTTCTCATTGCCGATGACGAGCCCAACATCCGGCGGATGGTGGGCGCGCTTCTCAGCGCGGAGGGATACGACGTCGCGGAGACGGCCAACGCTGCCGATGCGATAGCGAGAGTCCGCGACTCTGAGCCCGACGTCGCGCTGCTCGATCTGATGATGCCGGGCGACCAGGACGGAATCGTCGCACTCGAGAAGCTGCGCGACATAGCACCCGACCTTCCAGTGATAATGATGAGCGGGCGTGCCGGGTTGGCAGACGCGGTGAAGGCAACGAAGCTCGGGGCATTCAACTTCCTCGAAAAACCGCTTACGCCGGAAGGTGTACTTCTCGCCGTCGCGTCGGCGATCGAGCTCCGGCAGGCGAGGCGCGCGACACGCGCGCTGCGCGAAGAGATGGGACTCGCCGGCCAGATGGTGGGCGACAGCGGCGTGATGAAGGAAGTGCGGAGCCTCATTGCGAGAGTCGCTCCCACCGACGCCCGGGTGATGATTACCGGTGAGTCGGGAACGGGAAAGGAGCTGGTGGCGAGCGCGATCCACGAAGGCAGCGAGCGGCGCGACAAGCCATTCATTCGAGTGAACTGCGCGGCGATTCCCCGCGACCTGGTCGAAAGCGAGATGTTCGGCCACGAACGCGGCGCGTTCACGGGCGCGACGCAGACGCGGGTCGGGCGATTCGAGCTGGCGCACAAGGGAACGCTCTTCCTCGACGAAGTCGGCGATCTCGGACCGGAGGCGCAGGCGAAGCTGCTGCGCGCGATCGAGGCGCAGGAAATTCAACGCGTCGGCGGGAACAAAGTCATCAGGACAGACGTGCGGATCGTATCGGCGACGAACCACGATCTACTCGCATCAGTTAAGAGCGGCAGCTTTCGCGAGGATCTCTTCTTCCGATTGAATGTGATTCCTCTTGCACTCCCGCCGCTGCGAGAACGACCGACAGACATCATCCCTCTCGTCCATCACTTCTCGGAACAGTTCTTCAAGCGCACGGGACGCCCCCGCCCAGTATGGAGGGATGACGCGCTGGCGATGCTGCGCGAATACCCGTGGCCGGGAAACGTCCGCGAGCTGGCGAATGTGGTCGAGCGAATCGCGATAATGCACCCCGGCACCGAGATCTCATCCCGCGAGCTGAATGAAGTGCTGCCTGCGGATGGAGCGGTCCCGCGCGCAACGCGAACGGCGAAACCAACCGACGAACACCCGCCCGAAGGAAAGCCATTGGTAGACGCGATCGACAGCTACGAACGAAATGTCATTCGCCGCGCGCTCTCGGACTCGAAAGGCAACGTCGCCGAGGCGGCGCGGCGGCTGCAGACGGACAGGCCAAATCTTTACAGAAGGATGAGACGGCTCGGAATCGACTCCGGCGGAGTACAATAGAAATGCGACTTGTCACCGCGGTCACGATCGGCCTGCTGCTCGTCCCGAAGCTCGAGCTTCGCGCGCAACGACCCGACAGCGTCGCGGCCGACACGCTTCCCTCCCATTTCTGGGGGAGCGAGCGCCGCAACTCGGGGATCCGGATCACCTCCGGCGGAACGTACAACCGCGTCGAGGGGCTGCCGGTGCTCATCGGGCCGTGGATCAGAGATACGCTCGACGGCGTCACCTTCCGCGCCGATGTCCTCGGAATTGTGCGCTCGGCGAACGGATTTCGCTGGGATTCGCAGAACCTCGGTCACTCGGTCACGCTTGACGCCCGTCGAGCGGATCCGGCTGGACGAGGCTGGGATGTCAATCTCTCATCATTCGACATCGTGGATGCGGTGGAACCGTGGCAGATGAGCGGAGCGGAATCGGGGTTGGCGACATTCTTCTTCCACCGCGACTATCGCGACTATTACGGACGGCACGGAGCGAAGGCGTCTGCGGCGCTGATGATGAGCGCGCGGAGCAGCTTCAAACTCGAGATGAGCGACGAGCGCTGGGCCTCGCGCTCGGCACGGGAAGTGTTCACTGCCTGGAAGAACGGAGCTGCCTTCCGCGCCAATCCCACTCTCGACGGTGGAAGATTCCGCATCGCGACGGCGCAGGCGAGGCTGGACTCGCGCAATACTCCGGAATCACCTGCGACGGGATTGAATCTGCTCGCAGAGTACGAGCTCGGATCGGGGCGGATAACTACTCCAGGAGTGATCTCGAATTTGGCGCGGGCATCGTCGCTGGGGCACATAACGTACGGAAGAGTGCTGCTCGATCTTCGCGATTACCTGAAGATCTCGCCGGTGACGCAGATCAACGCGCGGCTCGTGCTCGGCGGGTGGCTGCACGGAGACCCGCTGCCGATGGAGCGGCGATTGTCGTTGGGCGGGGTGGCGACGCTTCCCGGCTACGACTTCCGCGACGCGACACTTCCCGGCGCTGACGTTTTCCAGTGCAATTCGGGAGTCGCGCCGGTTGGCCTTCCCGCGCAGTGCGATCGAATCGCGTTGGCGCAGCTGGAGTACCGCAGCGAGCTGCACGCGCACTTCCTAGACGTGGTGAACTCGAGGCCGATCAGAATTCGCCGCGTTGGATTCACCGTCAGGCCGACGGCTGTTGCGTTCGTGGATGCGGGTCGCGGATGGCTGGTCGGCGATCGGATGGCGGGGCTGAGATACGGACGCGGCAACATCCCACCATTCCGAACGTTCCGCACCGATGTCGGACTCGGACTCGATCTGGGAATCTTCGGCGTGTACGTGGCGAAGGCGGTGTCGGTCTCGAAGGAGCCGGCGAATGTGTTCGTGAGAGTGAGCCGACGGTTCTGAGAATGCGCAGAGCAATGACGGCTGCGGCAGTCGCACTCCTCCTCTCGGCGCCGGCGTACGCGCAGCGATCGCCGACACTGCAGGTCATCGCGCCGCCGCAGGCGACGTCGTCGGAAGAGGGGCCGGTGATCGCCTCGTCGGGACTTCTGGGCGACGCCTCGATGCGCGATCTGCTGGCCAATGGATTTCCGGCGCGCCTGCACTACCGGCTCGAGCGGTGGGCGGTCGGGCGGTGGTTCGACGACATCAAGGCGGCGGCAGAGTGGGACGTGATCGTGAAGTACGATGTGCTGGGGAAGAAGTACCAGCTGTTCCGGATCGTGAACAATGTCCCGGCATCGCTCGGAGAATTCGACCGGTTGGATGACGCGGCGCTCGCGGTTGAGGGACCGTATCGGGTGACGATCCAGCTGCCGAAGAAGGGCCAGCGCACGTACTACAATCTTTTGCTCGACGTGGAGACGCTTTCGCTAAGCGATTTGGATGAGGTCCAGCGCTGGCTGCGCGGCGAGCTAAAACCGGCGGTGAGGGGGGAGAAGAATCCCGGCACGGCAGTGACACGAGGACTCAGAACGCTAGTGGTCCGGCTGCTTGGCGGGGAGAAACGGCACTACGAGAGTCGTTCGGGGACATTCAAGCCTTAACGGCAACGGCAACAGCAACTGAATGGCAGGTGAACGGGACGCCAGTCTGTAGTCTTATAGTCACCTGTCTATGGTCAACGACTCGGTGACTGCTTGTGCCGCGATCGGGAGTCGTACTTTCGTTGAGCCCGGTGTCCGATGGTCCGCCGGTGAAGTCACCGAGTAGTGACCAACGACTCCTGACTTATGGACTAGAGTCTGGAGTCCCGTTCATCTGCCGTTGCAGCGGCCGTCGCAGTTCCTACCTGTCAGGAATGAACTACCTGGAGTCCCGGCCGCGGATGCTTGTGCTCCAGGTCTTCGAGATGGTGCAGCGTCTCTTCCCCATAGAACATCCTGATGTAGCGCGCCTGCGTCGGTGTGAGACGGCGCACCGCCCAGCTCAGATGCACGAAGTGCGGCTCGACCGGCGCGTGCATCGGGTGCATCCCGATCTCGCTCGGCAGGCTGTTCGCCTTGCGCGTGTTGCACGGGCTGCACGCGGTGACGACGTTCGTCCAGTCGTTCGATCCGCCGCGTGAGAGCGGAATCAGGTGATCGCGCGTCAGCGACTCGCGCGGCTTGAGCTCCATCTGCATCCGTCCGCAGTACTGGCAGCGGTAGCGGTCGCGGGCGAAAAGAAAAGTATTCGTTACCTGGCGACGGAAGCGGCGCGGGACGTGGATGAAGCGCGTGAGCCGAATCACCGCGGGACGCGGAATCGTCAGCCGCTCCGATCGCACGACGCGATCGGCATCGGCCTCGACGATCTCCGCTTTACCGTCGATCACAAGGCGCAGGGCGCGACGCAGCGGAACCATCGTCAATGGCTCGAAGGAAGCATTGAGAGCGAGACAGCCAACGATCAATTACGCCTCCAGACTGGCAGGGGAGTAATACCCCCCAAATATACTGCTCGGCACCGGAGCGGGAGAGCTAATTGTTGGTAGGGGGGAACGACCGGGACCTCCCGCTGCAACTGCAACGGCTACAGCAGATGAACGGGACTCCAGACTTCAGTCTGCTAGTCAGGAGTCTGTAGTGAACGACTCGATGACTTCTTCTGCCGCGATCAGACGTCGTACTTTCGTTGAGTCCGGGGTTCAATGCCCCGCAAGTGAAGTCACCGAGTAGTGACTAACGACTCCTGGCTTATGGACTACAGTCTGGAGCCCAGTTCATTTGCATTTGCAGTGGCCGTTTTCCTTGCACCTACTTCGCGGTTACCCCCGG